>CALVUU010000033.1 GCA_944363655.1 uncultured Bacilli bacterium | reverse complement strand
TATCACCATCAGAATTTTATAAATATATAACAACTGGAGAATATCCAATAAAAATTGGAAAAAGCAAAAAAAATAAATCCCTTCTTCTTAAAAATTAAAATTTGTCCTTGACAAAGGGTACATTTTACAAGAAAATGCAAAAAAGATGAAAGAAAATGGCATAGACTTTGATTTAATTTCTAAAATAACTGGCTTAACTAAAAAGCAAATAATGTTATTGTAAAAAAATTTTTTAAAAAAGTTATCAGAAAAAAAGGAAATAGACCTCCCACTGCAATATATAATAAGTGAAGGGAGGTTTTTTGATACATGAAAATTGTTCGTCAAAGAGATATCAAAGATTGTGGCATTTGTTCTTTAGCATCCATCATTAGTTATTATAAAGGATATGTATCTTTAGAGAAATTACGCCTTGATACTAAAACTTCTAATGAAGGAACTACGGCTTTAAATATTATTGAAGCTAGCAAAAAATATGGATTTGATGCCATGGGGGTAAAGGTGAGTAATCTGAGTGATTCGCAAATATTCTTGCCCGCAATTGCTCATATTTCAGAGAAAAATGGCTTTAATCATTATGTTGTCATTTACAAAATTACCGACAAAAAAGTAATATTAATGGATCCAGCTAAAGGTAAAGTAGTAAAGACAAAAGATGAATTCTATGAAAACTGGAGTCATGTTCTGCTCCTTTTTCGGCCCAAAAGAAAAATAGCTGTATTTCAAAAAGAAAATAGTTTATTTAATATTTTCTTTAAAATATTACTACATGAAAAAAAGCTATTCTTAACCATTATTTTAGTAAGTATATTTTTAATTTTATTTACAATTGCTAATAGTTATTATTTTCAAGTAATGATTAATGCAATAAATCAAAATTATTATGTTACATATCTCAAATTATTTGGAGTACTTTTTGGAATATTTGTAATATTAAAATTAATTTTTCAATATATACGCAGTTATTTAGAAAATTATCTTAATAAAAATATTGATTGTCTATTAAACAGCAACTTCATTGAACATATCTTTAATCTTCCTTTAGAGGTTATAACGAGTAGAACTAGTGGAGAAATAATTACTCGTGTTAATGAACTAAATAACATCAAAAATTTATTTAGTGAAATTTTCATTACTTGCTTTCTCGACTTACTACTTATGTTAACCGCTTTGCCTTTATTATATAGTATAAGCAATAAACTTTCTTTAATCCTTTTTCTTTGTTTATTTCTTTATCTATTAGTTGGTTTAATAACTAGTAAAATAATATATAAAAAGGCTTATGCTAATATTGAACTAGATGCCGAATTTAATAATCACCTTTTAGAAAATATTAATATGATTAATAGTATTAAAAACTTAAATGTTACAGATAAACATTTAAAAAGAATAGAAAATAGTCTATCTCAATTATTATTTGATAATTTTAAGTTAGGAAAATTTATAAATAATGAAAAATTTATAAAAAATACTATTAATGAAATAGGCTTTTTTATTGTAAATACCTGGGGATTTTATTTGATTTTTCAAGGTACTTTAGAAGTAGCATCTCTTATAACATTTAATACTATTTTAAGTCTTTTCTTAGATCCTATAAAAAATTGTGTCGATAGTTTACCTAAATATAATTTTGTTAAAGCAAGTTTTTCTAAAATAAATGATTTTCTTAGCTTAAACAAAGAAGTTTTAGGAGATAAAACTGAATTAAATAATAATGGAATAATTATAAAAAAATTAACATATTCCTATGATAATTTAGTTACAATATTTAAAAATTTTAATTTAAAAATTAATCCTGGAGAATTTATTAGCATTAAAGGAAAAAGTGGTAGTGGTAAATCTACTTTATGCCAAATAATTGATAAATATATTACTAATTATTCCGGAAAAGTATATATAGGAAATAAGAATATTAAAGATTTAAGTATTAATACTATCAGAAGTAATATAACTTATGTTAATCAAAATGAAAATTTAATTACTGGTAGTATAAAAGATAATATTAAGTTAGATCGTGATATTTCTGATACCAAATTTTATGAAGTTTGTAAAATTTGTTTAATAGATGAAATAGTTGATAAAAAAATATTTCGCTATGAAACAGGTATAAATAATGAATCTACTAATATTTCTGGTGGTGAAAAACAACGAATTATATTGGCAAGAGCATTACTAAATGACTACCAAATACTCATTTTAGATGAGGCATTAAGTGAAGTTGATTATAATACGGAAAAACAAATTATAAAAAATATCAAAAGAAAGTACAAAGAAAAAACCATTATTTATATTACGCATAAAAACCATGATCATTTATTTGATAGAATAATTACTTTCGGAGGAAATCATGAATTATGAAACTTTATTAAATATTCCTTATAAAACCTGGAAAATATTTATAATCTTAACCATTCTTTTAGTAATATGTGGCATAATATTTATAAATGTTACTGTATATGATGTTTATAATACTTATGCTTATTACCAAAATGGTACTTTGAATTTAAATGTTCCAATTACTTACTCTGATACAATCTTAAATGGGGAATATTATAAAATTAATGATAAAAAGAAAGAATTAGAAGTTTTGTATGTAAGTGATATAAAAATCGATTCTAATGCAATGGTTAATTATCAAGAAATTATTATTTCTTCTTCCTCTGATTATCCTAACAATCTAGTTGTAAATATTAGTATTTATTATAATAAAGAAAAAATATGGAATAAACTAAAAAAATTATTGTAAGGAGGTTATATGTTTTGGCAAAGTATATTTAATATAATTAATCTTTTAACTAAAATTTTATATCCAATTTAAAGGAGGTAGCAATGGATATTTTAAGCAAACAAGAATTAAATGAAATTAATGGTGGAAGCAAAACAGTATGGCTAGTTCTAGGTGGTTTATTAATATTCGCTCTAGGCATATTTTGTGGCTTTTTTGAAAAATAAGGAGGTAAAATGAAATTAGAAAATAAAGAATTGGCATCAATAGTTGGAGGTGCAATAACAGCATCTTTCCTAACGGCAGTTTTAAATATTGGCAAAACAATTTTTGAAATAGGATGTCAAATAGGAAAGAATATACGTAAGCTCATTTTTGGCTAAAACCCTATAAAAATTTGGAAAAAGTGTTGAAATGCTTAGGACCTGATGTTATAATAATATCGAATTAACAGAAGGGAGGGCTGAATAATGACAAAAGTAGTGGTTCAAAATGGTAATATTGATTTAGCATTAAAAAAGTTCAAAGCAAAAGTTGCACGTAGTGGAGTCCCTTCTGAACTAAAGAAAAGAAAACACTATGAAAAACCTGGTGTTAGAAGAAGAAATGAAATTAAAGAAGGAATTAAAAATTCTCATAAAAAGAATCGGGGTTAATAATGAACGAAAAAATTAATGAAGATTTAAAAAGTGCAATGAAAGAAAAGAATGCTTTTAAACTATCAGTACTTCGGATGTTAAAAAGCGCTTTACAAATGGAACAAATATCTAAAAAGCATGAGCTTAGAGATACTGAAGTGGCAAGTGTCATAAAAAAACAAGTAAAGTTGAGAAAAGATTCAGTTGCAGAATATATAAAGTATGGTAAAGAAGATAAAGTTAAAGATTTAGAAAAGGAAATAACTATTTTAGAAGCTTATTTACCTGAAGAAATGTCTCAAACTGAAATTGAAGAAGTAATTAATTCAGTATTTGCTAGAGTTAATCCAACTAGTATGAAAGATATGGGATTAATTATGAATAAAGTTAATGAATTACTCGCCGATAAAAATGCTGATATGTCATTAGTTAGCAAATTAGTTAAAGAAAAACTAAGCAATATGTAATCTCAATCCTAAAGGATTGAGATTTTTAAATTTATTATTTAAGTTAATAAGCCGTGACTTTTAATTGGAAATTTAGTACAATAAAGATGGAGTTGAAGTATTATGGATTGGATTTTTTGGTTTATTTTAGTAATTGTTCTTGCGTTTATTGAACTTGTAACAACAGATTTACTTACTATTTGGTTTTGTTTTAGTGGAATTGTTGCTTTAATACTATCTTTTTTCATTGATAATACAACAGTTATCTTTACTATATTTGTAGTATTAAGTATTTTGTTACTTTTTATAACAAAACCATTATTAAAAAAGTATTTGCCAACTAAGCAAGTAAGAACCAATGCTGATCGTATTATTGGGATGCATGGCATTGTTACAGAAGAAATTAAGAAAAATGCAGTAGGTGAAGTACGTGTTGATGGTAAAAGATGGAGCGCTATAAGTAATACTAAAATAGCTGTTGGTAACGAGGTTATAATTGAAGCAATTGATGGCGTTAAAGTTGTTGTAAAAAAGGAGGGATAAATATGCCAGAAATATTATTTGCTATATTAATTATTGTTATTATTATCATTGTACCTAGTATCAAGATTGTTCCTCAAGCTAAAAGTTATGTTATTGAAAGATTAGGTTCATATCATACTACTTGGCAAAATGGTATACATTTTAAAATTCCATTTATTGATGCTATTGCTAATAAGGTATCTTTAAAAGAAACAGTAAAGGATTTTGCTCCCCAACCTGTTATTACTAAAGATAATGTTACTATGCAAATTGATACTGTAGTATATTTTCAAATAACTGATCCTAAACTATATACTTATGGAGTAGACTATCCAATAAGTGCTATTGAAAATCTAACTGCGACAACTCTAAGAAACATTATCGGGGAATTAGAACTTGATCAGACTCTTACAAGTAGAGATATCATTAATACTAAAATGCGGGCAATATTAGATGAAGCAACAGATCCGTGGGGAATAAAAGTTAATCGAGTAGAAGTAAAAAATATTTTGCCACCACGAGATATTCAAGATGCTATGGAAAAACAAATGCGGGCTGAACGTGAAAGAAGAGAAAAAATATTACAAGCAGAAGGCGAAAAAAAGTCAAGTATCTTAATTGCAGAAGGTGAAAAAGAAAGTGCAATCTTAAGAGCAGAAGCACAAAAAATGAGCCAAATCAAGATTGCTGAAGGAGAGGCTGAAGCATTAATAAAAATCAAACAAGCAGAAGCTGATGGAATTAAACTTTTAAAGGAAGCTGGAGCAGATGAGGCGGTATTACAACTTAAAAGCTATGAAACTTTATCTCATGTTGCTGATGGTAATGCAACAAAAATAATTGTTCCCGCTGAACTTCAAGGAATTGCTACATTTGGAACAGTCTTAAAAGAAGTAATGGAAGATAAAAAAACAAAAAAATGATAATAGTAAATATATAATTAAAGTGATATAATACTCTCTATTAAGGAGAGTATTTATGGTTAAAGAAGATATTTCTATGCTTATTAATGTTACTGATGCTATATATGGGGATTACATAGCATTAATGAATTTAGAAATTACTAATAATAAAAATAGTGAAAAATATAATAGGTTGTTATGTAATTTAAAACATTATATATCTATTTTTGATAATATTTTAAATAGAATAACACCATGTTATCAAATGTCTTTAGATGTTTATAATTATCTAGTTTCTTTAGAAAGATTTAAGTCATCTACAATAGATAAAAAATTAAGTCTAAGTTTTATTACTAAAATAGAAAATAAAGATGAAATGGTTTTTGGATATATAAAGAATCGAATATATCAAAAATTATTATATGATGTTGATTATACTTTGACAACTCAAAATGTTCTTTTTGAAGAAATAGAAGATATTGGGTTAAAAGAAGTTTTAGAATTTAAAAATGCTTATCAATATTCCCTTATTAATGATATTTATACATTATTTTTAACAATAGTTAATAAAATGCTAAATAGAGTAGAAAACCGTAAAGTTATAGATAAATTTACTAAAATTAAATATAGTTATGGCTTAATTCTTCCTGTTTTAGAAGAATATTTAATTAATCGTAACTTTAAAATAGATGCCAAAACTTATATAGTTCATCATGCTATTGCGGATTTTTACCAACAATCAGAAAAAAATTTTGATTCTAGTAAAAGAGAAATTGTTTTGGGTATAATTTCCGCCAATATTGGGTTTATTAAGTATTTATATGATACCAATTTAAATAATTATGAAATTCTATCACTAGCTATAAATACTGAGGCAATAATTAGATCATGTTTACTTGCTGCTGATGATGAAACTAGAAATATATTATTAAATATGCTCAATTCTCTTTCAATTAATCTAAACCAGTTAAGTAATTATCAAAGAATTTCTACCATATTAAAAAACATACCTAATAAAATAAATGATGATTTATCACTAATTCAAACCATAAATTTTGGTATAAAAAAAGATTGAAAATCAATCTTCTAAAAAGTAAGCATAGTATTCTTCAAATGTTATATCATTTTCATAAATATAGGTAGCAATATCTTCCCCGACATAACGAAAGTGCCATGATTCATAACTATAACCTGTTATATCAACTTTATCTTCGGGATATCTTAGAATAAAACCATATTTGTAAGAGTTTTCTGCTAACCATTTAGCCTCAGCACTTTCAGAAAATGTATTTTTGTTAGTATTAGTTCTACTAAATATATCAATAGCAAGTCCCGTTTGGTGTTCACTAGAACCTGGTCTTGCTGCAATACTATCGGCATATCGCTCTCCACTAGAGTTTTTATAACTATTATATACCTCTTCTTGATCGGCATAAGAGCGATATGATGAATTAATCATTAAATAATATCCATCCTCATTCGCAGCATTCCACATATCTAAAAAAGCATTATAAGCAACCTCGCGCACCCTTTGACTTCCAACATCCCCCCAAGAATAAGTTTGAGAAACATTAACTAAATCATCCGGAGCATAATCACTACTAAGTAAATAATGCTTATTAACAAGCATTGATGTATCTAAGTTTGTATTAGTACCAAATACTTCTTCATAAAAATCACTATCTAAATGAATATTTATATTTCTAACAACACTACTTAGGTTCAAATCAGGATATTCATTCATATAATTGATATATTCATAGAAATTTTTTTCTAAGTAATATTTTTCATCAAGTAATTTTATAATATTACTATTTTTTTCATTATCAAGTAAATAATCTATATAAGTTTTATCTTTGAAAGTATCAAGTATTTTTCCTACTTCTTCATCATTATATCCGTGTTCTAAAAGTTTATATTCATTAGTTTGATGATACTTATATTCTTGATACTTAGAAACCCCAAAAAATATTGCAATAATTATTAATATTAATCCTCCGATAACAAAATATACTTGTTTTTTTAATTTTTTTCTAGTAGCCATGTTTAACCTCCAATTATATCAAAATTATATCACTATTTTAGTATTTACAAAATACCTTATTTGTAGTAATATTTATTTAAGGTAGAAGGTGATGCTATGGATAGAAATAAACAAATATTAAAATTTTGTCCTAATTTTTATAAAATTTTACAATTTACACCATATGAAGATGACAAAATAAGTGGTAAATTAATTAAACTATATCAAAAATATATTTTTGATATTGATATAAATAATCTAGAAGATGTCGAATCAGTTAAACAACTAGATCATGTAATTAGTAAATATATAGATGATTATCTTTTTAGAAAAGAAATGCAAAAACAAATAGTTAATATCAAAATTAGAAAAGATTCTAAGAATGTTTTAAAAGAAATTATTAAATCAATTCTTAAGATATTTGATAATTATGAAGAATATACAACTAGAGTTATTTATATTTCTCGTTGGATTTAAGCAATACTTTTAAGTATTGTTTTTATTTTTAATAAATAATAAGACTAATAATAAGACCATAAATATTCCTAATATTATAGGAAAAGACATATAAATAGCCATAGAATTATAGAAATTATTAGTAATAAAAATATTTACAATTATTAATAAAAGTAAAACTACTAGGAAAGGAATTGTATTCTTTTTGGCATTTATCAATTGCTTAAATTTTAAAGAACTAATAGATAGACATATAAATATATCAAAGAACCAACCAGCCGAAATAAAATTTTCTATATTTTCAATAAAATTAAATAAACTTATTTTTCTTAATACAGAATATTCAGGATAACTATATATATTAACCATTTCTCCCAAAACGATAGTTATTGATAAAACAACTATAAATATTGTTAACATACTTATTAGATAATATTTTATATTTTGTTTAAAAGTAATTTTTTCATCAATAGTACTTAGAAATGGCGAAGTAGAAAGTACAGAAAAAATAATTGCTGTTTTAATTATATTTTGAGGTTTAGTACTAAATACAGGTAAAAGATTACTAAAATCAAATTCATTAGTTAAAAGAAGAGTTTTAGTAATTATTAAGACTAAACTTAAAACAAATAATATTTGTGCAACATAAATTATTTTATTTATATTTTTAGTATTTAAAAATGTTGCTAAGAATACGAAAGGAAGACAAGATATTACCGAAGGGGTAAAGGGAAGAAAATAAGAATATAGAAATGTTGCTAATATAATTAAAGTAAGAAGTATTAAAAATAATAGATAAATAATAAAAATTATCCGAATTAATATATTTAAAAAACTTGTTTTTTTAATATATTCATGTAATGGAGTATTAATATTAGTACTTATTTTAGAAATAATATAAATTATGGCAATACCTAAAAGTGTACCTAAAACAATAGAAATATAAGCATCTTTACTACTATATAAGAATAAAGTTGAAATACCTCCCCCAAGAAATAGACTACGGGATAAGAAATATGAAAGTATACCTTTATTAGTTTTCATCTTGCACCTCATAAATTAATCCTTTTTTGCTTATATAAAATGAAACATCACTAACTATATCTAGATTAACCCAAAAATTTTCTTCTTTAATTCTATTATTTTGATAGTAATTTTCTCCTAGAAATAAAATATCACTTTTATATTCTTGTAATATTTTAATAAAATCTCTTAATTTTTTATTAATTAAATTTTGAAAATCATTATTTAATTTTTTTAATGTATTTAAATCTCTAATTGAAAAATTAGGTTCATTATCCATAACTTTACTAAATAATTCTCCATTTATTTTAATCTCTTTAGTATTCGTAGCCAAATCTATTTTTCCTTCTCCAATAGCAATGGAAAAATATTTATCGTCATATTCTTTAGAGAATATAGGACGATAAAAAGTATTACTTAAAATATTATAAATTGTTGCATAATCATTATCTAATTTAGCTTTAAACGCAAATTTATCAAATATTGCTAGACCATCAACTTTAACTTGTTTATCATCTAATGTAATATTAGAAAAACAAGTATCTTTACCAAATGCCAGTATTTCTTTAATTATTTGATCAAACGATTTTAAAACAGCATTATTACTTGAATAATTAAGATTTTCTAACATATTGATGATTCCTGTACTAGCAATTGGATTTTCTTCAGTTGTATTTTCTAATAACTTTTTAGGTTCCGTATCTAATGATGATACGACATAGAAGTTTTCTCGAAAGTATGTGCTTCGCATGAAATAATCAACTATTGTATCAAATCTTCCATCAACTATATTTTCTCCAAGAATCATTAGTTTAACATGAGTATAATTTGCTTGATCAGATAATTTATCTTCTGTATTTTGAAGAGCTTTAGCTAACGATTTATTGCTACTCGTTTTCGTATATGTTTTTACTTTAGGATTATCTTTATCAATTTGATCATTAAATACTTCTAATGTTATGACATATTCATCGTTTTTATAATCTATTCCAATTGCTGATATTATTGCTAAATCATTAATTTCTTTATAATCGTAACAACCAGTTAATAAAAATAGTAAAGTTATGAGAATTATTTTTTTCACGAGTCCTCCTTTTGTTTACGTATATTTTTATGAGTAAATAATGAACTTCTTAAAGTATCTTTATATAGAGGGATTTTAAAAACTGTATTATGAAAATAAGTTTTATTAAATGGCGCAAGGGGAGCAAAATAAGGTTTATTAAAACTAGTAATATTAGTTGTATAAACTAGGAAAAATATTAATCCCAAAGTAATACCATAAAGACCAAAGAAACCTGCAGATAAAATGAATATAAATCTAAAGAAACGTAGAGAATTATTAATTTCAATATTACTAAATGTCAGACTTGATATGAATGTTATGGCAATAACAATAATTGTAATTGGTGATGCAATTCCTGCAGATACTGATGCTTCCCCTAAAACTATGGCTCCAAGAATTGATATGGCTGATCCATAATTTGATGGAAATCTTAAATCGCTTTCGCGAAGTATTTCACAAACTCCTAGCATGATTAACGTTTCAACGATTGTAGGAAATGGCACACCATTACGCTGAATAGCAAAATCGACCAAGAGATTAGTAGGAATTGTCTCTTGATTATAGTTCATGATGGCTATATAAAGGGCTGGAGTAATCATTGATAAAAAATAAGCAAACAACCTTAAAATTTTTATAAAATTAACATTTTTACTTTTAGAGTAATTGTCGATGTTAGGATTGATAAAATCGATGAAAAATGCGGGGATAATTAAAACATAAGGAGTAGTATCAATAACTATGGCCATTTTTCCTTCTAAAAGAGCTGTTGCTACCATATCAGGTCTTTCTGTTTGCAAGAATGTTGGAAACACATGATTAGCCTCACCATCAATTAAAAATCCAAGAGAACTCGAATCAATTATTCCATCGATATCAATATCCTCAATTTTTTTTATAACATCTTGTACCATATCGGCATCAACTATATCTTCAAAATATAAAAGCCCAACCTGTGTACTAGTCTTTCTCCCTATAACTCGATTTTCAATCTTTAAATCGTGAGATTTTAATCTTCTTTTAATAAGTCCTAAATTTATTTGATAGTTTTCCGTAAAAGAATCTTTAGGTCCATTAATTGATGTTTCAACATCAGCATTACTAACACTACGATTAATATCTGCTCTAGTTTCTACTCCATAAATTACATCGTTTAAAATAATTATAGTAAATCCACTAGTAATAAAATATTCTACTTCATCAATATTCTTAATTTTCTTAGTATTAGGTCCCGCAATAAAAGATTTTAAATTATGTTTATTTATCTTACTTTTACTAGCAATTAAATTTTTTAAAATATAATCATTTACTTTATTACTACCACTAACAGTTTCTAAATATAAAATATATATTGTATTAAAAAAATTAATATTTATTTCTTTAATAATTAAATCTGGAGTTTTACTAAATTCACTCTTAATTCTTTCAACAATTTTATTCATTAACCTCACCATTTATAATATTTGCTAATTTTTGGAAATTATAACTTAAATACCTTTATTAAATTTCTTTAATAGTTTATAATTGTTCTAGGAGTATAATTATGTTAGAAGAAATAGAATATAATAGTAAAAAAGTTTATAAAAAAGATATGCTAATAATAGTATTTGCTTATATTATTGTTATGTTTATAGTACCAATTATTTTAAATCGTTTAGGTATCATTCGCGTTTTTCCAACAGGTAAGGCGTGGGTAGCTAAAGGTAATATAAATTTAGCGTTTATAATTCTTACTACCTCCGAATTTTTAGTAGCATTTGTAGTTGGTTTAATTACTCATAAAGGTAATGTTTATCGTGTTTTAATTTTATGTAGTTTTTTAGTAAAACTCATATTATATTGTTTAGTATCTGTTTTTTTATTTTGGTTTTATCGCGCATTAATTAGTGATTTTAATATTCTTTTAGTTAGATTAGTAGTAGCATTTTATGCTTATAAAGGTATTTTTTTTGCATCAACTTTATTATGTATTCCAACTCTTTTAGGAATTGAATTAAGTAAAGTAATAAAGGGACATAAAAAAGAAAAGGAAATAATGGTGAGGTTAAATGGAAATAGAAATTAAAAAATTAGATGATTTAGGTAATGGTATCGGTTATATAGATGGTAAAATTACATTCATTCCTTATACAATTCCTAAAGATATAGTAAATATTACCATAACTAAGAGTTATAAAAAATATAATATTGGAAAAGTAGAAAAATTTATTAAATATAGTATCGACAGAGTAAAACCACCATGTCCTTATTTTACTAAATGTGGTGGTTGCATGCTCCAAAATATTTCTTATGAAAAAACCATTCAATATAAACTTAATAAAGTAAAAAATATTTTTAAGAAAAATAAAATAATTATAAATCCTAAAATTATAAAAAATCCAAGTCCTTATAATTATCGTAATAAAATTAGTCTTAAAGTAGTAGATAAAAAAATAGGATATTATCTAAATAATACTCATAATATTATTGAAATCGATAAATGTTTAATAGCTAATTCTGCAATTAATGAGTGTCTTAATTATATTAAGAATTTTAATATTATAAATGGTAGTATAACTATTAGATGTAATCAAAATAAAGAAATATTAATTATTATTGAAAGTAAAGATAATTTAAATATAGATATTGAGTTTTTAAAAAGTAAAATAAAATTAGTAGGTATAATTATTAATAATAAAACTTTTTATGGAGAAAATTATTTATTTGAAAGAATTAATAATATTTTATTTAAAATATCATATGATTCGTTTTTTCAAGTAAATCCCTATGTCGCTTCTAAATTATTTCAATTAATAAGTGACAATGTTACTATAACTGATAAAGTATTAGATTTATATTGTGGCGTTGGAACGCTTAGTTTAAGTGCCGCAATGGCTAAAAACGTACTAGGTATTGAAATAGTCCCAAACGCCATATTAAATGCCATTTTTAATGCTCAGATTAATGATATACATAATGTTCAATTTCTCTTAAATGATGTAAGAATTGCTATATCCAAAATAAAACTTGATTTTAATAAAGTTATTGTTGATCCTCCAAGAGCAGGATTAACTAAAGAAATAATTGATATACTTTTACAAATAAGACCTGATAAAATTATTTATGTATCATGTGATCCCCAAACTTTAGTAAGAGATTATAAACTATTACAAAATGATTATAAAATAGAAGAAAGTTATATTTTAGATATGTTTAGTTATACATATCATGTTGAATGTATATGCATTTTAAGTAGATGTAAATGAAGCAGTAAGTAGTTTAGAAAATAAATGTAAATTTATAGTTATAATATTGCCAAAGTTTTAATAAAATGCTAAAATTTTGTTGATCGGAGAGTGAATTATGCAAGAATTAATATTATCTTTAATGAGTAAATATGGTTATTTTGCAGTCTTTCTTTTAATAGCCATTGAAAATATATTTCCCCCGATACCATCAGAGGTTATTCTTATCGGTGGAGGATTTTTAACTACAACAATTGATTTAAACGTTTATATCATGATTATCGCAGCTACATTAGGATCTTTACTTGGTGCTATAGCATTATACTTTTTTGGGAAAATATTCAATAAAGAAAGATTAAAAAGAATAGTTTCAGGTAAAATTGGTAAAGTTTTAAGACTTAAAGAAAAAGATATCGATATGGCTGATGAATGGTTTGATAAAAAAGGAAATATTACAGTATTTTTTTGTCGGTTTGTTCCCATTGTTCGTAGTTTAATATCTATACCTGCTGGTATGAGTGAAATGCCAATGTTTAAATTTTTGCTTTATACAACCGTTGGTTCTCTTATTTGGAACACTGTCTTAATATTTATTGGCAATAGAGTCGGAGATAATTGGGAATCAATTTTAGATATATTTGATAAGTATTCGCACATAGTCTTAATAATACTTGTTATTATATTTGTTGCTTTTATAGTATGGTTTTATAAATTTAGAAAAAAAAGCAAAAAAACTAATTAAGCTAGAGATTTTCTCTAGTTTTTAAATTCTACCCAATATCCAATCAACCGATACATTAGTAGCCTTACAAAAACTGATTAATATTTCTGAATTAATTAATTTTTCTCCTCTTTCATAACTAGCAAAAGCCGAAAAAGAGAAGTTGAGTTTATCTCCTAAGTCTCTTAGAGATAAATTCAATTTTTTTCTTGTGCTTTTTAATCTTTCTCCAATTAGTTCTAAATCTATTGTAGTAACTTTATTTATAGTAATTTTATTTTTACTTAACCCTATCATGTAATCGATATTTATATGATAAAAATTTGCAAGTTCAATTAATCTTTTAGTAGGAATAGGTATTTTACTATGTTCCCATTCTGAATAAGTTGATTCATATACACTTAAATATTTTGCAATATCTTTGGATTTTAAATTATTTTCCTCTTTTAAATCCTCTAATTTGTTTTTAAACATATTTATCACCGTATTTATTTTCCCATTTAAAAATAATTTTGTATTTTATCTTCTCTAAATACGCACAATGTGATATAATAAATACATAAAAGAATAGGAGTTGTAGTATGAATCAAACAAATTTAAATGATAAGAAAAAAAGATTAATTATAATTATTAGTATTTTAATAGTATTTATCGGAATAACTCTTGCATATGTTGTAGGACAAATATCAAGTGGTGCTATAGGTAATGCAAATGTAACAGCGGATACAACAGATAATTTAGATTTTAGTATTGATAAAGATATAAATTTAAATCCAACTCAGTTTAATGTGACTGTTGGGGGTGGAGGACTAAGTGATACTGCCGTTGGTACAGCAACATTACTTGCTAATTCAACCAATGATACTGCAACATTTGATTATTATGTATATTTTAATATAAGATCTAATAATTATACTTATACAACAGAAGATTATAAACCGGAGATAGTTTTAACAATAACAGATCCAACAGGTCAACCAGTTACAGAAGTAAGTGGGCTTACATATGTAACAGTACAAAATGCTGATGGAAGTGAAGTAAGTGGTTTTGATATAACGACTAAAAGTGGTCTAATTAATATAGCAAGTAATTATGAAATAACATCTAATTCATCAACGAATGCAACAGTACAAAACTGGATATTTACAGTAACATTTATAAATTTAACAACTAACCAAGCAGCAAATGGAGGAAGTACATTAGATGCTGAGATAATATTAAGTAAAGATGTAAAAAATTATCATGAAATATGTGAACCAGGCACAATGGCATGCGATATAGCAAGGTTATATAACAAAGAAAATCCAGAAACAAATGGGTTATATTATCATAATGGAAGTATTACAGCGGGAGTTAATAGTTGTACTTATAATGACAATCCTGTTGTATCATATGATACATGGAATTACTATGATGTAACTGAAGAGAGTTGTCAAAAGGTATATCAAATAGTTTACGATGATGTAGGTAGTGAAGTAACAGAATATTATGATTCAACTTATGATGATTATTATAGTGAAACAGTTACTGTTGAATGGAATAGTGAAACTGGAACTTGTATTACTACAACTGATGGAACCACAGTATTAGAGTGGGATGGAGATAATGCAACAGAAAGTCAATGTGTTGGTTTGGCATATAATGAAGATGGGGAATACTATATAGGCATAACAGAAGTAGGAAGTGGAATTTTTTCAGTAGAAAATGTAAGTGTAGATGCAGAAGATTATTCGTACCGTTATAGTGGAGCCAATCCGGATAATTATGTATGTTTTGGAACAGATGCTGAAACATGTCCAGCAGAAAATCTGTATCGTATTATTGGAGTATTTGATGAAGATAAAGATAATAATTATCAAGTAAAATTAATAAAGGCAGATTATGTAACAAGTGATATGTTGGGAACAAATGGAAGAGATTATATTGGAACATATAATGATGTAACTTCAAATTATAAAGGAAGTATGGATACAAGTACAATAGTAGAATATAGTTGGAATTATGATACAAGTGTAAGTAAATATGGCTCTAATAACTGGGCAACAAGTGAATTTAACAAAATAAATTTAAATACCAATTATTGGAACTATTTAGGAGCGCCTTGGCAAGATTTAATATCACCAACAACATGGCATCTAGGTGGAATGACATCAAATTCTGATACAGCAAAAGTATTTTATGATGGAGAAAGAAATAATGCGGGGTATGGAAGTAACCCAACAAGATACAGCGCAAAAATAGGGATAATGTATGTCAGTGATTATGGATATGCAACAAGTCCAGAAAATTGGAATACAAGTTTGGATGATTATAATAACACAACAGTAAGAGAAAACAATTGGATGCATATGGGGCTTGACGAATTTACAATAACTCCGCTCTCGCTGAACTCGTACAACGTGTTCTATCTGGGCGACAGCGGCTACTTGTTCAGAAACGGCAGCGGGAGAGCCGGCAATTCTGCCCGTCCCGTCTTTTATCTCAATTCTGATGTGGAACTAAATGAGGGAACCGGAACTGCAAATGATCCTTACCGTTTGGTAGTATAATCTATTTTTGACGTATTTCTTGTATTATAGTATAATATTTGTAGGAAGTGATTCTATGAAATATGCTAAATATTCTAATATATTGTTAATCTGTGGAGCAATAATATTACTTATTATAGGTATAATTATAGGTTTTAGTATAAATAAAAAAGAAGCTTATACTAAAGTAGGGGAAGTATCTAGTATAAAAGATACAACCAGTGATAAAAAAATAGATTTAATTGAAAAAGAGACAAATGAAGAACAAGTAATAAATAATAATACAAATGAAAATAGTAATAATATAAGTAAGAGTGATAGTGCTAGTAATAAGGATATTCAAAGTAATAATGATAATAATGTAAGTAATACAGAAATAAATACTTATTCAAGTAATGATGAAGTAGTTATTAATTCTTTAGTAAATTCTTTAACTAAAATA
The DNA here is from genome assembly GCA_944363655.1 of uncultured Bacilli bacterium. The sequence continues at coordinate 584 of CALVUU010000033.1, read as the reverse complement.
AATAATAGTAGTACTAGTGATTCATCTTTTAGTGATTCTGCTAAAGGTGTATTTGTTAGTATTGTAGATTTTTTATTCTATGATGGAGAAATAAATGGTGTTACTTTTGGTGAACTAACGGATAGTGGTAAACAAAAAGTATTAGAAATTGCAAGTAAAGTGGATGGAGCTATTGAATCAAAGATACCTGGATATAAAGAAACTATTAGTGATACGGCAAGTAATGCCTTTAATAAAGCAAGTGAAATAATAAAAAATGGTGCTAATAATTTAAATAATTTTGCTAAAGAAAAACTAGGTGAAGAAAATTATCAAAGTATAATAGATGCTAAAGATGAATTAATATATTATACAAAAAATGCAATTAACTTCTTAGGAGATGTTGGTAGTAAAGTATTTAATAGCGTTAAAGATAAATTAGATAGTTGGTATCAAGACTTTAAAAATAATTAAAAATTTGTGACTATTAAGGGAAAATGTTACACTTTTACAATTTAATTTTAAGCAAAAATGTTACATTCTAAGAAACTGATATTATTCAGTTTTTTTTTGCAATTTTAAGGGAAAATGTTACAATATTTTTT
>CALVUU010000032.1 GCA_944363655.1 uncultured Bacilli bacterium | reverse complement strand
ACGACTTATTAATAAATTGTAAAGTTCTATTAACAAAATTTCCCCATTTTCCTAATAATTCTCCATTAGCTGAATTTATAAATCCTTCCCAAGTAAAATTAAAATCTTTTTTTTCTGGATCATTTATGCTTAAGAAGAATCTAATTATGTCAACTGGATAATTATCTAATAAATGTCTAATGGTAATATAATTTCCCTTACTTTTCGATAATTTGTCTCCCTCTATTGTTATATATTCATCTGATACAATTTTATCAGGTAGTTTATAATTATCTTTTGTAGCAAGTAATAACGATGGAAAAATAACAGTATGAAATGGAATATTATCTTTTGCATGAACTAAATATATCATATTATCATAATTATTTTTCCAAAATTCTTTCCAGTTGAAATTGTTTTTCTCGGCATATTTTTTACTTGCTGTAACATATCCCCATACATTTTCAAACCATCCATAAAGCTTTTTATCTTCATAGCCTTCAATGGGAATTTGCACACCATAGTTTTGAACACGTGAGGCACACCTATCTGGAATACCTTCACTTAAATATCTCTCAGTAAATTTTACTGCATTTTCTCTCCAATCATCTTTTTTAGTATTTACCAAATTTCTTATTTCATCTTGAAAGCTAGATAATTTAAAATATAAATTTTTATTCTTTCGTTTTGTAGTCTTACTACCACATATTGCACATTTGGTTTCTTTAACTTCATCTATTGTTAACAAACTACCACAATTCTCACATTCATCTCCCTTAATTTCAGCACCACATTTAGGGCATATACCTATAATATATCTATCTGCTAAAAACATTTTACAGTTATCACAATAAAGTTGCTCTTCCTCTTTTTCATAAAGATAATTATTTGAATAATATTTTTTAAATTGTTCTTGAACAAACTTCTTATGATATTCATCATCAGTTCTGTTATATAAATCAAAGCTAATCCCTAAATCTTTGAAATCTTTAGAAAAAGACATATGACATTCATTAACAATATCTTTAGGTGACCTATTTTCTTGTAAGGCTTTTACTTCAATTGGTGTTCCATGGCAATCAGTTCCTGATACTAATATTACATTATTTCCTTTTTGTCTATGGTATCTTGCTATAACATCACCGGGTAAACTACTTGCTGCGTGGCCTATATGTAATTCGCCATTGGCGAAAGGCCAACTAATTCCTACAATTATATTCATTAATATTCCTCCTCTAAAATATAAAAACCTCTCAGAAATATTTCTACTTCAAAGAGGTGAATTAATCACGTTACCACTCTTAATTCTTTAATATATTACTATATTAAACTCAACAACCTACATATTATAGGTTTGTGCTATAACAGGCACACCTGAATTAATTTACTAATAATTCAATTAATTGCCTTATGGACCATGTTCAAAAAAATTCATTATACTCACTTTCACCTAACTGAGCTCTCTAAAATAATTTGTTTTTTCTATTCTTCCAATCATAGGCTTTCTAAAAAATAATACCATCTTTAATATAATAAGTCAATTAAATAATTTTATTCATTTAAAACTTGCGTTTTACAAATAATACTTATTTTTTTATTTTTACATGAGAATTTTGTGTTGTTTTATCATTTTCATTTTCTTTAAATTGCTTTTCATCAATTCTCATATGTAATAATTGTAAATCTGAAATTGTATAATCTCCAGATATTTTTTCTTCTTCCCATTTAAATTCTGGCAAGTTCAACATATGCTTTATATTTTGAGAAGTTTTAGGGAGTATAGGAGCTATCATGTTTGCCATATTTGCAATCATATAAGTACATGTATACGTAGTTTCATCAAATGCTTCTTTATCTTCTTTTACCTGTATCCATGGTTGTTTACTATCGTAATATTTATTTGCTAAAGCAATATATTCAAACATTTGAGTAACAGCATTTTTTATTTCAGCTTTTTCTATATAATCACCAATAATTCTGTACATTTTTTGAGTAATATCAACTATTTTTTCATCCACTACCGATTCTTTGATAACACCATCAAATTTTTTATTAATAAATGATAAATTTCTGTTTACAAAATTACCTAACATTCCAACTATAAATTTATTATGAGTTTTTGCAATATCTTCAAGCGAACAATTCATATCATTTTTTTCTGGTCCCTTAAATGAGAAATAAAACCTTATAGTATCACTATCAAACATTTCAAGCAATTCATTAGCCGTAATCAAATTGCCTTTTGATTTACTCATCTTTTCATTATTTAAATTTACATATGCAGATGATACTATATAATCAGGTAATTTATATCCATTTTTTAAGGCTAAAATTAAAGCTGGATAAATAGTTGTATGGAATGGAATATTATCTTTTCCATGAACGTAATATGTCTTTAAGCTATCATTTGAATTTAACATAAATTTATCAAAATCTATTCCTCTAGCTCTTGCAACCTCTTCACCTACTGATAAATAACCAAGTACTGCTTCAATCCAAACATAAATACGTTTATCATCATATCCTTCAACAGGAACTGGAACACCCCAATTTAATTGTCTAGTAGCTGCTCTATCAACTAATCCCATATCAATATATTTTTGAGCCTCCCCTAAAGCATTAGTTCTCCAAGTATCCTTATTAGTGTTAATTAAATTTCGTAGTTCGTCATTAAAAGCTGTTAACTTAAAATATAAATGTTTATTTAATTTCATTATAGTAGCACTACCACATTTACTACAATGTCTATTAAGAACTTCATTATTATCTAAAGAAACACCACAAACTTCACATTGATCTCCTGTACTTTTACCACCACAATGTGGACATTTTCCCTCTATTTCCCTATCTGATAAGAAGCATCCACATTCATCACAATAGTCTTGTAATTCTTCTTTTTCATAAATATAGCCATTATCAATAAGTTTTTTAAATTGTTGTTCTACATATTCTATATGATGTTTTGACATTGTATTTGCATATTCATCATAAGCAAAATTTAAACCATTAAATGTCTTAACAAACTCATTATGATAATGGGTTGCTATTTCTTTTGGAGACCTATTTTCTGCTTTAGCTCTATTTGTTATTGGTGTACCATGACAATCAGAACCTGATACATATATTACATTATCTCCATGGCCTCTAAAATATCTTGCTAATATATCCCCAGGCAGTAATGCTGCTAAATGTCCAACATGCAAATAATAGTTAGCATATGGCCAAGCTCCCCCTATAAAAATATCTCTTTTTTTATTATTTTTCATAATAATCCCCCTCCTAAGTTACTTACTATACCATAATTGTATAAATTAAGCAAGTTTTTTAAATTTTTCATTGAATAAAATTTATAATTGCCTTTTTAGTGCTAAACACGTTTTTTACTATGCTCTATTTTTTTATCTATATATATGCCTGTATCATCCAAATGGTCTATACAATATTTATCATAATTTAGACCATTACAAGGATAAAATTTATAATTGGGAGCTATAATTACAAAATCTTCTCCTGCTGGGCACATAGAATTATTTGTTCTTTTTTCATCATTTCCAATTGAACCATTTATTGTAATATAAAATTCATTTTTATCATATTGTTTTCTAGTTTCTTCTAAAATATCAAAAAATTCATTTTTATCATTTTGATTTAAAAAAATATCATCTAGATTTTCTGCATTTTCTTCTTTTAGCATATTAATAAATTTTAATAAATGAATATATCTGATGCTTATTTTAAATTCAGGATCAATACTAATTATATCATTAATTAAATCAGATATATTTTTTCATTATCATGCCAAGCGCATATTTCATCACCAACTATCATGATTCATTTGTATCCTATATTTTTTGCTTCTTCTGTTTGAATTAAAACTGTTTTTTCAGGTACACTTTTGAAATCGCCTATTGCTAGTTTAGTTACACAATAACTACAATTACTTGAGCAACCATATGAAACACGTATTTCATATAAATCATTTTCTCTCCATAGATGTATTCCACTAGTTGAGTATATGAATTGATTAGTTGCTTTTGTATCATCACATAAATCATCAATTATATGTACGAAATTTAAATCATCTAATTCATCTTGTGATACAACTATTTGTGGATCGCCAGATGAATGATGTCTCTCTAGATTAATATTAAAGTTAATTTCTTCTAATTTTTTATTTGAATAAAAAATTTCATCAAACCTTTTCATATCTTCATTCCTAATTTGAATTATATCTGGTGATATGTTCTCTATTCTTTCTTTAGAAATAGTTGGAACACAACCAGCAACTGTAATTTTTGCATAATCTTTATTTTGACTATAAAGTCTTTTTAATATTACTATAGCAAAATCTTCATTAACATCAACTACACTACAACCAGTCATAATTATATAATCGAAATTTTCTGTAGTATTAGCTTCTTTAAAATTATTTTCTTTAACTATTTTATAAGTCTCATGTCTTAACACTGCACATTCATTAGACTCAATATAAACTTTTTCATGTTTTTCCTCCTTATATTTTCTAATTATAGAAATTAATTTTGTAAGATCCTTTTTCCCTGAACTTATTCTAATATAATTTAATGGTAAGCAAGGATAGTATTTATTAACTGGAGAAATTATTACTCCATTTTTTCTACAAAACTTATAAAATCATCATAATCAATATTATAATTCAACTTTGCTAAAATAAACGAACTTCCATTATAAATAATCCTTTTTAATATATCTTTATAAACAGTTTCAATAAAATATCTAAAGTTTTCTCTTATTTTAATTCTGCATTTTTTAGTTTCATAAATTCATCCATATTATTTTTAATAAATGAACAAGAAATTATATTAGTGCTATGTAGCATTTGTTTATTTCTAAATTTATTTGTTAATTTTTCACTAGCAAAGATTAAAGCACATCTTAAACCACAAATGCCAAAATTTTTTGATAAAGAAAGTAAAACAATTAAATTATCAAATTCATTAACATTTTTAATTAATGTTTTATTATCAAAATCTATATTAAAAGTTAAAATTGTTTCATCAACAATAAAAAAGTAGTTGGCATTTTCTTTAATAATTTTTAATAATTTATTGGAATCAATATAATTTAGTGTTGGATTATTATCGTTACATAAATATATAATATCAGAATTTGATGATAATTCATTTATTTCTACTTCATTATAACAATTTGAAATATCTATCTTTTTTCTACAAAACCATAACGGAATTCTTCTCTGCAGCCTCTTTTATTACCCAAAAAGTTGGATTAAAAATTCCTAAAATGTTTAATTTTAAACTCCTAAATACTAAATCCATTGCTTCCATAGTACAATTTGTAACTACAGTATTATTAGAACTAATATTATATTTTTTTAAAATTTAGTATTTTCAAATTTAACATAATCATTAGTATATGATTTAATATTATCTACTCCATTTTTTAATGTTTCATAAATCATTTTGTTAGGATAAAAGCAATTTTTTTGATAAATCAATCATCCCATCCTACCACCTCATGAATTTTTCTTTTTAGATATTTTTCTTTAGCTGGATGGTTTTTTTTGTATCCTAAATACATTTCTCCTTCAGCACCAGTTAACTTATTTTTATACATGCATTCAAGAATTTCCTCTTCTGACGATTTATCTAATTTATAAAATTTAGTAATTACATCAATCATTATTTCCCATGCTTTTAATTCATAATCACTTGTTGACTCACCAATAGTTAAATGGTCTGTTGTTAATATATTTAATAATAATCTTTGTTTCATTTCATTAGATGATAAAAATTCATTACTTTTAACTATATCTTTTATTACTACAATTCCATTTTTATAAAATGGGGGATTAGATAATGTACTATTTACTTCATCCTTAGTATATAATAGTTTATTTTCATGTGGAATTTCTTCATCTATTTTTAAATTATAATATTTGTGAAAGCTTAAAGTTTCCAATATTATTTTTTTTCGCTTTAAATCATCAATGTCATTTGAAATTAAGCAAATATCTAAATCACTACTGCTAGAATTATATATATTTGATCCATAAATAATTATTGATTTAATAACATCATCAAACTCTTTATTAATCATATTACAATATGCTTTACAGATATTATTCATAATTCACCTCTGCAAGATTATTTATATATGATAACATTTCATTAATATCATCCTTAGTAATATTATCATTACCAGACATATATCTAAGAGGATATAGTATTGCATCCTTTTTAATAATACCTTTATTATCAGGAATACTAAATTTATGTAAATAATACTTGCCTTCCTTCATTATCTTATAATATAGTTCTAAATTCTTTTGATTTAATTCATCAATATCAATGTTAGACAAATTTCTTTTACCTTTTACATACATAAATACTACTGAATTAATATTTACATCATTCAAAACAATAAAATTATTACTTTTTTCAATTTGAGACTTTAAATAATTTGCCATATTACATCTATTTTCAATTAATCTTCCATATCCCTCAATTCCGAAGCTTTTCATTGCAAACCACAATTTTAAAGAAATCCAACTCTTTGAACCAATAAATGGAGTAATTTGACCATATGCAAAATCTTCTTGCATTATTAAATCGGATGTTGATGTTATTAATTTCATCTTTTGAGGATCTTTTACTAACAAAGCACTTATACAATATGGTATTGCTAGCACTTTATGCGGATCTGTTGAAATGCTGTCATATAATTCAAGTCCATCTAATTTATATTTTAATTTCTTTGAAAAAGCTAATGAAAAGCCATGGCAAGCATCAGCGTGTAACCAAATATTTTTATCATGACTTTTAACTATTTCATAAATTCCTTTCAAATTATCAATTGTCATAGTTCTGCTATCACCAACATAAACAACAACACACATAACTTTACCCTTATTTTCTTCTAATGCAAGTTTTAATTTTTTCAAATCATATTTAAAATCATTAGTATCAACCTCAATTACATTATCACCACACCCTATCCACATTGAGGCACTTCTTATACTATAGTGTCCTATGCCTTTTGGAATTATAATTTTATATTTCTGTGGGTCAGTAACTCCTTCTATCATTGTATTATTATGAAAATTCTCTCTTGCTAATAACATCGCTGTTGTATTACTTCCTGTACCCCCATAAGTAATTATCCCTCCAACATCCCAAATGTTTTCTATTTTATTAACTTGGTATCCAATTATTTCTCTCAACCACTTAATAACTGCTATTTCCATAAAAGTTGCTGCTGGTGCACAAAAGGAAGAATTTATCAAATTTTGTTGAAGAAAATCCGATAAAATTGCCCCTGTTATTCCAGAAATAGAGTTCCCAGCATCAGGAAAACCAGTAAATTTTTCGTTAGAAAAATTAGTACAATATGGTAATATTTTATTTTTAAACTCTTCAAGAATAGTTTCTGTATCACTTTCCTTTACAGGCAATTCTGAAATAGCATCTAAAAAAGTCTTATCTAAATGTTCTTTCGTCACATCTTGTTCTGTTTTAAATTTCAAACCTATATCTACTGCTTTTTCAAAACATTTCTTTGCATATATTTTATTATTTTTATTAACTATTTGTTTCATTCTTTCACCTCTTAATATTATTTAATAAATTCCCTTATGCTTTAGTAGTTTTAACTTTATCTAGCCATTCTTCTCTAGGACCATAAGATAAAATATCTGTGATAATCCTAACCCTGTCTTTATTCTGTAATACATAATCTGCTTCAACAGGTTTGTTATTAGCAACTGCGGATACCATAGTATTTCCTATATCAGAATGAATCTTATAGGCAAAGTCTATAGCAGTTGAGCCTTTAGGCAATTCTACAATTTCACCTTTTGGAGTATATACATAAACTTTATCTGTAAATAATTCTCTTTTAACTTGACTAACAAACTCCTGATTGTCTGCAAAAACACTATTTATTTCAACTAGTGATTTAAAGAATTGATATCTGTCCTTTAAATCAGCTTGCATTACATTTCTAGCTTCTCTTTTATTAATATCCCAATATGCAGTTAATCCAAATGATGCAACCTTATCCATATCAAACGTTCTAATTTGTGTTTGCACTAATCTATTATCTTCACCAAATACCGTAGTATGAAGTGACCTATACATATTAGTCTTAGGATTATGTATATAATCTTTAAATTTATCATTTATTGGATGATATTTTGAATGAATTAAGCCAAGAGTCTGATAACAATTAGCAATAGTATCTACTATTATTTTAAGTGATAACAAATCATGTATATCTGATAATTTATGTCCTTGTTCCATTCTTTTATATATTCCATAGATGTTTTTAGTTCTTACTTTTATTTCGTGAGGTATATCTTTATCATTTAATATCGCATTTATAGTTTGTAACATTTCTTCTAAACAATGTTTACTATCATCTTCTATTCTTAATTTAATATCTTCAATCCTCTTATACTTATCAGGATAAAGATATTGTAATGATAAATCTTCAAGTTCACTTTTAATACGATAAGCACCTATATAGTAAGCAAGTGGAACAAAAATATCCATAGTTTCCACAGCATTTTCTTTTTGCTTAAATTCGGACTTAAAGCCTAATGTTCTCATATTATGAAGTCTATCTGCGAGCTTTATAATAATAATTCTTACATCTTCAGTAATACTTGTAATTATCTTTCTTGTATTAGCAAGATTTTGATCTTGTTTTGACGAGAAATTCATCTTACTAATCTTTGTTACTCCATCTACTAGATTAGCAATGTCTTTATTAAAGATACTAGCAATATCTTCTTTAGTAATACTTGTATCTTCCAAAGTATCATGCAAAAGTCCAGCACAAACTGTATCTCTATCAGCGTGCATATCAGCAAGAATATAAGCAACATTCAAAGGATGAGTAATATAATCTTCTCCACTCTGACGTTTTTGTCCTTTATGCAATTCTTCAGCATAAGAATATACCTTTCTAATAATATCAATTTCTCCATTATTATACTCAGCAATTTTAGCAAGCAAATTATTAATAGTTAAATTATTCATATAACACCTCCCATAAAAGAAAAAGACACCAAGGCGATGAATCGCCCCAGTGTCAACACCATTTTAAAGATAAAGAGCATGAAAGCATAATTAAAGAAAATATTGTAATCATTAAAATAGATTTAATATTATATTTCCCTTTGAAAACTACACTCATAACTCCACCTCTTCAAATATTAATAATTAATTTATCACTAATATTTAGAGGTGTCAATATCTTTTTACAAATAGTTACACATATTTTTTAGTAGAACATCAATATTAAAAGTATTAATAAAATATTGTAATTGTATGATGATATGGATTTGCATTTTTCTTCTTCGTTCCCATCTGCCAAATAGCATTATCTAATTCTACAGAATTAATTTTAATACCTTCATTTTCTAATTTTTCTCTAATTAATTCTAATACATAAAGCATATTAGCTCTAATTTCAATTTCCATATTACTATCATGCTTTAACTCTAT
>CALVUU010000031.1 GCA_944363655.1 uncultured Bacilli bacterium | reverse complement strand
CATTATGGTAGACAGTGGCATACTGTGGAAGAAAGTGGGGGATAAAATGTTATTGGGTGAATATCATCACAATATTGATGATAAAGGCCGATTAGTTATTCCTACTAAGTATCGTGAAGAATTAGGTAATGAATTTATCATTACTAGGGGAATTGAACGATGCTTATACATCTATTCTAAAACGGAATGGGAAAAATTAGTTGGCAAGTTAAATACTCTACCTTTCACTAAAAAAGACGCCCGAACATTTACAAGATCCTTTTTTTCTGGCGCTACTGTTGGTAAATTCGATAATAGTGGTCGAATAAACATTACCTCCCCGTTGGTTAGTTACGCCGGTTTGACGAAAGAATGTGTCATAATCGGCGTGAATGACCGATTAGAAATATGGAGTGAAGAAGCATTTAATAAATTTATGGATGATAATTCTGAACAACTTGAAGATATTGCAGAACACTTATTTGAGGTGTCTAATGAAGCATTATAGTGTTTTAAAAGATGAATTAATTGATTCACTCAATATTAAAGAAGACGGGATATATGTTGATGCAACCATAGGGTATGCCGGAGATGCTAAAAAGATATTAGAAAGAATAAAAAGGGGATATCTATTCGCCTTCGATCAAGATCCAGTTGCAGTAGAGTATTCAACAAATGCTTTAAAAAATATTGGTAATAACTTTAAGATATTTAATACTAATTTTGAAAAAATGCCTGAGTTATTAAAAGATGTAGGTTTAGTTGATGGTATTATATTCGATTTAGGATTTTCTTCACCACAGATTGATGATAGTGCTAGAGGATTTTCTTTTATGCATGATGGACCTTTAGATATGCGAATGTCTAGTAAAGGGAAAAGTGCTAAGGAAATAATTGATACTTATAGTACTGATAAACTTACGCAAATATTTTTTCTATATGGGGAAGAAAAATTGAGTAAAGTTATTGCCAAAAATATTGTTAAAGAAAAAGAAAGTATTACTTCAACTTTAGAATTAGTTGAAGTAATAAAAAAGGCAGTTGGAGCTAATTATTTTTATAAAAATCATCCGGAAAGAAAAATATTTCAAGCTTTAAGAATTGAAGTAAATGATGAATTAAAAGTATTAGAAACCGTTTTGCCGGAGGCTATTAAACTACTTAAAAAAGGTGGTAGACTTAGTGTTATAACTTTTCATTCTCTTGAAGATAGAATAGTTAAAAATGTTTTTAAAAAATATAGTGAAGTTGATGATTTACTTAAAGGGGAAAAAGATATTCCTTTAGAATATAAACCTTTAATTAAATTAGTAAATAAAAAACCAATTTTGCCAAGCGCTAAGGAACTATCTGAAAACTCTAGAAGCGCTAGTGCAAAATTAAGAATTGTTGAAAGGGTATGATAGGGTGGCTAGTAAAAAGACAAGAAAAATTAAATTACTTAAGGGTGAAAAAATTATGTATGGCATTTTAATTTTGTTAGTACTTGCTATACCTATGTTTAGTGTGTATACTAGTTCTTTGTTAAGTGAAACAAATAATGAAGTAGAAAAATTAAAAAATAATATAGAATGTCAAGAATTAGTTAATCAAAGTTTATCAATGCAAGTTGATGAACTTGCAAGTTTAGAAAATATTCAAAAAATAGCTGAAGAATACGGACTTTCTTATGTAAATAGTAATATAAAAATTATTTCAGCAGAATAGGAGTGGAATATGAAGAAAAGAGCAACAGTTAAAATATCGAAAGTTATTATTTTAATAGTTGCTTTTTTGTTTGTAGCAGCTACTATTAAATTATCTTATATTGTATTAAGTAGTAAAGTAGATGGTATTGACTTGCAAGCTAAAGCCGCATCTATTGCTACAACAGAAGAAACATTGTATGCTAATCGGGGAAATATTTATGATGTTAATGGGGAAATGTTAGCAACAACTGTTAATGCTTATACAGTAATTGCTTACTTAGATGAAAGTAGAACTACTGATATAGATAATCCTCGTCATGTTATTGATAAAGAGATGACTGCTGCGGCTTTAGCACCACTTTTAGAAATGAGTGAAGAAAGAATTCTTGAATTATTAAATAAAGATGCTTATCAAGTAGAACTTGGTCCTGGGGGAAGAGGAATAACGGAAGTATTAAAAAGAGCAATTGAAGAGTTAGAACTTCCAGGAATAGATTTTATAAGTGATTCTAAAAAAAGATATTATAGTAATTCAACTTTTGCTTCGTATATAATAGGGTATGCTAAAGAAAATGATGAAAAAAAATTAGTAGGTGAATTAGGTATTGAAGGTTACTATGATGATATACTATCAGGTACTAATGGATATACGAAATATTTAAAATATACTTCAAGTAATTATCGTATTCCTAATACACCTGAAGATACAGAAGAGGCTGTAGATGGATCGGATATATATTTAACTATTGATTTTGATATTCAATATATTGCTGAAAACGCTGTTAAAGAGTTTCAAGATACTTACAAAACCGACTGGGCGATATTTACGGTAATGGACGCTGATACTGGTGCAATTGTTGCTAGTGCTACTAGTCCTAATTTTAATCCAAATGATACTAATACTATAACTAGTTATATGAATCCTTTGGTAAGTTATCAATATGAACCTGGTTCAGTTATGAAGATATTTTCCTTTGCTTCAGCAATTGAAGAAGGTTTATATGATGGTGATGAATTATATGAATCTGGTTCTATACAAGTAGATTCAGAAACTGTTATCAATGACGTTGATAAAACTTGGGGAACTATTTCATTTGATACTGGTTTTGCATATTCTTCCAATGTTGCTGCAACTACTCTTGCTTTTCGTTTACTAGAATATGGGGATAAGAAATTACCAGATTATTATGATACATTAGGTTTTGGACATAAAACTGGTATTGAACTTGCTAATGAAGTAAGTGGTGATATGGAAGTTGTTTATAAATCAGAACTAGCCAATTCTTCATTTGGTCAAGGTATTAGTGTTACGCCGATTCAAATGCTTCAAGCACTTTCTAGTATGACTAATGATGGAAATGTTATAAAACCATACATAGTTGATAAAATAGTTGATAGTGAAGGCAATGTAACTTATGAAGGAAAAAGAACGGTTGTAAATAATGTTTATAGTAGTCAAACAGTTGAAAAAATGCATGAACTTATGCATAAAATGATTTATGAAGGTTTATCTAGTGCTTGGCAAATTGATGGTTTAAGTTTAATGGGAAAAACAGGAACAGCACAGATTGCTTCTCCGAGCGGAGGGTATTTAACTGGAGAATATGATACAATCAGATCTTTTGCAGGTATATTTCCTGAAGAAGATCCAGAATATATTGTTTATGTTGCAGCTAGAAAAGTAGAAGGAAATAGTGTTAGATTTGCTAATGTTGTAACTTCTGCAATTGAAGAGATTGCTAAGCATGCTAAACTTACAAGTGAAACTAAAGAAACTGATTTAAGCAAAGTTATAAATATTGCTAATTATTTAAGTAAAGATATAAATACCGTTACAACAATGTTAGAAAATCAAAAACTAAATTTAATTGTAATTGGTAATGGAAAATATATTATTAATCAATATCCTTTAAAAAATGGTATTGTTCTTCAAAATGGAAAATTATTTTTAGTTACTAATGGTACAGAAATAAAAATGCCTAATATAATTGGTTGGAGTTTAAGTGATGTTAAAAATTATTGTAATTTAATAGGTTTAAATTTAGAATATAATGGATATGGATATGTAACAAGTCAAAGTATAGTTCAAGATACAGTTTTAGATGTTACTAATATGACTTTGAGTGTAGAATTACAGTAATTCTTTTTAAAGACTAATTTTTAGTCTTTTTTTGAGAAATTTATCAGTAAAAAAAGGAAATAGACCTCCCAGTGCAATATATAAATAAGTGAAGGGAGGTTTTTGATACATGAAAAATTTTAAATTAGACATTGGAGATTTAACTTACGATGTTGGTTTTAAATTCTTCTTTAAAGATAATTCATTAAGGTATTATGTTGCTA
>CALVUU010000030.1 GCA_944363655.1 uncultured Bacilli bacterium | reverse complement strand
ATATTATATACCAAATAAAACACAAATGTTAATTTTTTAAAAAAAAGTTAAATTTTGTGTCTTTTTGGCATGTATATAATACCATAAAAATTTACTCTTGACAAATCTTAGAATGTCATTTATCACTACTATTAGTTTGCATTACTACTTTCTTTGTCTCACTATTCCAAGATAACTTTCCTCCATTTTCACAACCAGATAATTCAGCATTAAAAATATATCCCTCCTGTGGCCAAAAAGTATCACTAGATACTTGATATTCTCCACTACCTGCAGATGTTTCATACATCATAGTAAGAGCGTTAGTATTAACTTTCTTTTTACTAGTAGAATTACTTATTATTTCTTTGTTATTATCTAAATTATTATAAACACAAATTCCTATAATAATTGTTAGTAGCACACCACTTATCAACACTAATTTTTTCATACATCCTCCATATATGCAAATGCATATATTACAAAACAATTATATATTCATTTGCATATAAAGTCAATATATCCATTTGCATATATGAGAAACTATTTTTAGGTGAATATAATGAATATTAATATAAGTAGAATTAAAGAAATACGAGAAGATAGAGATTTATATCAAAGTGATATTGCAAAGATCTTAAACATTACTCAAAGTCAATATAGCCTATATGAAAATGGCATAAGACTTATACCAATTGATAAATTAGCAGTACTTGCAAAATACTATAACACTTCGACAGATTATCTTCTTGGTTTAACCGATGAACGCAAACCATATCCAAAATCCATAATAAAATAATGTTGATAACATCTAAGTTACCAACATTATTTTATTTTTTTCATTATAATGATATTTAGGATTACTACTACAATCAAAATTTATTGCTTCCACTCACTCTTTTTACTAATATAGCAACAATCTTTTCACGTCTTATATCACCACTGGTTTGTATTATATCATAAATAGCGATAAGAAAACATATTTATTATAAATATCTTATTATGTATTATAAATAATACAAAATAAAAATAATATACAATTTTGTATTTTATAAAAAACAAAATTGACAAAATTATAATATTATTATATAATAATATAGAGGTGAAAGAATGATAATAAGAGAAACATATCTAAAAAAAATAAGACCTTTTTATGAACAAGACTTAATAAAAGTTATAACTGGAATAAGAAGATGTGGAAAATCAGTAATATTAACCCAAATAATTGATGAAATAAAACAAAATAACATTAAAGATTCTAATATTATATATATTAATTTTGAATTAAAGAAATATAGTTTTATTAAATGTGATGATGATTTATATAATTATATTAAAGAAAATATGACAAATAATAATAAATATTATATTTTTATTGATGAAATACAAAACATTCTTTCATGGGAATTGGCAATCAATTCTTTAAAAGCCGAATATAAAGAAAATATTTCTATTTTTATTACTGGATCTAATAGTGATTTATTATCTTCTGAACTAGCAACTCACATCACTGGACGTTACGTAAGTTTTAAACTATATCCTCTTACATTCAAGGAAGTGTGTGAGCTCAAGGAGGTTATAAACAAAAACAAATATGAACTACAAGAATTATTTGATAATTATATTATATGGGGTGGATTACCTCAAAGATTTTCTCTAACTAACGAAGAAGAAATAGCAACCTATCTAACTGATGTATATAATTCAATAATAATTAAAGATATAATAGAAAGGTTTAATATTAAAGAAATAGATTTATTTAATAGAATAGTTGAATTTATAGTTACTAATCCATCTCAAGAATTTTCTGTAGAAAGCTTAACAAAATATTTTGAATCAGAAAATAGAAAAGTAACTAAAAATACTATATATAATTACTTAGATTATATGACAAAAGCTTTTTTAATAAGTAAAGCATCAAGATATGATTTGAGAGGAAAAAGAATACTAACGGGAAAATATAAATACTATCTAACAGATCTAGGTCTTGGAAAAATTATGAATTCTACAAAGAAATTACAACTTGGTGCATACTTAGAAAATATTGTATATAATGAATTATTAACAAGAGGATATAATGTAAATGTTGGTAACTTGGAACAAGGAGAAATAGATTTTATTGCTACCAAAGGAAATGAAAAAATTTATTTTCAAGTAACATACAAAATAAATGAAGAAAATTATGAAAGGGAATTTGGGGCTTTTAAATACATTAAAGACAACTATCCTAAATATGTTATATCTACTGATACGTTAGATTTATCAGAGAATGGTATTATTCATAAAAATATAATAGATTGGTTAATAGAAAAATAGTGTTGATATAATATTTTATCAACACTATTTTTAATTATTTAACATATGGTATTAAAGCCATAAATCTTGCATATTTAACTTGATTTGCAATATGTCTTTGATGTTTAGCGCAAGCTCCAGTCATTCTTCTAGGTAAAATCTTACCCTTATCATTAATATATTTATTAATAATCATAACATCTTTATAATCTACACTTTTACCAGCACACATTTGACATATTTTTTTCTTCTTACGATAATATTCTGCCATAATTATATCCTCCTTTTTTAAAATGGTAAATCATCACTACTTAAAGTAAATTCGTCACCAAAGTCTTTATAAGGATCTTCAGATATATCAGTAGTTTCTATATTACTACTTGGAGCACTACTTGGACTAGGACTATAAGCAACGCTATTATCTACTGAAGGAATATTATCTCCACCTTGTCTCGAACTTAAAAATTCCATTTGTTCAACAACAATATCAGTTGTATATCTCTTAGTACCATCTTGAGCATCATAACTACTATTTCTGATTCTACCTGTTGCACTTATTAAAGTACCTTTACGACAATATTTATTAATTGTTGTTGCAAGTCGATTAAATGCAACGCAATTAATAAATTCAACTTCTCTTTCTCCATTACGATTTACATATTCACCTTGACAAGCAAGAGAAAATCTCGCAATTTCCATATTACTTTGTGACATCCTTGATTCCGGATCTCTTGTAAATCTCCCAATCAATATTACTTTGTTCATAACTACTATTCTCCTTCTACTTTAATAATTAAATGTCTTAAAATGTTTTCATTAATAGAAACTTTTCTATCAAATTCAGCAATAGTTGCATGATCTGCTTCCACAGTCATAACAAAGTAATAACCACTAACTTCCTTTTTTATAGGATATGCTAGTTTTTTTCTACCCATTTCCTTGAATTCGATAACTTTTGATGGTTTCTTGTTTATAAGTTTTTGTACTTCTTCACTAGTTTTCTTTATTGCATCTTCTTCCATAGTTGCCTTAACTATAAACATAATTTCATATTTAGTCATCATTTCACCTCCTTATGGTCACTTCGGCTTTTAAAAAAAGCAAGGAGTAATTCCTTTACTCGCAAGTATTATAACAAATATATGTTCTAAGTTCAACAAAATTGCATAATTTTTCAAGAAAAAAAGCAACTTTAAAGTTGCTTTAAGCCATTTTTTTTCTAGTATTTTTCTTTACTTTTAATTTTTCTTTTCTAAATATTGGTGTAACTATATAATCATCAATACACATTAAAATGAATGCTGCACAAGTTGAGAATAAAATATTAAATACAATACTTGCTTGATAACTCATTTCAGGAAATAAATATGCAAGTAAGAAAACAAATACTATATGAACAGCATAGTAATATAATGATAATCTACCCAAGAAATTACATAATCCACTTTTATTATATAAAACACAAATATAATCTTTATTAGTAAGTAAAACTACACAAAATACAAAAAGGATTATTCCGTTGGTAAATTCACTCCATGTAATACCCGCATAGATGGTATAAAGGAAAAATATAGCTATACCTATATGAAGTAAACTAAATGCCATAGTCATAACTTCACTAAACTTTTTCTTTCTAAAGTATTCGACTACATAATACATAAGCATTCCAAAACACATACCAGCCATTACTCTAGATAAACCATTAGGTAATCCTATTGCATTTACCATTGTTCTATCCCATCCTGCATCAGTTAAACCAACACTGGCATAAGTTAAAATGATAAATAATGGAGCAAAAATTCCTGTAAAAAAATCTTCGCTTTTTGATAAAATATAATATAAAATTAAACTAGCTATAATTAATGCTGAAATATACCAAAGCGGTCCATTCCAAAGTTGTGATGTTCCTAAAGTTACATCAAAACTAAGTGACTTTAACTCCAAAAGCCCAACGGCCCCAATTTGCGAAATACCTAAAAATTCCCATATAGAATCCATAAATACTCCAAAAATTTGTGTTATTTTAGTACCATTTATTGCATTGCGAACAATAAATGCCAATAATACCCCCATAAATAATGCCGGATATAACGCCTTAAATTTTCCTCCAGCATATTTCCATGCTTGTTTTGCTGGTGTTTCATCTAAATTTTTCTTACTTGCTTTAACCTTTTTATAATGTGCCATCAAAAAATAACCTGATAAGAACAAGAAAAATGCTAAAACACGTCCACCAGTAAAAATTAAATTTTCACCAGTACTACGCCATATAAAAGTATTTAAATGTCCCAAAGCAATAGCAACCGTAAAGATAAAACGCCATAATTCAATCGTCGATATCTTTGAACTTTTCATAAACTTCCTTTCTAGTATCACTACTATATCAATAGTATAATAATAATGTTAATTTGTCAATTATCTAAATATCCAAAATATCGTTATAAAAACTATTAAAGTAACAACTGTTACTATTAACATTTTCTTGACAACAGTCGAGTATATTTGTCCTTTAGTAAATCCTAAAGCATAAAATAAGTAATTGTATTTTGTTTCTTCAGCATATACCCCACATAACAAATAAACTAAATAAATAATTAAAGATGTATATAAAACTCCTTTAAAAGCATAAAAAATCATTTCAAAAATATTATCAACTAATTGATTTGCAGGTATCATATATTCATATTCTAACCAATAATCATTTAATGTATTATCACTTATCCCATTTATATCATTTATTACATTTTCTAACTTAGTCCAATCATCAATATAAACCATATAAGTTATGTTATCTTTCTTATCCAAGGCTATATCATGTATAGCATCTTTATTCATTAATACTCCATCAGTAAAGTCTTTCTTCTTTTCTTTTAATATAAATTCTTTATCAATATCTTCAAATTTAATATAATCTCCTAAATCATTTGATGTAAAAGCATAATAATAGCCTATTATTTCATTATATTTTAAATCATTATTTATATCTTCTAAAGCATCCATATAATAACCATCATAATTAACATTTATTTTAATACCAATATCACTTACATTATCATAAGTTTCTATTATATCGTAATATTCTAATGTATCGGCATAAAACTCTAAATGATAATCTTTATATTTTTTATTAAAATCAATTACATAAGAATTCCATATAATAGTCATTATTACGTTAATTACACATAATATAATAGCTAACCACATTACTTTAATTAAATATTGATAAGTATCCTTTTTCTTTAAAAAGTTTTTAATAAACATCTTTTTACCCTCTTTTTATTATACTTTAATTTTACCTACATTTTTTTTCTTTGTAAAGAAAAAAAGAAAAGTTATTTCTTTTCCTTCTTAGATTTATTATTATTTTTCTTTTGTTTCTTAGGTGTTTCTTTAACTTCTACTTCTTTAGTTTCAATTACTTCCTTTGGTTCTTCATAAGTCATTGGATTTAAATCAATTACTTTAGTACCTGCAACAAAGTCATGTAAACCTCTAAAGTCTTTACGAAGAACAATCATTAACATAATAATTGACATTACTAGTAATTGTAAATAACTAACTACCATTGATAAAGTATAGTAATGAGGAGCGTTAAAAATATAAACACCTGCAATTAAGATAATTGAAAAAATTATATTATTTAAAATTAAAGATCGTAATATATAATTACCAATATTAAGTTTTTTATCCTCTTTATTAGCAACTACTCTTATTTTCATTATCTTTTTACCAATAGTTTGACCTTTTAAAGCCCATTGAAGAACTGCGAAGTATAATAAAAATCCTCCAATAGATACACTACTACTAATTACTTTATATTTATTAATATTATAATTTAATTCTATTATTTTATCTTCATACTCTTTATCTTGAGTATCAATTTCTCCTTCATTAGCTTCTTCTAATAATTTTGTATATTCCGAATAATTTTCAGTATATTCATCAATATAAGGATTAATTACACTCCAATTTATTACTGGTGTAAGAACTATTGAAAAAATCAATATATCGATAATATAAGCCATTACTCTTTTTAATACTAAATCCATATTTACCTCTAATCGTTATTTCTACCAAATAATTGAAGCAAATGAAGAAATAAATTAATAAAATCTAAATATAAATCAAGTGCTCCGTATATGGCTAAATTTTCCTTTGGTAATCCACTATTTTCTAACATTTTAATTTTTTGAACATCATATGCTGTTATACCAATAAATATTAATACACATACTATTGATACAATCATAGTTACCATTGAATTATTAAGAAAAACATTTATTAACATAACAACTAAAACAGCTATTAAAGCAAAGAATAAATAAGTACCCATTTTGGTTAAATCAATTCTTGTTGTGTAACCAATAATAGCCATTAGCGCAAAAATGATGGCTGCAACTAAGAATATAAGCATTATTGAATCAATTGCATAAAATACAAATATTGATGCAAACGTTAACCCACTCACAAACGAGTAAAGCAAAAAACATACTTTTGCTGTTGTTGGCTTCATCTTCATCACACGCGCAGATAATACGATTACGAGCACTAATTCAACAATTACAAATACCCAATAACCCATACCACCATAAATATTTTCAAGCATAACTTCACTATGAGCAACAAAGTAACCAGTTATAAAAGTTACTAATAACCCAAAACACATCCATAAAAACGTTTTACTTATCAAATTGTCTTTCATACTTACCTCCTTTTATATATTAAATCGGAAATAACATATATCTCCATCTTTAATTATATACTCTTTACCTTCAATTCGCAACCTACCTGCTTCTTTTACACTTTTTTCATCACCATAAGTTTGAAGATCATCAAAACTCATTACCTCAGCTTTAATAAATCCCTTTTCAAAATCGCTATGAATTATTCCTGCGCATTCCGGAGCCTTCATTCCCATTTTAAATGTCCAAGCTCGCACTTCATCACTACCTGCTGTAAAAAATGTTGCTAGTCCCAATAAATTATATGTAGCAAAAATTAATTTATCCAAACCACTATTAGTTATACCTACACTTGCTAAAAATTCATCTCGTTCTTCATTTTCAAGTCCTGCAAGATCCGCCTCAAGTTTAGCACACATAACAATTACTCCTGCACCTTCTGCTTCAGCATAATTTTTTACTTGTAATGAATAATCATTATCTCCAACAACTACTCCCTCTTCATCGACATTGGCAACATATATTATTGGTTTTAATGTAAGTAAGTTAAATGATTTTAATATTTTCAATGAATCTTCATCAAAACTAATTCTTCTTAAAGGTACATTGTTTTCAAGATTAACTTTACACTTATTCAAAACCTCAACTTCCATTTGCGCAGCCTTATCCCTAGTAGTTAATGCTTTTTTTTCAATTTTACCTAATCTATTATTAACGACATCTAAATCAGCAAGTACTAATTCAATATTAATTATTTCGATATCTCCAACTGGATCAGTTTTACCTGTCACATGGGTAATATTAGCATCATCAAAACATCTAACAACTTCAACTATCGCATCAACTTCTCTTATATGTGATAAAAATTTATTTCCTAACCCCTCTCCAAGAGAAGCTCCTTTAACTAAACCAGCAATATCTGTAAACTCAAATGTAGTTGGAACAATACTCTTAGGTTTATACAAATTTGCTAAATAATCAACTCTTGTATCCGGTACAAATACTATTCCCACATTTGGTTCAATCGTCGCAAACGGATAATTCACCGCTAAAATGTTTTGTTTAGTAATTGCATTAAATAGTGTTGATTTACCTACATTAGGTAAACCTACAATCCCTGCTTTTAAACTCATAATTAATTCCCCCTTACTATAAAGCAACACCAGCGCCAATTCCAAGTGGAATGCCAGCGATATACCAAACTATTATAACTACCAAGAAAGCAAGCAAACTAAATAAAGCAAAAGGCATCTGATATTTAACTGCTTCTAACATAGTTACGGGTTTATTACTTTGATTATAGGTCTCCATAAATGCTAAGTAAACAATAAAATAAACAAATACTGGAGTAAGACCAATAGCAACAGATCCCCCTAACCGATAAACAAGTTGTGTAAATTCAGGACTAACACCAACTTGCATTAATGCCGGAACAGTTGATGAAAATATTGACCAACTGTTTAATGCGTTTGGTAAAAATAGCGATGATATAACCGTTACCAAAAAAAGCAATATCAAGAGTGGTAATCCCCCAAAATTAGAAGTACTAATCATGTTAGCAAGTGCAGCAGCAATAACATTACCAATATTAGATTCTTTAAATATATTAATAAATATTGATACCGCAAATATCATAACTAATATCTTACCTATACCATTTAGAGAATGACCTAAAGCATCAATAAACTCTTTATTATTATTAATAGTTTTAGCACCTATTCCATAAGCTAAACCTAAAATAACAAATAAAACTGCTACAATAAAGACAAATCCTTGACTAAAAAATGAATCATAACTAAATAATTTATCAATATATAAATTTTGACTATAATCCAGTAAATTGCCGGAAAAAGGAAGTCCTGGAATAATATTATAAATAAATATTAATAAATAAACTAAACCTGCTCCCAAAGAAAATACTAATCCTCGCATTTTCTTTTTAGTAAGCACCAATTCCTCTTCTACATCTTCCTCCGAAAATTCATATTTAGGTACTTTTTTAGCAATATATCCCTCGCTTATATTAGTTATTATGACACTTAATACTATTATTAATACAAACATAATTAATATATAACTAAATTGTCCTATTGTATAGTCTCCATTAATTATATGAGCATTAGTAAGTGTCATCGTAATCAAACTAGAATCAACACTTGTTAAAAATAAACTTATTCCACTACCACACGTAAGGGCTGCAAAAGACGTAATAATTCCAATTATTGGACTACGTTTTCCATAAAGAAATAATAAAGCACTTAAAGGAATTAATACAACATATGATAAATCACCAACAATACTAGCAATTATACAAATAAGTACTAAAAAGAAAGTAACAGTTGTTTTTTTAGCTTTTTTAGTTAATAAAATAATAACAGATTTTAAAAATCCACTTTTAACCATTATCCCAATTCCAATTAAGATTATAATTAAGTTAGATAATACTGCTAAATTAGCAAAATTAGCAACTGTCGATGTAAATATATATTTAAGACCACTTAAACTTAATAATGATTTAACAGCCTCAGTTGTAACTTGATAATCTCCAGTTATACTAGATACTTTACTATAAGTCGCTTGTACGTTAAAGAAACTTAAAATACCACTTAAAACTATTACTATAAGACATAGTATAAGTAACACCATGACTGGATGTAATCCAATTTTTTCTTTAACTCGAAGTTTTTTCATTTCTAATCACCTTTTTTAGCTTACGCATGAACTCTAATCTATCCATCATTATCTCCCGATTACAATTATTACATTTAATCTTTATATCTGCTCCATTTCTTGTAATCGTCCAAGAATTAGTTCCACACGCATGAGGTTTTTTCATAATAACCTCATCTCCTAAATTAAACTCGATTACTTTATTCATTATTCATCCTCGATATCTATATGCATTTTTGCTAAAATATCTTCTAGTTCATCCACCCCATCAAAATATATTTCTAGTTTATTTTTATGTACTCTTACTTTAGTATCTAAAGCATCCATTATTACATTTTCAAACATTCTATATTTATTATCATAATTACTTTTATTCTTTTTATTTACTTGTTTTTCTTCTTGACTTAATTTTTCTAAATCATGAACACTTAAACTATCGGTAATTACTTTTTTAGCTAAATCAATTGCTTTATCTTCATCATCTATTTTACTTATTACTCTTGCATGAGACATAGATAAGCTTCTTTTTTCTACTAATTTCTTTACTTCATCAGGTAATTTAAGTAAACCAAGTATATTAGTTACATAAGTTCTACTTTTACCAAATTTATTAGCAAACTCCTCTTGGGTATATCCTCTTAATTTGATTATATTATTAATAGATGTTGCTTCATCTATTGGATTCAAATCTTCTCTTTGAATATTTTCTACAAGTGCTATTTCCATCATTTCTTGATCATCAAAGTCTTTAATTATTGCTGGTATTTTTTTAAGCCCTGCAATCTTTGCAGCCTTAGTTCTACGTTCCCCAGCAACAAGTTCATAACCCTTAATTGATTTTTTAACAATAATTGGTTGTACTACTCCATACTCTTTAATTGATTTAGCTAGTTCATTTAAAGATTCAATATCAAATGTTTTCCGTGGTTGATATGGATTACTTCTAATATCATCGATATTTATTTCTGTTACATTATTCTCATTTTCTTCAACAATATCCTTTTCAAAATTATCAAAATCAATTACTGTATTAGAAAATAATTGTTCAAGTCCTTTCCCTAATGCTTTTTTCTTAGTTTCCATCGCGACTTATCACTTCCTTTGCCAAGTTATGATATGCTTCAGTTGCTCTACTAGTTGGATCATATTCATTGATAGGTTTACCGTGTGAAGGCGCTTCAACTAATCTAACAAGTCTTGGAATAATTGTATTAAATACTTTATCTTTAAAGTATTTTCTAATTTCTTCAATTACTTCAAGTCCTATATTAGTTCTCCCATCGAGCATAGTTAAAAGTACCCCTTCAATACGGAGATCGGGATTCATACTAGATTGTACCATAATTATTGAATTAAGTAATTGTGTAATTCCTTCAAGAGCAAAAAATTCACATTGTACCGGAATAATAACACTATCACTTGCAACTAAAGCATTCATGGTACCTAATCCTAATGATGGTTGACAATCAATTATAATATAATCGTAATTATCTCTAATTTCATCCAATTTAAGTTTAAGTTGCATATTTTGTTGAAATGTTTTATCTTCAAGCATCATTTTAACAAATTCAACATCAACACCAGCAAGATTAATAGTTGCAGGTATAATACTTAAATTATGAAATTTAGTTTTTTTAATAGCTTTTTTAACTTCACATTTTCCTGTAATTAATTCATAAATATCATTCTTAAAATCATTAGAATTTAAACCTAATCCCGTCGTAGCATTACTTTGCGGATCCATATCAATTAATAAAACTCTCTTACCTAATTGTCCTAATGCCGCAGATAAGTTTATACTAGTAGTTGTTTTACCAACTCCTCCCTTTTGATTAACAAGTGATATTATTTTTGCCATACTACACCTCTATAACTTTTGTACTATTCTATTTTATCATACAATTACTCTATTTTGAAATGTTTTTCAAAATTATTTTAAAATTAAAAGAAAAAGTAGACTTTTAAGCTACCTAGTTCGGTGATTATCTACCTACTCCAGACAAGTCACCCGTAAGTAGTTGTTCCTCGTCTGATCTTATTTCATCTTCAATTTTTCCTAAAATATTTCTTACTTTACAAATATTCGCAAAAAATTCTCTTCTTTTTTAATCAAATTGCATTTCATATTCGAATTTCAATATTTAATTGGCTTGATATGTTCCCCTTTTCACCGCATTATTTACATTTAATAGCATTAATTTGCAAAAATTAATCGCTGTCTCCAACAGTTTATGAAATATCAACCAATCTTTTTGATTAGATGGCAAATCAGACTCATAATAACAATCACTAAAATCGTTAGCCATTTATCGAAATACTGCTAAGGCTTCATCAGAAACTTGAATATTATCATTCTAAAGAAAATTCACTAAATCCTCCAATAGATGTATCTAAAAGATAATCGCCAAGTGCAGATACCACATCTTTAGCATAGTATAAATCTTTTAACTCGTCTCTAATATATAAACTTTTTTCCAGTATATAGGCTAGGACTTTGCTCATTATTCATTAATAATGCCTTCGACTTAAGAGTACCACATTTTTACCTGTCGACAAGTATATGTTAAATTAACAAATATGGAAAAAATCGCAAAAAAGAAGTCTTTATGCTATAATAATTTTACATCAAAAAGAGAAGGGAAAAATACAAATGAAAACAGAAAAAGATTCAACTAAACGAGCTATGAATGAAAATAAAGGAAAAATAGCTGATTTTTTAACACAACTTCAAATAACTGATTTTGCTAAAATGCAAACATTATTATCTCCAAAATACCGGTTAGATAGAAGTTTTAAAATTCAAGATATGATGCCAGTAGCACAATCTGTTAGATTGGTAAGAAAGTTTGATGATATTGATGAAAGAAAATTATCAAATATGACATTTGGGGAATTAATTATCGAGTTTACTCAAGTAATTAAAGAAAATATTCCCGAAGCTAATTTAACATTATTTTTAAATAATATTAATCATTAACTTCTAAAATAAAAGATTTTAGCTTTAGTAATTTTATTTTTAATGAAAAAACAGCTGGACAATATATTCCTAAATCAAACTCCATTGAGCTATCTAAGAAAGCTTATGCATTTACTATCGATCATGAATTACTTCATGCATCAACTACCTTTGTTGATGAGGCAACTAACACAATTTTTTGTGGTTTTCAACAAATAACCAATAAAACGCAAAAAATTGGGGAAGGATTAAATGAGGGATATACTCAATATCTTACAGAAAAATATTTTATCAATAAAAGACCTGTTTTAAGTGCCTATCATTACGAAAAAGCACTTGCAGAAGTATTAGAAAAAATTATTAGCCAAGAAGTAATGCAACATTTTTATTTTAATGCTGACTTAAAAGGGTTGATAGAATATTTAAAACAATACATGACAGAAGAAGAAATTTATAGGTTCATATATGTTTTAGACTTCTTAAATGAACATTTGGATAAGAAGAATTTAACGCCTAGTACTAACGAAACAATATTTAATAGTTTAAAATATTGTAATTTGTTTTTAATACAGCTTGCTATAAAAAAGATTATCGTAGATAATGCAGGAAAAGAATTAACAACGGAAGATATCTCAGAAAATTTAGCTTCAATCATAGCCTTAATTCCTAGACAAATTAAATCAAATAACAAAACATATACAATACCTAATGCCAGTATAATTATGGATATAATTTCAAAATATGATGAAGATGAAAAAAACACGTTAAAACGATAATATTATTTTTAATATAGTCTTATTAAAGGAGTATTGCAAAAATAATTGCATAATACTTCTTTTTTTAATTTCATTATGTTTAAGAATTAACATTTAAATTGCATTTTAATAAATCTTCATATATAATTTAGAGGAAAGGATGAAAAATTGAAAAAATGAATGAATATTTAATAATTAAAAAGATTACAGATATAGATGAAGATGATTTAAATATAATGACTACTTGGATGTATAATTGGTGGGGAAAAAGAGAACATTACAGCTTTGAAGAAGTTAAATGTTTTATGCTTCACAGTATGCAAGAAAACAGATTACCAATTACTTATGGAATGTTTTTAGATAATAAAATTATCGGAATGTATCAATTTACTTATGAAGATTTAAGTATTAGACCAGATATTTATCCTTGGTTAGCTAACGTATATATTGATAAAGATTACAGGGGAAAAGGATATGGTAGAAAATTATTAGAAAGTATAAAAACAACTTTTCAAGATATAACAGATTTTAACGAAATATATTTATACACAAAGCACATTGGATTGTATGAAAAATTTGGCTGGATATTTGTTAGTGATTTTGACACTTATTCTAAGAATCCTAGAATGCAAAGACTTTATAAGTTTACAATAGTGGAGAATAAAAATGAATAGAAAAGTGTTAGTAAGCGATTATGATCAAACCTTTTATTTAAGCAATGAAGATATTGAAAAGAATATACAAGAATTAAAAAGGTTTCAGGATCAGGGAAATATATTTGTTATTGCAACTGGTAGAAGTTATTATGATTTAAAAAGCCGAAAGGAACAATATGGTTTTCAATATGATTACGCTATTCTTAATCATGGGGCAACAATTATAGACAAAGACAATAACATTTTATATAATTTCACAATAAAAAATGAAACTGTTTCAAAATTAAAACCAAATTTAAAATTAGATAAAGCAGTTCTTTATTTTTGTTGTAGTAAATTAGAAAGTAGACTAAATTTTAACAATAGTGATTTAACCAAAATTTATATCGAATATTTAGATGAAGTAAATATATCAGAGATTAACAATTATATTAATACAAAATATAATGATGTTATTTCCTATGCAATTGGAAGACATGTATTAGAAATAGTTGCTAAAGAAGTGGATAAATCAAAAGCTATAAAAATTCTTTTAAACCAGATTAATTTAAATAAGTCGTATACATATACCATAGGTGATGGATATAATGATATTAGTATGATTAAAGATTTTAATGGCTATGCAATTAGCAACGCAAAAAAGGAGTTAAAAGAAGTTGCCATAAAAGAGTATGATAGTGTAAGTAGCTTAATAAAAGATATAATGTTAGATTTGTAGATTTTACTTTCTAAGATATAATATCAATATAGATATTTAAAAATGGAAGATGCTCTGAAAAATTAATATTTAATCTTTTTACCATGTATTTCATCTCATACTTAAATAGTTACTTTATTAAATTATAAATTCTTTATTTAAATCTAATTTGTTAATTTTAGTAAATAATTTTTGACATTTTGAGATATAGGTTTCAAATTCCATAATATTAGAATTTTTATACTTCTTATACGCTTCCAAAAAAAAATTAAGTATAATTGTAAACATAATATTATAATTAAAATCGTTTGGTCTATGTCCGGAATATATACCATCAAAATATCCACCAATAAATTCCGCTTCTTTCTCGCTTCCATCAAATAAACTCCATGTGATTTGATATCTAACATTTAAAGCATCATAATTAACTTGCATAGATTCAATATCCGTAATATAGAAATTATTGTTTTGATCTACCATGATATTTGCTCTTTTAATATCCCCGTGTATTAATTTAGGCTCAATATCTTTAAATGTACCAGCATATTCAACAAATTCTTTGTTTAGCTTTTTTATTTCTTCAAGAGAAAAATATTTAAATACTATATTTTGATATGTCGCTTGTTTTAATAATGTATTAAAATTTTTCATTGCTGTTTTGGTTATCATGCCAATATCATCAGCTTTGAATAAATGATTATCATAGTTTTCATATGCCTTTAATTTTAATAATTCTTTTCCTATTATTGTGCCAAATTCTCGTACATTTTTCAAACTATATTTATCAGATCTTGTATATTCTTTTAAATTGATACCCTTTATAAAATTATATACTACATAATATTGATTTGTATAGTCAACCTTTCCAAAGTCTATAATATCTAAGGATTTAATATTTAACTCTTTATATATGGAAGCACTTTTTTTAATTTTTTCTATATTTAACTTTTCTTTAAAAACTTTTACAAAGAAAATTTTCTTTCCTCTTATCACTTTATATATTAATGCTCCGGAATAACTATCTTTCACTTCTTCTATAACATCAGTTTTATTAATAAATTGTATGGAATATATATCAAAATCACAATTTGTAGTCTTTTCACTTAAATCTATATCTTCTTTTTTATCGATATTTATACTCAAATCTTGTTTCATATATCTTCACCTATAAATTTTCTTTTATTTCTGGAAATAAATCATATAAATTAAAACCTAATAATTCATCAAAATATTTTTTTAACTTTAAAGTTTCTTTTATGTGATACCGCGTATTTTTATAAACTCCATGTCTGACCAATAAATCAATTAATCTTTTTTCGACCGTCATTATTTTATCGCTACACATTAAATCACATAAATTAATAATCTTATCATAAATTGTATAGTCGCTACTTATATAGTTTTTTACAAAATCATAATCAGGATTAGATTCATCGGTTTTATCTCGATTATTAGACAAGCAATCGATATCATTGTTTAAAAAAGAATGTTTTAAACAAATTCCTGCATATTCTTCATCATAGCCTAAAGATTTTAAATATTTGTATCCATGCATGATGTGTGGAAAAACACCATCATGTTTATAATTAAATTTCTTTCCAATATCATGAATATATCCTAAAGCAATTGCTTTATCAATGTCTAAATTAAGTTTTTCGGCTATAATACCTACGGCTTTACCAACACTTTTAGAATGTTTTATCCAAGTTTGATCAATTATTGTTTCTTCTGTTTCGCTTAATAACTTTAAAGCATCTTCACTTGTTAATTTCATATTACTCCTTTAATACTATTCTTTAAAATACTAACTTCTATTATTGTTGTATCTTTTTCTTATTAATGCTTTGCCAATTGGCTTATCATTCATTGCTAATTTCTGAGCGTTTCTTCTGTGCTGTTCTTCTATTTCAGAAATTAAACTTTTATACTTTTCAATATAAGCATCACCTACAAAAGACGAAACTAAATGACTACTTTTTAGAAGTTTATCAACTTCGCATCGAGTCATTCCTTTTGCCGGCCGTTTCTTTTTATTATTTTGTGTATTCATTTCTTAAATTCCTTTCTTTGATTATTTTTTAATTTCAAACTACTATTTTCCCAACTTATTAAATAAATCATTAAATATTTTACTTGCATCTAAATAATTGACTATTGTGATTAAATGCTTATCATCGGTATGTTTATAAGAAGTATCTTCGTTTATTAATGGACAACTAATTTCACTTACATCAAACCAACTTTTATTTATGAGATAAGCTACTACACTTATATCCCAAATAACTCTACTTTCCTTTTTACCATGGTAACCATCGTTGTAAAACCTTTTAATTAAATAATTATACAACTCATTTTTATCTTTCAAATAATGATTTAACTCATATATAGATGTTCTTAAATTAGATGCAACATTTTTACAGGGAATAATCGTTAATTTAACTTTAGATGAAAAAATGGTTTGTACTGCTTTAATATCCTGTTTAAAATTATATTCTAAATTATTGTTTTAAAGTAAACTATGACCACCTAGCCATATTACTTCAATTTTATCAATTATTTTAAGCTCTTTCTTTATAGCTAAAGCTATATTAGTGATTGCTCCAATAGTCATAATATATGTTTTTTTATTTTTTAAAGCAATCTCAATTATTTTATTAACAGCTTGATTTTCGCTAACACTATTTTGTAAATAATCAGTTGCTCCTTTAAAAACTTTATTAGAAGTATCAAAATTTAACCATTTACATATTTTTAGTACTTCATTATAACTTAAATTTTGGCTTTCTTCGGGAAAAACATTTTTATCCTTATGTGAAAATGGAGCTATTGTTATAGCTTCTATATTAAAAACGTCTTGAGATTTAATCATATAAGCTAAAGCAAATTGATCATCACATTCATTATAAGTATCAGTATCTAAAATAACATTAATTTTTTCTGATTTTTGAAATGAACTCATATATTTTCTCCCAATTGTGTACTCTTGTTAAATTAGAATTTTTATTATACGGGGTATCCATTAAAAGGGTTATGATATTATTAGTTACACAATCTTCACAAATGCGTTTGGAATCATCAATCATAATATCAATATTGTTTTTTAAGCATTCTTTAGCTTTACCATGACTATCGTAAGCATTGGTAAAAACCAATTTATCATAATATATATTATTTTTATCTAACCATTCTTTTGTCATTTTATATGGTTCTTTATATTCGCCATTTGCTCTTCCTGTAATGATACAGATATAATGACCATCTGATCTTAATTTATCTATGTATTCTCTAGCATACTCTTTAACTTTAAGATTTCTAGCAATATTTTCAATATTATTGTTATAAAATGTTCTTTCTTCTTCCTCTGACCAATCAAACATCTTTCTTACATAGGCTTTTTTATCAATAATGCCATTATTTCTTAATTCTTTATCATGTTTTAAATAGCTACTTAACAATTCTTCATCAAAGTTAGATATGACATTATCAATATCTATTCCAATTCGCATACTACCACTTATTTTTAATTTTTTTCATCTAATCTTTTAAATAAATAATAACAAGTTGTACCCAAAGGACAATCTTTAAATTCTCCCCAAATAGTATATCCTAACTTTTGATAAAACTTAGGGGCTTGAAAATCCCAAGATGATAATCTTACTCCTATTGCGTGATTAGATAAAGCAAATTCTTCTATTTTTTGAATTATCTGAGATCCTAATCCTTTTTTTCTATACTTTTCATTTAAATAAAAATCACTTAAAAAATACCATCCATATTTTATATAACCTATTGCTCCTCCTATAATTTCATCATCATCATAAACAATAAAATCACCATTAATTTTATCATTAAGGACATAAAAAGAGTGCTCTTGTATATATTCACAATGTTGTTGATTATATTTGTGTAAATGAAATAAAACATATCCCTCAGCATCTTTATTATCATCTTTCATTATCTTTAAATTACTCATATATCATAGCCTCCAACTATTTTTAAATATATCTTTATTATAAGTCTTATATATTAAATTTACAATAATTAAAAATGAAAAAGTAATTAATCACGTTGTTTAAGTTGAAATTCCTTTACTCCCTTACATTTAACCAATGAAAATGTTAGAGAATAGGCAGTTGAAAATAGTTGACCAATATAAGTACAAAAAGCACTAGGAATAAAAGAGCAAAGGATTCGAATAACTCTTGATATCGAATAATTTAGATTTGTTTTTTTATCATTCATATTTATTTGAATGTAATTAAGGCGATATGCTTCTATAGGGAATAAGAGCATATCAATAAATTGAACTAATAATAAAATACTTAAAACTCCTAAATCAGGCGTATAATACCAATATAAAACAATATTCATAATGAAAGTGCTAGCAAATAATAAAGCTAATAATTTATAAGCATTTTTCAGACTTTCTTTATAATTGAATTTATCTTTTGCTAAATCAATTCTAGAAGCTGTTTCAATGCTTGTTAATACATCCCACTGTGAATCAGTAGTTAATGCCTCAAAATTAATAGCATTTAAATATTTAGTTCCATAAGCAAAACTATTTCCGAATCCAATTCCATAAATGAGAAACATACTAAGATTATCTAGCATTTCAAAAGATGTAAACTTAAAATTAGATATGAAACATACCTTAAATTTAGAAAATCGAAAATACATAACGAAAACATAACAAATCATCAAAAATTGAATCACTAAACTTATCGTAATTGCATACATTTCTTCTTTGGCTATTATAGAGAAAAAAATAATAGAAGAAAAGCTAAGCAAATGGTAAATAATATTCATTTTATTAGCACTATTATTTCTATTTTCATAATAGAGTTTTTGGCTAAAAATTTGAATAAGAAAACTAAAATAAATGGAAATTACTGAATAAATACCAAAGTTATGATAAACATTAATATCCATATTCATAAGTGAAATATAATTATCTATGTTAAAAACAATGAACAAAGTAAATAAACCAACTATAATTGTTCCAAGTAGTAGGTTAGTAGAAACAACATTTTTCTCTTTTAACTTTTTTTCGGTAATATTAGGTCCGATTCCAAAAAGAGATACAAAGAGCAAATAAACAAATTGAAGAGGATAAGTTAAAGAAAAAACATTAGCTATATCTTGATTAATAATAAATCCAAGCAGCATCCACGTAACAATTGGTAAAAAAGATGCAAGTAATGTATCTAAACTAATTTGTAATAACCGCTTCATAATAACACCTACAATAATAATAGCATAAAATACTAATATTAACAAATAGCAATTATTTCATTTAATCTTAATTCTTTTCTTCTTGTTAACACTTTACCAATTGGCATATCATCCATTGCTAATTTTTGAACATTTCTTATGTGTTGCTCTTTTGTTTCTACTATTGTACTTTTGTACATTTTAACATAAGCATTACCTACAAAAGACGAAACCAAGTGACTACTTTCTAGAAGCTTATCAACTTCGTATTGAGTCATTCCATTATCCAGATTTTTTTGTTATTTTATATATTCAGTTCTCTTTTTTTATATTCATTGTCATCTAAATTATAAAGATTTAATGTTTTTTTATTTTAAAATATCTTTTTTTAATTTTTTAAATAAATCATTAAACATTTTACTTGCATCTAAACAATTGACTATCTGGATTAAATATTTTTCATAAGAAATATCATCATTAATAATAAATAATTTATTAGAATTAGTTCCTATATTGTTGTTAATTCTTTGTTGTATATACGTAGCACAAATTGTTAGCAATCAACTATATAATGATTCAAATCTTTATAAAAATTATTACAGGCATACAGACCATACCATACCAACTTTTAATTCAATTCTACAGTTCATTTTTTTAATTCATTTAAAATTATTTTTTCTAATCCTTTATCTTTAAATTTTTTATATAAATACACGTTAAATATAAAATCTATTTATTATCTATTTCAGAATTTTTAATCTTATATTTCACCATCATATGCTTTGCTTATCATTTATAATTAACAATATATATCAAAATATCTTTAATATTATACTTATCTACTACCATATCATGTAAACGTAAATTATAAGCATAAAATTGATGTTCTTTAATTAATTCAACTCTTGTGATTCTCATAATTATATTAAATATTTTTATATTTTTTTATAACTTATCATATATTGAGAGTTTAATTTAGTGTGTAACAAAAAATTCAACATTACCATTATTTTTTCAACGTAATTGCACTTCAGTTCTCATATGTATAACACGTAGTTTAAATTCATGACATTTACACGTCGTAGCAATTCTAATGAATTACACAATTAAAACAATAGTTATTTAATATCAAAACAATTACAATATATGGTTTAAACACCATAAAAAACATTTTTTTCTATTTTTTCGCCACCAAAAGCATATTCCAGAGTTTCCCAATTACTAACATACTCGCCATTGCTAGAGAAAATAATTGAATTAGAGATACCATATCCTTTTTCATATGAAAAACCAATATAAAAATTATCCACATTATAATCACTAACTATCCAATCATACCAAGTCATTCCTTCTTCAGCAGTGTATTCTTTATCATTTATAAAAAAGTTATAAGTATCAATGTTATTAAGGCCAATTCTATAAGGATTATTAATTGAGCCATTTCCACCTAAATAAATAACAGAATAATTCAAATAAAAAGTAGGAAATATCGCTTGCCCAGAAATTGATATATCAAAAGAAACAATATTATTTCTAGCATCAATTATATATACAGAATTTTCATCCTCTGAAACAATAGTCCAACTATTTACCATCTTTGATAACCAATTAGAAAAAATAGAATTACTATATTGCCCCAAAGAGGTACCCCAATATTCCGGACTTGCTGCATACCCATAATCGCTTAAATATATTAAACCAATTTTAGCTCTATATAAAATATTATTAAGATCATAAGGTTCTTCAGCCAAATTAATATTTTTAAGATTTCCATAACTTCTTTGATATGTAACATTCCAAGTGGTGTTGGCAATAAAATCTTCCCAATTTACAAGACTTTCCAGATAAGTACCATTTAGTAAATCCGTATTTATTGAATTATTTTCCCAATCAACACTACTAGCATAAGCACTACCTAAACTACTATTTTTTATTAATTTTACTTGATTGCCAAAAACCCCAATTATTCGGTATAAATTATCTGCTGGACAAATTTCTTCATCACTTCCAAAACACACATAATTATTTGGATTTGCTCCAGAATAGCGATACGAATTATAGTATGCTTCTAAATTTCCATAAGTTCCATTACCATCATGGTAATAAAGACCACCTTGTCCTTCTCCAAAAGTAGTATAAAAAGTTTTTACGCATTCTGCCAATTTTTCTCCACCTGAACAAACATCTGCCAAAGTGTCAATATCGACATCAAAATACACATAACACCTGTCACTACTACTTGTTTGCATAACTACTTTATTAGTCTCTGCATCCCATGATAGTACTCCACCATTTTCACACTTTGATAATGTTTCATTAAAAACATATCCATCCTGTGGCCATGTAGTATCACTTGACACTTGATATTCTCCACTTTGATATTCTGTTTCATACATCATAGTAAGGGCATTATTATTTACAATACTATTACCATTTTCATTACTTATAACCACCCTTTCAGTATTACTACTCATAAATACATATAAACAAGTTGTTAATACCAATTAAACACTTATACTAATAATTAAATATTTCTTTTTCATATTCACCAATCCTTTTGATTATTGTAGCAAATTAAACACAAATATCTTGTCGAATACTGTCTACTATTAATATAATACCACAAATGACGCTATTAGGCTATATGAAAAGATTTAAATTTTTTACAAAATATTTATAAAAGGTGAAACAGAATATGAAAAATACAGTATATATCCACAATGATGAATATTATTATGAAATAGTAAGAAGAAATATAAAAAAGATTAGATTAGAACATAAATTAACTCAACAAGACCTAGCAGACCTTACTGGATTAACTCGCCAATATATATGTGATATAGAAAATGAAAATAGAAATAAACATTTAAGTATAGCAGTATTAGGAAGAATTGCTGATGCTCTAAATTTACATATAGTTGAATTTTTCATAAAAGATGATGAATTAAGAGTAGAAATTAAAAATGTATTGGAAGTATTTAATAAAGATAAAGAAAAGGATATAGTAAATTCATAAAATAGTTTTATATATTTAATAGTCGATATGTTTTCCCACAAGAAAATATGTCGACTATTTTACCTTTATATTTTCCTACAAAAAATAAGAGATGCACTATCTCTTATTAATTATCAATTGTCTTCCATTCAGTTGTACCACATTTAGTACATATCTTCGGAGCAAGTATCTTTTTACCCTTTGGTAACTCCATATCAGTATCAATTTTACTACAAAGAATACCACTTTCCGGATCAATATAAGCTATTCCAAATTTAGCATCTTTACAACTATCACATTGTGCATTTTTCATTTAATCACCATCCATAATTATTATGGATATTTTTATCATATTTATACTACATCAAAAAAAGAATTAACATCCTGTGTTAACTCTTAAACTAATTCAAGTTTTACTTCTAAAGCATCGTCTCCACGACGTTCTTTAAGTTTAATAATTCTTGTATATCCACCATCTCTGGTTTCATAATTTTTAGCAAGTTCATTGAATACTTTACTTACAACTTCACTATCATTATGTAAGAAAGCAAGTGCTTTTCTACGTGAAACTAGAGAACCATCTTTACCATAAGTTATCATTTTATCAACAAACTTACGAACTTCTTTAGCTCTTGCTTCAGTAGTAACTACATAACCATTATTAATTACATCCTTAGTTAAACTCGCTAAAATACTTCTTCTAATTCTAGTTTCTCTTCCTAATTTTCTGTATTTCATATTATTACTCCTTAAATGATAGTCCTAATTCTTCAACTTTATCAAGAACTTCTTTTAGAGATTTCTTTCCTAAG
>CALVUU010000029.1 GCA_944363655.1 uncultured Bacilli bacterium | reverse complement strand
CTTCTCTCTTTCATTTAACATAATTTTCACCTCCATTCTGCTTTAAAGCAAAAAATATTGTAACATTTTCCCTTAAAATTGCAAAAAAAAACTGAATAATATCAGTTTCTTAGAATGTAACATTTTTTTTTTTTTTTAAATTGTAAAAGTGTAACATTTTCCCTTAATAGTCACACATTATATATGTAAATGCGTTTTCTTATATATGTCCCCCTTTAATTAAAGCATATCTTTAAATAAACCATAGATATAATTTTCAATATCAAACGGAATTAAATCAGTCATTTTTTCACCAAGACCTACAAATTTTACAGGAATATTTACGGCTTCTTTAATAGCTAAGACAATTCCGCCCTTGGCAGTGCCATCAAGTTTAGTTAAAACAATACCTGTTATGTTAGTAATTTCTTTGAAAGATGCCGCTTGCATAATGCCGTTTTGACCAGTGGTTGCATCAATTACAAGTAAAGTTTCGTGCGGGGCATTTGGTATTTGCTTGCCAATTACCTTATTTATTTTTTCTAACTCTTTCATCAAGTTAACTTTATTGTGAAGTCTACCTGCGGTATCTATTAAAACAATGTCGGCATTTTCTTCTTTGGCTTTAACAAGCCCATCAAATATTACACCAGCAGGATCAGTATTTTCGCGTCCATAAAATAAGGAATCTGTACGATCTGCCCAAATCTTTAATTGTTCAACTGCTCCAGCCCGGAAGGTATCTCCCGCAATCATCATTACTTTTTTACCTTCACTTTTATACTTGTGAGCAAGTTTAGCAATAGTAGTAGTTTTACCAACGCCATTTACTCCAACCATTAAAATAACAGTTGGTCCATCCTCAGCCATACTAATTTTATCGGTAATCGATTCATTATTAACATAAATGATAAATAATTCATCGACGATAACTTCATTTAAATACTTTGTATTCGTTATATTTTCCCCTTTTACTCTTTTACGTAATCTTTCAATAAAATCCATTACTGTTTTAACACCGATATCAGCCATGATTAAAATATTTTCTAGCTCCTCAAAATATTCTTCGTTTACTTTAGTATATTTAATCCCTAACATATTAAGTTTAGAAACAAATTCGGTCCTAGTTTTTTCTAATCCTTCATCATATTTTTTTACTTCTTCGTTTGTCTTTTCTTCTTCTTTTTTATTACTAAATATATTCTTTAATTTATTAAATAAGCCCATAACTTACCTCCGATTACCAATATAATATCATATTTAGAATATGAATTATAGACAAAACTTCTTTTTTTTGTTATAATTTTATCAGTTCAAAACTTTATCCCCAAAATATAAATTTAGAAAGAAGGAATTTTTTTTATGGAAAATAATATGCAACCAACTAGAGTTATCGCTTTAGGGGGTTTAGGTGAAGTTGGAAAAAACATGTATATCATTGAACATAACAATGAAATTTTAGTAATAGATGCTGGAGTTATGTTTCCTGAAGATAATTTACTAGGGGTCGATTATGTTATTCAAGATATTACATATTTAAAGAAAAATGCTGATAAAATAAAGGGATTATTTATAACTCATGGACATGAAGATCATATCGGAGGAATACCATTTTTATTACAAGCTGTTAAAATACCAGTGATTTATACCCCAAAGATTGCGAAAGATTTAATCGAAAAAAAATTAGTGGAAAGAAATATTAAATATGAAAACTATCAAATAATTACACCAGACTATAATGTTAAAACTAAATATTTTGATGTATCATTTGTTAATACTACCCACTCTATTCCGGATTCATTTGCGTTAATTATTAAAACACCAAATGGAACGATATTTGAAACAGGAGATTTTAAGTTTGACTTAACACCAGTTGGTCCAATGGCTGATATTCACAAAATGGCTAAAGTTGGTTCTGATGGAGTTACACTTCTACTTAGTGATTCAACTAATGCTTTATCTAGTGGATACTCTAAAAGTGAAAGTGCTGTTGATGGTACACTTAATGATATGATAAGTAGACATCATGGAAGAGTTATTATTGCCACGTTTGCATCAAATATTTACCGAATTAAACATATCGTTGAATCATGTAAAAAATATAATAGAAAAATTATAATATTTGGTAGAAGTATGGAAAATAGTATAGAGCTTGCTTTAAATAATGGTTTAATCAAAGATAAAACAATGTTTATTGATGCAAATGATGCTAAAAGTTTAAAAAGAAATGAAATATGTATTTTATGCACCGGTAGTCAAGGTGAACCTCTAGCAGCATTATCTAGAATTGCTAATGGACAACATAAACAAATTTCCTTACTTGGTGATGACCTTGTAATATTTTCATCTAGTCCTATTCCTGGTAATGCTGAGAGTATAAACAGAATAATTAATAAACTTTATCTAAAAGGAGTTAGAGTATTTACTAATTCTGAATTTACGGATATACATACATCAGGACATGCCAAGGAAGAAGAATTAAAATGGATGCTTAGAATTATAAAACCAAAATACTTTATGCCGATGCATGGAGAATACAGAATGCTTAAAAGACACACAGAAATTGGAGTTCTTTGTGGGGTTAAACCGGAGAATACATTTATTTGTTGTAATGGTGATGTTATTGAAATATTAAATGGTGAAGTTCGCAAGAACGGAACCATTCAAGCGGGAGATGTCTATGTCGATGGATCACGCATTGGTGATATTGGTAGTATTGTTATTAAAGATCGTAAATTAATGAGTCAAGATGGTATTTTAATAACTATTTTAAATATTAATACTTTAACAAGAAAGTTATTATTAAAACCCAATGTAACTGCAAGAGGATTTGTCCTTGTCAATGAAAATCAAGAATTGATGCAAAAAATTGAAAGAAAAATAGCTGAAGTTGTTAATGGGTTCTTACAAAAGTCTCCTTACTCGTATACCGATTTAAAAAATCAAATAATCTTAGAATTACTTCCTTTTATCAGCAATTTAACAGGTAGAAAGCCAATTATTTTACCGGTGATTATGGAAGTTAATCAAGCATAGAAAAAGAAGATTTAAATAATCTTCTTTTTCTGTTTCTTAAGGATTTTCTTCAATTGCTTGAATATTTATTAATTTCCAATTGTCATTATCTTTAATAAAATATAGTCTATCATGCATAATGTCTGATTGATGCTTACCAGCAACAATCATATCTTTTTCTAAATAAACTTCACAAGAAAAAGCATCAGGACCATAAATCACAAAATTTTCTAATCTTTCCTCCAGCCAAATAGGATTACCTAAAGTATGTTTACTTGTAAAAGTAATATCAACACTATGAGCCCAATTATAAGCCATTTGATACATTTCTGTTCCTTCAATCATATTAGCAGTAACTGTATTTAAACCATACCAAGAACCAGTTAAATCTCTAGTTAAAAACAAATGCCAATTTTTTGCTACTTGCATAATATCAAAATCGATAGTAATAACTTCTTTTGCTTCATCAAATGTTGATGCATTAATAAAATAATCTTCATTTTGATAAACAAAGTTTTCTTCATTAACTTTTACCTCTTTGCCATTATAATCCTTTATAATTATTTCCTTTTCACTATTTAAATTATTTATTTCATAAGTTACTAATTTAGGCATAGATTCATTATAATACATGAAATCTAAATTAGGAAAATTAGTAGCACTGGTATAATCATCTATTTTTTCTCCATCTACATAAACTTCATAATTACTTGGAACTAAAACATCATAATAATATAATCCTCTACTTAAATTAGGATTAATTTCCGTAATTTCTCTTTCTTGATAAGTAAATAAACCTAATTTAGTTTTATTAGCAATTACTTTTGTAGAAATGGTAAAAAGTAATCTATTACCGTTATATACTTCAAAGGTCTCATCAGTAATATGTTTAATTGTTAAATCTTTTTGGTTAGTAATTTTTTTATAATCATTTAATAAATCGGAATCTAAGTTATTAGTAGTTAAATAATTTTTTAACTCATCATCACTTAAATTATTTACTTCTTTAACTAAAAAATTATTTACTTGATTATTTTCATAACTTAGCAAAGTTATGAAAATATAAATTAAAAATATTAAAGCAATGATTACTAAAACTATGCTATAAATAATAATACTTTTTTTAAATTTTTTCTTTGCTCTACTTCTCATAAACTATTCCTTTACTATAAATGCTGTTGGTAGACGCCATGATGAATTTGAATAATAAAATGTAACACTATCCATTAAATAATCTCCATTATAATACATTGTTGAAGAACTTCCGCCATCAATATTGGCGGCGTTTACTGCTCCATACTTGCTCATTACTTCGATTAAATCAGCAGCGGTTGCTCCAAGATGACCGTTTTTTCCTCTACCATCAGTAACTAAAAATAAAACTGTTCCATCTTCTCTTTGCCCAATTGCTGTTCTAGGATTGGCTCCACTCCCCATTCCATTTAATTCTCTTTTTTCACCATTAATAATTAATTTTACAAAATGGTTATTAGCATCACTTGCTTCTTCTTGGAAAGATACAGCATCCCGTATTTTTTCATTTTCAATTAACTCTTTTATTTCATTACGATTCATAGCACTAATATCAATTATTCTTAAGATATTTTCTTCATCAAAACCAATTAAATGAAGACCTGTTGCTCCTAAAGACATGTCTTGAATCTCACCATTACTTACAGTTACTCCTAAAGGTCGACCTCCTTTATTGGCATCGCTATAATAAAGTCCGCCATTTATACCTGCTAAAGCATTATTTTCATTAACTAATTTATCTAACTCTTTACCATATTCACTCCAAGGATAAGTTGTTGCTAAACTTATTTTTGATGGATCACTAATAATCATCATAGTCCCCTCAAAATTATTTCCACTTACTTTTTGGATTTCAATTAATTCTTTTTCTTTATTATCATCTACTTTTATTAAATCAGTATCAACTTCTTCTTGCATTTCGCTTAAGGAATTTGCTGATACTATTTTTGTTATTTCATCTTCACTTAAAAAAATTGATGCTAAAAATTTAAGTTGTCCAGTTTCTAAAATTGTTGTCACAAATAAATTACGAGCGCTATCTGATGGTCCATGACAAATAAGAAAAATAGTTAATAATAAAGTTATAATAATAACCACTAAAGTTATACCAATAAAAGAAAATGTTTTACCAATAAATTTTACTACATTCATAAAT
This sequence comes from uncultured Bacilli bacterium, assembly GCA_944363655.1. Next base: position 10,128 of record CALVUU010000029.1, on the reverse strand, counting down.
AAAAACCTACCACTTTTTTTATCTATTGATATAATACCATAATATAATAAATTAATAAAGACTATTTTCAAGAAAATTATAGCATGCTATAATAATGATGTGATAGTCATGATAAAGTTATTAATTATATTATTATTTATACCTTTTTTTAAAGTGAGTGCTGAAGTGCGTGATAATTATATTGAAAATATAAATATTACAGTTAATGATAAAGTGGTTAGTAAACTTAATGATAATAATTATAATACATATTTAAAAATGGATGCTAAAGATATAATAAAAGTAACTAGCGAAAATGAATTTAATTATGTTTATATTATTTATTATCTTGAAGCTAAAAAAGGAATTATAAATTATAATAATTCAAGTATAAACATTGGAGAAAACAATTTTTTACATGATTGTATAAAATTAGATAGCAAAACTAAGAAAATCGAATTAATTTATAATGATAATATAGCTATAAAAGAAATATTTTTATTTAATGATACTCTTCCTAATTGGGTACAAACCTGGTTAGAACCTCATGAAAAAGCCGATATTTTATTGTTTTCAACTCATAGTGATGATGAACATCTATTTTTTGCTGGACTTATTCCTACAATGATTGCTAATGGAAAAAAAATTCAAGTTGTTTATTTAACTAATCATAATGATAACCCAAAAAGATTAGATGAACAATTAAACGGACTTTGGGCAGTGGGGTTAAGAAATTATCCTATATTAGGTCATATTCCTGATGCCTACTCTACTTCACTTAATGGAGCCCTTAATAATTTAAATTATCAAGGGCATAGTATAAATGATGTAATAAATTTTGAAAAAGATATAATAAAGAAATTTAAACCTGATGTTGTTGTTAATCATGATGAGGCTGGAGAATATGGACATGGACAGCATATGTTAAATACATATGTTTTAAAAGAAGCATTAAATCTATTAAGCGAAGAAGAAAAACCATATAAAGTATATCTGCATTTATACAAAGAAAATCCTATTAAAATGAATTATGACATACCTTTAGAATATTATAATGGTTTGACTGCTTATGAAGTATCAAAACTTGGTTATAAAGAACATGAAAGTCAACACTATACTTGGTTTACTAATTGGTTACTTGGAAAAAATAATGATTATAATTTAGCTACTCAAATAAATACTTATAGTCCTTTAGAATTTGGTTTATATTATTCAAAGGTTGGATATGAAAATAAAGATGGCGATATGTTTTATAATATTCCTAAAGAGATTATTAATAAGCCTAATAGTGAAAATGATAAAGAAGATATGGAAATAAATACTTCCGTAACTAAAGAGAATAGTAAAGAAAATAATAATTATATTTACTATATTGGGGCTAGTAGTATAATTTTAATAATAGTTATTGTTATTATCGTAAAGAAAAAACATTAGAAATTTTTATCTAATGTTTTATTTTGCTTCTTCTTGAACTCTAGTTTCTCTTATAACAGTAATTTTTATAGTACCAGGATATTGCATTTCATTTTCAATTTTTTCTTTAATATCTCTAGCCATTTTATAACTTTTAGCATCATCAACTTCTTCAGGTTTAACAATTACTCTTAGTTCTCTACCAGCTTGCATAGCAAATGTTTTTTCAACTCCTTCATAAGAGTTTCCAATTTCTTCAAGTTGTTCTAATCTCTTAATATAATTTTCTAAAGTATCATTACGTGCTCCAGGGCGAGCAGCTGATAAAGTATCTGCAACAGCTACTAAAACAGCAATAGTTGATTTTGCTTCCGTATCGCCATGATGTGAAGCAATTGCATCAAGGACAACTTCCGGTTCATGATGTTTTTTGGCAAATTCTAAACCAATCTCAACATGACTTCCTTCAATTTCAAAATCAATAGATTTACCAATATCGTGTAAAAGTCCAGCTCTTTTAGCTAACGTTACGTTTTCTCCAAGTTCCGCCGCCATTAAGCCAGCAAGATTAGCTACTTCAATAGAATGTTTCAAAGCATTTTGACCATAACTTGTTCGGAAATTTAATTTACCAATTAATGTAACTAGTTCAGGATCCATCTTAGCAATTCCTAAATCATTAATCGTTTGATTCCCTATTTGAATAATTCTTGCGTTGACATCTTTTACAGTCTTATCGTATATTTCTTCAATTCTTCCAGGATGAATTCTACCATCTTTAATTAAAGATTCAATTGTTAATTTAGCAATTTCTCTTCTTAATGGATCAAATGAAGAAATAACAATTGCCTCAGGTGTATCATCTATAATTAGATCAACTCCAGTAACTGACTCAATGGTACGAATATTTCTTCCCTCTCTACCAATAAGACGTCCTTTCATATCATCATTAGGCAAGTCAATAGTACTTACTGTTTGCATGCCAACTACATCATCAGCATACCGTTCCATACTGTTAATAATTAATTGTTTTGCAACATCATGGGCTTCTAATTTGGCTTTTGCTTCCGCTTCTTTTATGTAATTAGTTATTTCTAATTCCATATCAGCTTCTACTCTTTGCATGATTGCATCTCTAGCTTTTTCTTTACTATACTTTGATATAGTTTCTAATTTTGCTACCTCTTCTTTAAGTAGCATATCCATTTTTTCCTCTTTGTCTTGTAAATTCTTTTGTTTTGCTAATAAATCATTTTCTTTATCTTGTAGTAAATTATCTCTGTTTTGAAGCATTTCTTCTCTTTTATCCAAGTTATTTTCTCTTGCTAAAAGACGATCTTCACTTTGTAATATTTCGGCTTTTTTTTCTTTAATTTCAGCTTCTGTTTCTTGCTTAATCCGAAATGATTCTTGCTTTATTTCAAGTAAAGTATCTCTTTTATTCCTTTCTGCTTCTTTTTTAGCATCCTCAATAAATTTATTAGCTTTATTCATTGCTTTGGATGCTCTAACAGTAAATATAATCCAAACAATGACACATCCAACTAAAATTCCAACAACAAGAGCTAAAATGGAAATCAAAATTACATTATCCATTTTAAGTCCTCCATTTTCTTTATAGAATATATAATATATATTAAATTAGTAATATTTATTTATATCTATATTTCAATTATAATTGCAAATGGATAAATAATCAAGTATTAGTTGGAAATTAAAATTAGCTGTTTATTTCATCAAACACCTTTTCAATAAAATAATTTATACTCAAATATGGTTGTTCATAGACATCTTTCGTTATAATTTTGTTATTTTCTTTAGAGCGCTTATTTATTATGGTAGCATTACGTAAAGCATTTTTCACATCATCTAATGTTATTTGAGATAATATTTTTTTAATAGTTTCTTCACTTTTAATATCACAATCATTATCTAAATTAAATACTTTTTTCAAATCTTTTTCATAATTATCTTTAGAAATTATTTGCTTGTAGCACAATTCTTTATGTAAAATTAAAAACAAATCAAAATTGGGAATCGAAAAAGCTGGTATAATATTGTTTTTATCACAAGTATTTATTGCATTAATAAAATCTTTATCTTTAAAATCATAATCAAAAACTGCTACTATAGTATTTTCCATACTAGAATAAATTCTTGCTGTTTTGACAATATCTGAGGGAGATCCTCCATTTGAATCTTTAAACTTAAAATTAACTCGTCGTTTAAAAGTCGAACTTTCATTTATTAAATTTTGAAGATGTTCGAAATAAAGTATCTCTTGCTTTCCTTCAACTGCTCCACGATACGTTATAACACTCTTTGCTACTCTCATGCTGCCTCCTAGAACTATTCAATAATGTGATTCAAATCAAAATTTGGTAATATTGTATAGTTACCATTTAAATAATTTTTTAAGTATACTTCATCATTTCTTAGATTATAATTTTCTAAAGTATTTAAGTGAGACCCTTTTTTATCTTTTTCAATAAACACTATTTCATCTCTTCTCAAAAGGTTTTTATTTAAATAAACAGGATTATGAGTTGTAAAAACGAGTTGTGCACCTTTTTTATTTACCGAAGGATCACCAAATGTTTGAATAATATTATAAATTATTTCGTGGTGAATTGATGCATCCAACTCATCGATAAAAATTGGGGAGCCATTTTCTAAAGATTTAATTATCGGATACAATAAATCAATCATTTTAATTGTACCTTTTGACTCTACTGTATTAATTGGAGCGGTAATATGTAAGTTATCAGCATCTGATTTGTAAGAAATAAAATTATTAACTACCCCATTTTCATCAGATTTAAAACACAACTTTTCTTTACCAACTTTTAACTCATTTAATAATTTATTAATTCTTTTATCTTCATATAATTTATCTTTATTCTCTATTTTTATATAATCATTTATTTTAAAGTCTTCTAAGTCAGTTATTGTTGTCATATTTAAAAAATATTTAAATATTTTTTCACACAGCTTATTATCAATATTTGAATACCACTTTGTAAAAGTATCGGTCTTATTGATATTATTTTCCAACATTTCTAAAATTAAATTCATATTATTTTTTTCTAATAGTAATTTATAATGTTCATTTATAATATCCTCATCATCAGATAACTTCACTTTTCCTTTATTTCTAAAGAAAACAATTTTATCATTTTCTAACAATTTTTCAATAACTATTTCACTTTCCATTGATTTATAATAATTAATAAATGATAAAATATATTGATATTTATTTTCGTCAATAGTAAAAGTTAATTCAAATTCTATTGGGGTTTCATAATCTTTCAAAGAATCAAAATTTGGACATAAACCTACAAAATCATCCTTATCAAATCTAATTGATTTACCTATAATTGATCTTTTTAACACCTGAAACGCCAATAATAAATTTGTTTTACCTGATGCATTGCTACCATAAACAACTTTTATTGGCAATAGATTATATTTATTATTAAATTTTATAATATGATTAGACAACTCTCTTTTTTGGCCTTTTATAAATGAAAATTCAGTTTCTTCTTTAAATGTTTTGAAATTTTTAAATTTAAAATTAATTAACATTCTTATCCCCTCATTAATAATATATACTAAAAGGCGAAAAAAATCAACAAGTTTTACGATTTTTTCGTAAAACTTGTTTTAACATTGTCTTTTCTCTTTTTATTATGCCAATAGCTAAAGTCATTTAGAACAAAATTTATCAACCTGATTATTAATTTTTTCACGTTTTCAGCACGAGTTTGTAAAAATTAACCTTTATTTTTTTATTTTAAACATAAACTTAACATTACTATTCCAAAATCTTTTTAGTCTTTTAGGTTCAGTTATTATTCGATATAACCACTCTAAATTTAATTTAATAAATATTTTCGGAGCACGTTTTTTAGTTCCACTCATTACATCAAACGAACCACCTACTCCAATGTATATTCCTTTATTTGCTTTATCAAAATACTTAGCAATTAACTTTTCTTGATAAGGAATACCTAAAGCAACCATACATATATCAGGTTTCTTTTTTACAATATCTTTCATTACTTTATCAAGATCTTTAACATAACCATTTGAATATCCTAAAATATTTATATTGGGATATTCCTTATTTATTTTATTTACTAAAGCATCAATTACTTCTTCTTTGGCCCCAAATAAATATATTGAATATTTATTTTCATTGGCTAACTTTAACAAATATTCAGATATATCAATACCAGTAATTCTTTCAGTAACATTTACTCCTATTTTTCTAGCAGCTTTAACAACAGCAATACCATCAGGAACAAAACTATAATTGCCATCTAAAATACTTTTTAATTCATTATCTCTTTCACTCATCATTAATGTTTCTGGATTAACGGTTATAATAAACCTTTTATGATTATGTTTCAAATCGCTAGATAATAATTTAAAATATTTATTTTTATCATTTGGATATAATTTCTTTAAATATTCTTTCATAGTCAGTTATCCTCTCAGTGCTTATCGGTACTTATTGGTACTTATTGGTGCTTATTTTTTAATACTTTACCCAAATAGAGCCAATAGAAGAACCTATATTTTTTATTAATTTATTTTTTCTTAAATATGTTAATAAATATTTAACTTTTCTATCTATTTTATTTTTATCGAGTGATTTATAAAATTGAGACATAAATTCATTTATTTCCTTTCTACTAACTCCATTATTATTACATACAAATTCATATAATATTTTCTTATAACCTGATAACATATCATATTGTGGCATTTCTAATTCATTATCTAAATAAATAATTGTTTGAAAAATATCATCTTCTTTAAATTTTGGTGGCAAATTAGAATACACTTTACTGCATTCGGTAATTCTCTTTATTCTAGATCCTAATTCATCAGCTAATCCAATTTCTTTAAAAACTGAAGCAATTTTGGGATTCTTAGGATATGGTGTATAACTCGATAAATCTATATATCTAACCATTTTTGATCTATTTGCATTTTCTGCCACTATTTTACTATTGGAAATTACAATTTTTAGCTGGATATGGATTTGAATAATCTCGATGTATTAAAATATTTGCACATAATTCACGCACTATTGTATCTCTAGGACTAACTCTCTCACCATCTTGAAGATAAAATTTATCATCCATATGTTTTTTTACAAATTCAATCAATCTATAATAACTATCAATCAAATTTGTTCTTATATCATCTCTGTCTAAATAGCCATCTGTATCATTTTCCCGATAAAGTGCATCAGTTCTATAAATGGAACGAACTGATCTTATTATTTCATCTTTACCAAACAATAATATTCCTGCTAAGTTTATTCCCTCTTTATTTGTATGATAGTCTTTTTCATACAGCGATGCACTTCTAAGCATTTCTAAGTCATTCCTTTCCAAGGATGATTAGCATTTCTATTAACTGCCATTTGTCGAGCTCTAGCAATTAAATCACTTCTTAAATCATCAATAGTTGCATACTCAAAAATTTCATTTTCAACATAAGTGCTACTTTTTCTTGAATACATTTGAGATATTAAGGCTGTATTATTAGTTATATCATAATCTCCATCTTCATTTCGATCAAAAATTTTATTGTTGGTTCTATGCACTTTAAAACTTTCATAAACATTGATATATAAAACAATTTTATTTTGATAACAATAATCCTGAATAATTAATTGTATTGTAGGAAATATTTTTTGAGGATTATTACATAAGTTTACAAAATCTTTTTTTAAATCTGCAACTTTTTCGGCACTTACTCCAACAATATTTCTAGAATCATCGACACCTAAAAATATATGACCTCCATTTCTATTTAAAAAAGCACAAACTGTTTCAAATAACGATGAAGGTAATTTACTTCTTGATGTTTTTAATTCAACGTTAATTTTTTCACCATTTTTTATTAAATCTAAAAGATATTGTGGTAGTTCCATTATGTATTCTCCTCTCTTTATTTCTCATCTTTTTTTACTAAATCAATTATTGCTTTAGCTTTTACAGACCAATCATTTTCTTTGGCTTCTTTATCTAATAGTTCGATATATTTTTTATCTTTCTTCTTTTTTATTGCTTCGTCAATTTTTTTAATAAAATCTTCATGTGATTTACCGATAAAAACGCTTTTATACTTACGACACTCTGGCATATCAGTCGTTACAATAGGCTTATGCAATGCCATATATTCAAATATTTTAACAGGACTTGTAGCAAGAGTTATATTATTTATAACAAAAGGAATTGTTAATACATCTGCATACTTAGCATAATTTTTTAATACTTTATAATCCCTTGGTCCCATAAAGTATATATTTTTTTCATCACTTAAATTTTCATCAAATGATTCATCATATTTAATACCAAATAAAACTATACTATATTTATCAGTTTCAGCAAGCTTTTTTACTAAATCATAATCAAACCATTTAGCTAAAGCCCCATAATACATTATTATAGGTTTCTTTTTCTTAAGTATATCACTAAACTCTTTTTCATATTTATAATCCTTATCATAGGTTTTAAAGAAATTATAATCTACCCCATTTGATGAAAATGCTAAATTTACTTTACCTCTTTTACTTATTACATCTTCTTTTAATTTATCTGCTGTAACAATTACATATACATCTTTATTATTCATAACAAAATTATATTTATCAATTATATTTTGAGGAATATTTTTAGTTCCTGCTAGTTCTGGTGATATATCATCAATATATTCATAAATAAAACCAAATCCTCTATTCATATAATCCTTAATATTTTCAACAGATAATTTCCAATCTGTTGAATAAAGTTGAACATACTTAGGTTTATTTATCTTTTCTAGTTCTTGCATAAGTATCTTATTTAATGCTTTATTATTAAAATTAATTAGATAAATATTATCTGTATGCTTTTTTAAAATTTTGACATTATCAGTCATCGTTGTTACTTCATAAAATACTAAACATTTATTTTTAGCTAGATTATTAGCGATATGTTGTGGTCTTTGAAAAAGAGGAACATTATATCCAAAAGAACTTCTCCACAAAATAATTCTATCATATTTATTATTATCTAAAATATTTTTTATTTCATTGTGATATTTCTTTTTATTAAACATTACTTTAAAACTTACTTTATCCATATAATTAGCTTTAACATAAGCATATAACTTTTTACAAAAACCAATAAATCCATATTTTTTATAAACATTAACTAATTTTGATAATTTTTCTTTCATATTACCTCCTTTACCTACTAACAAAATAATTAATAATGGATATAAAATATAATTATATCTACCATTAACAACAATAAATAGGTTTGATAAAATATAAAGCACGATAAATATTTTTATAAATAAATCTTTATCATAATTACTTTTATTATTAAATATTCCCAACATCACACTTATTACTAATATTATAACAATAATTTTGCTTAATTGCGCAAAAAATACTTCTTGATTAATAAATTTATAATTAGTCATTGAATCAACAAATGATAAAGTAGAATTACTATCTTGCCATAAATAATAAAATTTACACATTCCTAGCCTTACTTTTTGATAAGGACTTAAATTTCCAAACCGTTTTATAGCATCATTTAATAATTCTTTAGATCCGCTTTCTTTGATTACACTAAAAGCATAAATTGAATCAGCTTCATTCCATGTTCCACAAGTATTATAATTTGTTCCAAAATAAATTGACCATTCTAAAGATCCACTTTGTAATGTAGTATTAAAACTATGTTCTATCCAATTATTAATTCCTAAATTAGTACCAATATATGTTATTACTAATAATGACAATAATATATACTTTTTAAGGATTTTATTAGTAAATATAAAATATAAAACTAAAGCAATTATACTTATTGTTACTAAAGGTCTTATGTTATTAGTGATTGCTAACAGTAGACCAAATAATATATATATAATTATATTTTGGGTATATTTAATATCCTCTTTATCAATATATTTATAAAAAAAATATATACATAAAATAAACATTAATAAAAATAAATTTTCTGTTGAAACTAAAAAAGTTGCAAAAAAAGTTGTTGGTAATAAAATCCATAGAATACTTCCAATATAAGTAATATTATTATTAAATTTTAGTTTTAATATTTTAAAAATTAGAAAAGAAGTTAATATTTGACAAAACAAATTAAAATATAATGCTACTTTAATCGATGAACCAAAAATTTTAAATACAATTGATAAAATATAAGAGAAAAAATATACATAACCATTAAAAGTCAAATAACTTTGATTAGGAATATTTTCATTAATTATACCTAAAGCAGTATTATAATATAATTCAAAATCAGATGTTAAATTTATATCGGTAGTTTCTATTAATATTATTCTTGATATTATACTTATAAAAAAGATTAGTATAAATATAATTTTAAATTTATTATTATTTAAAATTATAGTATTATATTTACTAAATAATAATAAATAAGTAATTAATAAAATTACTGTAAATATAATACTATAAATATTTAAAGAAAATAAATTAACAATCAATATTCCTAATAATAAGATAAACAAAATAATATTAATACATTTTTTAAAAAACTTCATAAACTCACCTTTTTTAATATTGTACTAAATTTCTAACGAAAAGTCTACGAAAGAAAAATATTTCACTTCACAAAAAAGTACAAAGCGTGTAAAATATGTAACTATCTCACCTGAAACATATTTTCTTGCTTTGTACAGGTAATA
>CALVUU010000028.1 GCA_944363655.1 uncultured Bacilli bacterium | reverse complement strand
GTAATATAGGATACAAAAGACTCCATACAACACCTAAAACAGATCTTTTATATTTAACTTTAAAGTCCCTAGATATCAATTGAGTCATTAAAAACCAATAATGTTTAAAATTTGCAATAATATTTTTTAAATTTGTCATTTAACTACACCTCACAATAATAATAACATATATTTTTAATAATTAGAAATTTTTAATTTTTAAATTAAGAAAAATTGATATTCTAAAACTTTATTTTGTAAAACAGAAAACATTTTACATAAAAGTAATATCCCGATTATCCTATTAAAACTAATAATAAATATTTTGTTTTTTTTAGTATTATTATTTACTAGATATAATAGATTTAAACATCTCTAAATCTTCTTTATATGTTATTTTAAAATTAGTTAACTCACCATCTATAAAATTAACTCTTTTATTATTTAAAATTAATAAGTCACATAATGTATTTGCATGTATATTATTCAAATTTTCATCATAGATAACTTTTTTCAAATCACCAAAAGAATATACTTGTGGTGTTTGTATTCTTACTGTTTTGTCCCTCGGTATAATACTATTATCGTTAAGATTAACCATAACTTCAATACAAGGAACTACTGTAGATAATGGTCCTATCTCATCATAGTTTTTTATACATCTGGAAATAAGGTCGTCGCTTAAATTAGGACGATTACCAACATGAACAATTATTTTATCCTCTAAAGAGAGTTCATGGTCAACTGATTTTATGCAATTTATAATGGATTTTAATTGAGTATCTCCACCTTGTACTAGTTTATATACTTTAGTTAAATTATAATTTTTTATTAATTCTTTAATTGTTAACATATTATCTTTAGAACAAGCAATTAATATATAATCTACATCGCTATTATTTTGAAATTTTTCTAATGTATAAATAAATAAAGGTTTACCATAAACTTCAATAAATTGTTTAGGCAAATCAGAACCAAATCTTGTTCCTTTACCAGCTATTGGAATAACAGCAAAAGTCTTCATTTACATCACCTCTTATGATTCTTAATTTTTCTTAATCTTTCTAATAGTTGCCAAGATTTTGAAGCTCTAATAGCTTTTAATTCAATATCAGATTCAGTTAACTTCTTAATAGTATTTTCCTGTTCTTTAACAATATTACTAAAATTATTATTATCCCTTCTTAAACTAAGAAGCTCACTATTATACCTTTTTAAGTTTTTTCTTAAACTACTATCTTCAAATAAGAAATCACAGATTTCTTGACAACCACCATCTTTCCTATCTTGAAACCATAAATCTCTCTTCTCTTTACGTTCTTTTTGATAATATGTTGTATCTGTCAATAATTTTTCCATTTCATTTAATAAATCAGATATATTATCACAACAAGGTCCAGGGGTCCAAAAGTCTAAATTACCAAATAAAATCCCCCTATTTTTCAAATATTCATCCTTATCTCCTACTACAAACAAAACAGGACGATTTAAAAATATAAACTCAGTTCCTACAGAAGAGTAATCAGTGATTAACAAATCAAAGGCATTCATAATTTCATTAATAGAAATCTGATGATTTATCAATTCTTCCTCAGAAATGTTCTTAATATAATCCGTTTCCTTAAAATTCATATTTATCTGTTCTCCAGGATGCTTTTTAACACACAATAAATAATTATTTTTTTCCAAAAAGTCATTTAATTTCTTTTCATCATAATCTTGCTTAAAATTAAATATGTTATCATAGGTTTGTGTGACATCAGCATGATTAAACCCTTTCTTAAAAGTTGGCATAAAAATTATAATTTTTTTAAACTTATTTACATCAATTTTTAAAACTTTAGATAAATTATTTTTTCCATCACAATTTTTAAAATAATCTAAGATAGGAAACCCCAAATTTTTAATTCTCGCATATTCTACTGTAAATTTAGAACTAAATATTAATCGCCAAAACTCACTCGGAACAATAAAATAATCTACTATTTCTTTGATATTATTATATCCTCTAATATCCTCTACACTTGGATTATCTTGAGAAAAACCAACGGGTTTAGGACCAATACCATGCCATAACTCAACATAAATAGAATCTTTAGCTTTTAATTTGTCACCATCCAAATTACCTTGAGTCGTAAAAAAAACATCTGTTGTAGGAATATAAGACTTAAATTCATCACTGCCTATTAATAAAGCATTTATACCTTTATTTCTTAATAAAGATACGGAACTTTCATTATATACAATCCAAGTATAATTCATACTATCTTTATATCTTTCTTTCATATATTCATATAGAGCTTTAGCATTGCTAGCATAATCAGGAAAACTACAAAAAGTAATGTTTAATTTCTTCATTTTGAACAACTGTCCTTTCATTAAATAAAAATGTATTAATTAACCACAATTTCTATATAAATAGTATAACATTTATAAATTCCAATTACTAGATAGAAATTCAAAAGGAGATAAATTCATTATATCTCCTAATTAAACCACACACTAACATCTACATTACCAGAAATACCTGGAATGCTTTCAGTTGATGAATACTGCCAAGCATTATAACTTCCTGTATAAGTACAATAATGATTATATTGAGCGATCCAAGTAATTAAATTACGTAAATACGGAGAATTTAGAACACCGTCAGCCATAGATTTATAAGTGTATATTTTTGTTATAGAACCATAACCATTATTAGTCATTGTATCCATAAAACCTCTTGCAACTTGTTCATACTCATAAGTTCCCATATAGTTTGTAATAGCATTACTTTCTAAATCAAGAAAAATTCCTAATGTTGGATTCATATTATATTTTTTTATTATATTTAGAGTGTAATCAGCATATAAAACACCTTCATTATAATTCTCAGCATAACTATATATATAAATTCCATAAGGGATTCCTAATCTTTGTAACTCTCTAATATTTGTAGCAAGCATAGCATCTTCTCTATCCAAACCACTTGCTGAAATTCTTAAAATTACACCATCAACTCCGCCTTGATTTACTACAGTATTCCAATCTATTACTCCTTGATATTCAGAAACATCTATTACTTTCTTTACATTTTTTCCTATCATAGCGCCTAATGAATTGAAAAAATATTTAGTGCCAGCAATAGTTATCCAATCATTTGCTTTAGATCCATCATCAAAATAATAGTAAGTTATACCATCTATAGTAACAAAATTACTTTGCATATGACCATCTTCATAAAAGTAATAATTAATTCCATCAATAGTACGACTACCAAAAGTCATAATACCTGTTTCCGGATCTAAATAATACATTTTACCTTCACTTTCTAGCCATCCATATTGCATCATTCCACTATATCTTCCAAAGAAATAATAGTTATCTCCAACTTTCTGTTTTAAATGCTGTAATTGCCCTTTTTCATTAAAATAGTATTTTGCTCCATCTATCTCCTGCAAGCCAGTATATATAATTCCTGTCTCTGGATCCGCATAATATCTATAACCATTATCATCTACCCATCCGAATCTCTTTTCTCCTGTAATAGAATCAAATATGTATGTATTACCATCTATTGGTTGTATTGATTTTTGAATTTGACCAAACTCATTAAAATAATAAGTTTTACCATCTATTTCTTGTAATCCTGTATAGGCAACTCCTGTTTCTGGATCAAGATAATATCTTTGACCTTCACTATCTAGCCATCCA
>CALVUU010000027.1 GCA_944363655.1 uncultured Bacilli bacterium | reverse complement strand
TTTTATATATACTTAATGAGTAATGCCCGATTAGCTCAGTCGGTAGAGCGCACGGCTGTTAACCGTTAGGTCGTAGGTTCGAGTCCTACATCGGGCGCCATTAAGTATATAAGCAAACTTAGGTATTTCCTAGGTTTGTTTTTTGTTTTAATAATATTAAATTTTTGTAACATATATTTGTTTCAGTTTCCTTATTTTGATATTCATGGTATAATTTATTCATACGAAGAATAAGTGATGTTTTATGAAAAAAGAGAATATTGAAAAATTATATAATCTGTTTTGGATATTTGTCTTTGGCTGTGTTGCTGGATGGGTTATCGAGGGGGTGTGGACTTATATTAAAAAAGGAGTTATTATCAATCATTCGGCAGTTGTAATTGGACCTTTTAATATGGCATATGGATTATGTGCTTGTGTTTTGTCGGCGATGCTTTATAAGTATAGAAATGATAATAATTTTAAATTGTTTATAATTGGTTTTATTGGTGGTACGGTTTTAGAATATATAATGAGTTTGGGAATGGAATTGGTATTAGGTTTTACAGCTTGGGATTATTCTGCTAAACCGTTTAATATTAATGGTCGTGTTTGTTTAATGTATTCTTTATTTTGGGGAGTGCTTGCAATATTTTGGATAAAGGTTATTTATCCTGTTGTAATAAATTTTATTAAAAAATTTGATTATAATATTGGTAAAAAAATAGCGGTTTTTTTAGCAATATTTTTAATTCTCGATATGCTTCTTACATATAGTGCAGTTGAAAGGGCTAGAGCAAAAGATAGAGGTATACCTCCCCAAAATGCATATGAAGAAGTGTTAGATAAAACATTTAATAAAGATTATTTAACTAATATGTTTAATAATAATTGGGGAGACGGAAAGTGAAAGTAGTAGTTTTAACTTGTAGTACTGGTGGAGGACATAATGCTTGTGCTAATTATATAAAAAAAGAATTTGAGGCGTTTGGTATTCATTGTGATGTTCAAAATTATTTAGATTTAGTTGGGAAAAAAGCATCAAATATTATTGAAAAATTATATTTAGATTCAACTAAAGGTAATGGAAGTATTTTTGGGGGCGTTTATAAACTAGGAGAATTATATAGCAAAACTAATATTCCTAGTCCTGTTTATGGCTTAAATGTTTTAGTTAAAGAAAAATTAAATAAATTTTTAATTGATAATAATTATGATTTAGTTATAGGTACTCACTTATTTCCTTGTTTAACTTTAACTAAAATAAAGAAAAGTAGACCAATAAAGTTTATTAATGTAGCAACTGATTATGAATGTATTCCTTTTTGGGAAGAAACTAATCCTGATTTATTTGTAATTCCTAGTTCTTTATTAAAAGATGATTTTATTAAAAAAGGATTTAAAGAAGAAATATTATTACCAACAGGTATTCCTGTTGCATCTAGTTTTTTTGATACTTCGGAAATACCAGCGTTACATGATAAAGATGTAATATTACTTACTAGTGGTAGTATGGGATTTGGACAAATAAAGGATATTGTTGTAAATATACTTGCTCAAATTAATTATGCTTATTTAGTAGTAATATGTGGTAGTAATGAAAAGTTAAAAGAAGAGTTAGAAAAAATAGATAATGTAAATTTAATAGTTAAGGGTTTTGTAGATAATATGAATGATTATATAGCTGCAAGTACAATTGTTATATCTAAACCAGGAGGATTAACAACAACAGAAATAGCTGCTATGAATAAGCCGCTAGTACATATGATGCCAATACCGGGGGTAGAAGATTATAATGCTAATTTTTTTGCTAATAATAAAATGAGTATTAGGGCTAATAATATAAATGAAATAGTTTATGCTACAAAAAAATTATTGAATGATAAGACACTTCGTGAAGATTTAATGAATAATCAAAAACGATTAATAAATAAATATTCTGCTAAAAGTTTAGTTTTATATGTTTTAAATAATATGAATGAGGAGGAAATGCTATAATGAGTGAAGAAAAGATAAGTATGTTAGAACGCTATGGAGAAGATTTAACTAATAAAGATTATATAACTGATCCAGCAATTGCTAGAGATGAAGAAATAAAACAAGTTATCTTGACTCTTTTAACTCCTGAAAAAAGTGCATTACTTGTTGGTAAACCAGGGATTGGTAAAACAGCGATAGTTGAAGGACTTGCATATCGTATTAAAAAAGGTATGGTTCCTGATGCTTTGAAAGGTTGGTCTTTAATTAAAGTTAATATTACGAGTTTAATTGGTTCTACTAATAATGAGGGACAACTTGAAAATAGAATTGATTTGTTGGTTAGAGAACTTGCTGATAAAAAAAACACTATAATATTTATTGATGAAACACATTTATTAGTTAATAAAGCGGGAGGGCTTGATTTTGCCAATATGTTAAAAGCGGGGCTTGACCGAGGAACAATTAAGATGATTGGAGCAACAACAACTGAAGAATATGAACAATATATTTTAAGGGATAGAGCTTTTCTTAGACGTTTTCAAAAAATCGATGTATTAGAAGCAGATAAGCCAACAGTTGTCAAAATACTTATGGGAACAATTCCAAAATTGGAGCATCAAATTGGAGTAAAACTCACTTATCAACCATTTGTTGTTGAAACAATTATGGCTTTTATTGTGGAAATGACTGATGAATATAAAAGAGTCTATGAAGTTGCTAGTAGATATCCTGATATTTGTCTTACAATAGTTGCTAATGCATTTACATATGCTTTATATGATAATCAGCGTATTGTTACATTAAAACATTTTTATAAAGCTATTTGTAATGCTAAAAATATCTATGAAGATGCTAAGAAAAAAGAAATTGAAAGATTTAAGGTGGAATTTGCTGATATGATTGCAGACGAAGCCGTAGATTTAAATGATATGGGTTAAAATTCTTCCGTTAGTGGGGAAATATTTAATGACTCTTTTTGGAAGGTATTTATAATTAAATGTGATGTAGTTAATAAAAGCGAAGCAATCGATATGGCGTTTTTTAATGCTGAGTTTAAAACTAATATGCTATCCAAAACATTTGTATCAGCAATTGATTCAAATGTTTTATTTTTGGCATTATATAATATTTGATAGTTATTATCCTTTATTTTTTTTAATATGTTTTGATAATCAGTATTACTATTATTTAATATTTGAATTAATGGTGCTTTTAAGGCTTCTTTTAATATTTTATCGGCGGTATTTTCAATAATTAACTCTTCACTTATTTGGTAAAAGGGAAGAGAACTACCCGGCAAAATACCTTTAGCTGCAGCATTGATAGCAGATAAGGCATCAGTAAAACGCATTTTCTTTTCGCGTCTTTCTAACTTTGTTATTCCTCCGATATAGATAATTCCATAAGTATTTGTAAGTTTACTTAAACGTGTTTTTATAAATTCTTGTTCAAATTCATCTTTTTCATTTGCCAGTTCTATTTTTATTTTTTTGATATATTCATTTAATTGATTATTAAAATCATAAATAAAAGTAATATTTTCACTAGTATATTTAAATTCTTTTATAGAACCAATATAGTAATTATCAATTTTTTTAGCATTAGTTATTAT
This sequence comes from uncultured Bacilli bacterium, assembly GCA_944363655.1. The sequence continues at coordinate 7,214 of CALVUU010000027.1, read as the reverse complement.
ATTTAAATCTTCAATAATTGTTATTCTTTTAGTTCCATATTCAGGATTATTTAAAAGAATTATTTTATTAACTTGTTCATAATTAATAGCTAAAATATCATTTATAACGTTATCAGTATAACTATTAGCCATTATTATTAAATCTTTATTTTTTATATTAGCATCATATATTATTTGTTCTAGTTCGCAAGTATCAGTTATATCTTTATTATATAAAACTGTAATAGGTTTTTTAATTGTTAGTTCTTTTTCTTTAATAAAATAGGTAGATGCAATAGTATTTTCTATGAAAAATCCAGGTATATTAATAGTAAAATCTTTATTACTAGTAGTATTTTCCATTAGTTTAATATTATTACTTTTATTTAATTCTAAATAGAATTTTGTTATTAATTTTCCTATTTTTTCATCATTTGCAGAAATACTTGCTATTTTTTCTAAGTCTTTATTATTAGGAATTTTACTTTTATTATTAAGCATGGCAATTATTTTTTGAGAACTATTTTCAAGTTCTTCTTTAAGTTTTAAAGTATCATTTTTAGATGTAATATAATGGATGCTATTTTTATAAATGCTTTCTAGTAAGCAAATCGTAGTAGTTGTTCCATCCCCAACATCACTATCAGTTTTTAGCGCTGCTTCTTTAATGAGGGTAAGAATTGTATTAGTAATTTCGTTTTCATCAGTAATAGCATTAGCGATTGTAGCACCATCATTAGTTATATATGGACTAAAATTAGATTCATTAATAATACAATTATTACCATTAGGTCCTAATGTTGTCTTAACAGCATCACTTAGTAAAGTTATAGCATTAAGAATATAGTTATCTAGTTCTTTTCCTTTAATTACTTTTTGCATTTTTATCCTCCATTTCAATAATATTATGCCAATATTTTTTAGGCATAAAACTCATTTGTCTTTTTATGCTTTCTCTTTCTTTAATAGCAATAGTTTTAAAAAAAGTACACCATAATTTTTCATAATTGTTATCTATATTATTATTTTCTAATTCAAGTAATTTTATATTTTCTCCAGGCATTATATGATAATTATTTAAGTCATATATACTTAGAATATTTCTTTTAGTGTCTTTAATTATCCATAGTTCATTTTTAAGACGTTTTTGAAAATGTTTAGAAAGTAATTCTAATATATTGTTATCTGGTGATATTTCAGCATATAAGAATTGGTTATTAATCATTTTAAATCTAGTAAATCCTTTCATTTTATGGTTTTCCCTACTAACATTATGACTTATTTTTAAAGCATTATTTACACAATTTAAATGACGGTGATAGGTTATTTTATCATGATAGATAAAAGTATTTAAAATAAAGTAGTAAAGTACCAATTCTTTATTTAAGGCATTACTTAAAAAAATATAATAAATAATTTTAAATACTTCTTTTGAGCTAGTGGTAATTATTTCTTCGATAAAATTTTCATCATTTGTTATATTGGGTTTTATTAAAACTTCAAAAAGATTGGGGGAATATGTGCCTTCTAAAATGATATTTTGAGGTTTAATATGTTCTTGTAATAAATATTTTATAGTTGTAAGTAAATTAATAAAAGTACCATCATAAATTATTAAGTAATTATTCATTAAATAGGCTTAATTGGACAACTTTGGGTTTTAAAGTAATTAAGTTTTTTGTAATGATACTTTTAGTAATGGTGGTTGGATCAACAAAATATTTATGATTACAAGTTATAAAGTATTTGGCTTTTTTTAAACTGATGCCCATTTTCTTTAAGTCCGAAAATTCAATGGTAAAATATCGGCGAGAAGAAATTATTTGTTTAGCGGATGTGATACCAATTCCTGGTATTTTAATTAAATCGTTAAATGTTGCTGTATTTATTTCTTTAGGATAATATTCTAAATGATTTAAAGCCCAGTCGGTTTTTGGATCTATTAAGATGTTAAAATTATCGTTTCGGTCAAATAGGTCACCCACAGTAAAGTTATAAAACCTTAAAAGCCAATCTGCTTGGTAAAGACGATTTTCTCGGATTAATGGGGGAGTAGTAATTGTAGGTAATAAGGAATCTTTATTAACTGGAATATAGGCTGAATAGAAGACTCTTTTTAAATGAAATTCTTTATACATGGTACTACTTTTAGTCATTATATCTTTATCTGTTTCTTTAGTAGCTCCGATGATTATTTGAGTGCTTTGACCAGCTGGAGCAAAATATTTACTAGTGTTATTTTTAATAGTGGTCATAATGTTAGTGATATCTTGACTATTTTTATTGGGGGCAAGTAGTTTTAGACTAGATTCACTTGGTAGTTCAATATTAGTACTCATTCTGTCAACTAATTTTCCTAATCTTTTTATTAATGTTTCACTAGCTCCTGGTATAGCTTTAGCATGAATGTAACCATTAAAATGATATTTATTTCTAAGAAGATAAATAGTTTTTATTAATAACTCCATTGTATAATTTGGACTTTTGATAATACCGGAGCTTAAAAATAAACCTTCAATATAATTTCTTTTGTAAAAGTTAATTGTAATATCACAGATTTCTTCGGGGGTAAAAATAGCTCTTGGAACATTGTTGCTTCTGCGGTTTATGCAGTATTTACAATCAAAGATGCAGCAGTTAGTAAGAAGAATTTTGAGTAAAGAAATACACCTACCATCAGCAGAAAAAGAGTGGCAAATACCATTTATAGCTGTATTACCTAAGCCATTTTGGGAATTTTTTTTACTACCACTTGAAGAGCATGATGCATCGTATTTGGCGCTATCAGCAAGGATTTTTAATTTTTCTTCTAGAGTCATGTAAATCACCAAGCATATTATAACACATTTTACGAACAAATGATTGTTAAATTTTGCCAAAAAAAACAAGCAATGTTAATTACTTGTTAATCATCATAATTTGTAAGGTATTCTAATTCACTTTCAGCACGATCTAAAGTATTTTCGATATCTTCAATTTTTCTATCAAATGTTCTAAAGTCGGTATATGATAGTTCATTGTTACGATACATCCGTTCTAATTCGTTTTCATATCTATCTAAACGATTTTCTAAATCTTCAATATTTATTTTCCATTCCCAATATAAATCAATAACTTCAGATCTATTACTCGGAATATTTAATTTAGAAATAGAATCATACATATTATCTGCTTCTGTGCGATATGTATTAATATTTGATGTAATACTAGAAGTATCAACAGTAGTTGTTCCTTCACCATTGTTTGTTACATTATTGAAGTTATCGTTATTTGGAGTACTAATATTTCCTTGATCTAGTAAAGCATCTATTTTTTCTTCTAGGTGTTCAACTTTATCTTCAAGTCGATCAATTTCAGAATCATTACATCCTGTTAAGAGTAACCCTGCTGCTACTAAACATGTTATTTTTAAACCATTTTTCATAAACATCACTTAGTATAATTGTAACACAATAAAAAATAATTGCCTAGTTTTAGTTTAAAAAAAATAATATTTTACATAATAATAGTGATGTTTATGAAAAATAAAAGTTTATGGTTAGGTGTAAAAAATAAGGCTTTAAAGCAAGTAGAAAAAGATTTAGAGTGTGATACCTTAATTGTTGGGGGAGGAATTACAGGATTATCAACACTTTATCAACTACGCAAAGAAAAAGTTGATGCCCTATTAATAGAACGTAATAAATGCGCAGAGGGAGTAACGGCGAGAAGTACTGCGAAAATAACGTATTTGCAAGAAAAAGTATATATGAATATTTGCAAGTTTGGCAATGTAAATGGCGCTAGAAAATATTTAGAAAGTCAAATAATGGCTGTTAAAGAATTAAAAAGAATAATTGATAAAGAAAAAATAGATTGTGATTTAATTAAAGCCGATTCATACCTTTTTACAAATGAAGAGGATAATAAAAAAATTTTAGATGAAGAATATAAATTTTTAAGTGAATCGAAAGTTAATGTAGAATTAATAGAAAAAGGAAATTTTAAATATGCAATTAAAGTAAATGATACTTATATGTTTCATCCCGTTAAATATGTAATCGGTTTAAAGAATATATTAGAAAAATATATTTATGAAAATTCTAAATTGAAAAAGATAAGTAAAGAAGATGGTATTTATAAGTGTTATGTAAATAATCATGTTATTAAATGTAAACATGTAATAATTGCAACTCATTATCCATATTTTATTTTTCCTTTGTTAATTCCTTTTAAAAATCATATAGAAACTTCTTATATTGGAGCAGTAAGGGTTAAAGAAATTAAAAATATAAATGGTATTAATATAGATGATAAAACAATATCATATAGATATTATAAAGATGGTAAAAATAATTATTTAATTTATTTAACTAATTCTATGGCTAGTCCTAATATTAAAAGTATTAAAGATAATTTTGAAAACTTAAAGAAGGAATATAAATTTAATTATATATGGAGTAATAAAGATATAATAACTAATGATTATTTGCCTTTAATAGGAAAAGTTGATGAAGATAGTGATGGCATATTAATTGCTTGTGGATATAATACTTGGGGAATGACTAATGCTACCTTGGCAGGAATGGTTTTGCGAGATATTATCTTACATCGCGAAAATGAATTTATTGAGCTTTTAAGACCAGATAGGTTATTAAATTGGAATAAATTTGTAAGATTTTTTCCGGATGCTTATGGTAATTTTAAAGCATTGCTAAAAAGTAGTAAAGGTAATGTAAATAATAGTAAAATTATTTATACTAAATTAAATGGTAAAAATGTAGCTATTTATAAAGATGAAAATAATAAAGAACATATTGTATTAAATAAATGTCCGCACATGAAATGTGGGTTAGTTTTTAATGAAGTGGAAAAAACTTGGGATTGTTTGTGTCATGGGTCGAGATATGATATCGATGGCAAGTGTATCGAAGGCCCAAGTAATTATGATATTACGTTTAAGGATAGGGAGGTAGACTGATGAAAAAAAGTAGTATTTCTTTTGGACTAGTGAATATTCCCATTACAATTAATCCAATATTACAAGATAATGATGTATCATTTAATCAACTTCACAAAAAATGCTTGACACGTATTAAATATGTCAAGTATTGTCCGCATTGTAAAAAAGAAGTTAAACAAAGCGATATAATAAAAGGATATAAAATTAATGAAGATAAATATATCACTCTTACTAGTGAAGAACTTAAAAAATTACGAGTAGATAGTGAGGGTAATATTGAAATTGTTGGTTTTGTGGGAACAAACGAAATAGATCCAGTTTTTTATGAGAAAAGTTATGTTTTATCAGTTCCCAATAAGAGTAAAGCATTGAGTTTGTTTAAAGATGCTTTAGAAAAAAGTAAGAAAATAGCTGTTGCTAAAACTATTTTATCTACTAAGTTTTATTATGTAGCTATTAGAATGATGAATGGTGTAATGATTATGACGACTCTTTATTTTAACGAAGAAATAAATATACCTGATGCTATATCTTCAGCGAAATATACTAAAAAGGAATTAGATTTAGCAATGAGACTTATTGATTCTTTAAAGATGAAATTTAGCCCAGAAGAATATGTAGATGAATATCAGGAAAATATTAAAAAAGCTATTAAAGATAAACAAAGGGGTGTAAAACCTAAGAGCGTTAAAGTAAAACAAAATAATAATATTAAAGATTTGATGCAAGCTTTGGAGTTAAGTTTGAAAAATGTTTGATAAGAAAAATATAAAACCAATGCTAATTGCAGAGATACCTTTTGTTTTTTCCAATAAATATTTATATGAAATAAAGTTTGATGGAATAAGAGCATTAATCTATGTAAATAAAGATAACATAAATATTAGAACTAGAAATAATGTCGATGTAACGCATTTATTTTTAGAATTACATGGTATAAAAAATATTGTGGGAAGAGATAATTGTATTTTTGATGGTGAAATTGTTTTGTTTGATAAGGATAGACCCTCTTTTAGTAGTTTACAAAAAAGACTTAGAATAAAAAATAAATATAGAATTAAAGAAGAAAGTATAGATAATCCAGTGCAGTTTGTTGTATTTGATATTATTTATCAAAATAAGGATTTAACTAATGAGATTTTAGTAGATAGGAAGAAAATATTATATAAATATAAAGATACAGATTATTTTTTTAAATCTAAAGTTTATAGTAATGGAAAAAAGTTATTTGCATCTGTTAAAAAATTAGGTCTTGAGGGAATTGTTGCTAAAGAAAAGGATAGTTTTTATTATGTTAATAAAAGAAGTAATGTGTGGATAAAGTTGAAAAATTATCAAACTGATGAGTTTTATATTGGGGGTTATATAAAAAATAGTACAAGTTATAGTTTACTTTTGGGAGAAAAGAAAAATAATAAATTATATTATGTTGGTAAAATAAAAGTTAGTAACAATAAAGATATAACTAAAGAAGTGCTTTCTAATAAGAAAAGTAGTAATCCGTTTTGTAATTATGAAAATGCTGGAATATTTATTAAACCAAGTATTAAAATAACTATCAATTATTTAGAGAAAACTAAGAGTAATATGTTAAGACATCCTTTTATGTAGGTTGTCTTTTTTCTTATTTTTTGTTTTAATATTTATTGTGATTGATTATGGTTTTATTTGTAAGTGGTAGATGTGATATAGTAGCTTTTTATAGCAAATGGTTTATTAATAGATATAGGGAAGGTTTTGTTGACGTTAGAAATCCTTTTAATCCTAAGTTAGTAAGTCGTATTAGTTTTAGTAATGTTGATATGATTATGTTTTGTACAAAAAATCCTTTGCCAATTATACCTTATTTAAAAGAAATTGATAAACCGATTCTTTTTCATGTAACTCTTACACCTTATAAAAAAGATATTGAACCAAATGTGGGTGATAAGAGTAAAATTATTGAAGGGATAAAAGAAATATCGAAAATTATTGGAAATGATAATGTAGTTGTTAGGTATGATCCGATTTTTATAAATAGAATTTATACAATGGATTATCATAAGAAAGCATTTAAAAGAATGTGTGAGTTACTTAGTGGTTATGTGAATAGAGTTATCGTTTCTTTTTTGGATAATTATAAAAACGTTCAGAAGAATATGGGATATTTAAAACCAGTACCTTTTACGGAAGATATGTATAAAGAAATTGGCGAGTATTTTAGTAAGTGGGCAAGAATTAACGGAATGGTGGTGCAAACTTGTTTTGAAAATCGTAATTTAGTTGAATATGGTTTTGTTAAAGGGGATTGCTT
>CALVUU010000026.1 GCA_944363655.1 uncultured Bacilli bacterium | reverse complement strand
GTAATTTAACAGATACTACTAATCCTTCAGTAAGACTTATAGCAAGTAGTAGAACAAATAATGCAACAGCAACATACTTTGCAGGAATTAGAATATATGAAAATACTTATACATATTCTAGTGGAACTACTGCTGAAGTAATACTAACAGTAAGAGATGAAAATGGTGCATTACTTGAAGCAAGTAGTGATGAACTTCCATATGTAACAGTAAATGGAGTCTCAGGATTTGATATAACAGGCAAAACTGGAGCTTTTAACATATCCATAGACCATCCAATATCAACAACATCATCAAGTACAGGAACAACTCATACTTGGACATTTACTTTAACATTTGTAAATCTAGAAACAGACCAATCAATAAATGAAAATGCAAGTATTGATATGGAAGTTGTACTACAACAAGATAGGATAACCATGCCAACATTTGCAGAGATATGTAGAGAAGAAAATTATAACACTTTAGCTTGCAAAGTTGCAACAACTTATACAGAAGATGGTGAAAATGGCCTTTACTATCATGATGGAGTAGGAAGTTATACCAATGCCGATCAAGAAGCTGGAGATAATTCATATAGATATAGTGGAGCAAACCCAAATAATTACGTATGTTTTGGAAGTAATGAAGTTACATGTTCAGCAGAAAACTTATATAGAATCATCGGAGTATTTGATGGACAAGTAAAATTAATAAAGGCTGATTATACAACAAGCGATATGTTAGGAACGGATGGAAGAGATTATTATGGTGCTTATTCATATAGTACATCAAATTATAAAGGAAGTATGGATACAAGTACAATAGCAGGATATAGATGGAATTATGATACAAGTGTAAGTACGTATGGATCAAATAACTGGACAACAAGTGAATTTAATACAATAAATCTAAATACCAATTATTGGAATTATTTAGGTCCAACATGGCAAAACTTAATAGCAGAAACAACATGGCATCTCGGAGGAATGACATCATATAATAATACAGCAAAAGAATTTTATGATGGAGAAAGAAATAACGCAGGATATGGAAGTAATCCAACAACATATACTGATGAAATAGGATTAATGTATCCAAGTGATTATGGATATGCTGCAAGTCCCGATGCATGGGCAACTAATTTAGGTTCATATGACAATTCAACAATAACCGCAAGCAATTGGATGTATATGGGGCTAGTGGAATGGACAATTATTCCGCGTTCATCGGGCAGTGACGACGTGTTTCGTGTGGTCAACCTCGGCCACTTGCGCAACAGCAACGCGTACCTCGGGTATGCCGCTAGACCTGTCTTTTATCTGAAATCTAATGTAGAACTTAGCGGAGGAACAGGAACTTCAAGTGATCCATATCGCCTTGCAGTGTGATGACCTTTAAGCCTCCGCCGGCGGCTCTTAATCCGCCCGGAGGCCGCGAGTTATCAACAAAAAAACAAAATTAACTAAATGTAAATAAGAAAGGATGATAGTTGGGATATGACTGTTCTGGTTGAATATAATGAGAAATATTATAAATGTTATAAGTCGCAAAGTTAGAAAATTGTTATTTGAGTAAACTTTATTATTTAGACTAATAACATTATCCGACTGATAATATCGTATCAGTTAATACATTTATTTAATGCTTTAAAATTAAGAAATACAACAAATAATATGTTTATTATCTCTGATACAACAAGACTATATATACCAATATGACAAAGTGATAGTATACTTAAAACCACTAATTTAATTATTACTCCATATAAAGATATTTTCATTGTGGTCTTAGCATTACCTAAAGCCTGTAGTGAAGAAGTGAGTACTCCTTCTAAATAAAACAAAACAAATACGGGAGCAAGTATTTTAATATATTTGCTTCCGATTGTTGTTTTATAAAGACTAAATAGCAATGGGTCTCTGAATACATAAATAACAAATGAAAATACTAACCCAATTAAAAAAGCAAACAATAAACCTTGTTTTATTCTTCTTTTGACCATTTGCATATTACCTTGGGCATAAAATTTACTCACCTCCGGAAGTAGGGAAGTAGAAACCGCCGCAATAAAAAATGATGGCATAGTAAGAAGTGATATACTATAAGCATTATAAGCCCCATATTCAGCAAGTATATAAGAACTCGAATAACCAGAATATAAAAGTAAGTTAGTTAAAATTATTGGTTCAAAAAAATAACCTATATTACCAACTATTCTACTAGATACTGTAGGTAGCGATATATCTAAAATATTATGGATATTGTTTTTACTTGGAGATAAATTAGTTCTTAAATTAATTTTCTTTGGCAAAAAGAAAAAGAAAACAATAATACTACTTATTTCTGATGCTATGGTAAGAAGTATTAAACCAATGACACCATACATGACACCTTTATCCATTAAAATTGGCAAAAATATTATTATCATAATTAAACGAATTATTTGTTCAATTATGTTACTTGTTGCATGCGGCAACATATTTTGTTTGCCCGCGAAATATCCTTTTAAAACACTAGAAATTGAAACAAAAGGCAAAGTTAGTACCATAGCAACAAGAATAGGTCCTGCTAGTGGTTCTTTTAATAGGGTTGTTGCAATAAAATTATGAGTAAGAAGAATGATGATTATTAATATAGCATTAATTCCTAGTATTAATGCTGCAGCTGATGTAAGAATACGAATACTTCTTCCTTTGTTTTCAGCAACTAATTTGGAAATAGATATCGGAATAGAAAGAGTAGCAATAGTTAAAAGTAAAGAATAAGTTGGAGTAGCAATAGTATATAAACTTATCCCATATGGTCCAATAATTCTTGTATAAACGATTCTAATAACAAAACCAATTACTTTAGTAAGTAAACCACTAAGTATTAAAATAAGAGTAGATTTTATAAATACATTGTCTATTTTATTCATGCTTCTCCTTTAAATAAATATTAAATTGTTATATAATAAATATATGTGGTAATTTATAATACTTTAAAAAATATGAGGTGAAACATTAATGAAGAACAAATTAGATACAATTACATTTAAACAGTTAGAACCACGACTTAAAAAAAGAGATAATTATGCAGAAATAAAGAAGGCTTATGAATATGCTTTAAATGAACACAAAGGTATGAAAAGGTTAACTGGGGATGATTTTATTACCCATCCTTTGGAAGTAACTAAAATACTTATGGATTTAAATGTCGATGATATAACAATCATCGCATCATTACTTCATGAAGTAATCAATAATGGTAATACTACATATGAAGAATTAAAAGACTTATTTGGTGAAGAAGTAGCGATGATTGTAAATTCTGTTTCTAAAATAAATAAATTAGAACTTCCTGATAATAATGAATCATCAATTATTTATTTAAGGAAAATATTAGTTGGTCTTGCTGAAGACGTTCGCGTTTTATACATAAAACTCGCCGATCGGCTTCACAACATGCGCACTAACTGGGCAATTAATCCAGCAAAGCAAAAAGAAAAAGCTAGTGAAACAATGACTGTCTTAGTCCCAATTGCGCACCGTTTAGGGATTAATTCCATTAAAAGTGAACTGGAAAATCTATCACTTTATTATTTAAAACCTGATGTTTATAATGATATTTTAGAAAAACTAAATAATACTGTTGCTGAACTTGATTCTTACTTAGAAGAAATGAAAGAAAGTATTATAGAGCTTCTAACGGACGCTGGTATTACCTTTGAAATAAAAGGAAGAGTTAAAAGCGTATATAGTATTTATAATAAACTTAATAATGGTAAAGAATGGAATAAAATTTATGACATATTAGCCTTAAGAGTATTTGTTGATACTGAGGCAGAATGTTACCAAGTTATTGGTTTAATTCATTCCCGTTTTAGACCAATGCCTAAACGTTTTAAAGATTATATAGCAAGCCCCAAAGAAAATATGTATCAATCTTTACACACAACTGTATTTGGGGTTGAAGGTAAAGTATTTGAAATCCAAGTTCGGACTTATGAAATGGATGAAATCGCCGAAAAAGGGGTAGCAAGTCATTGGTCTTATAAAGAAAAAGGAACTAAAAAAATTCAAAATATTATGGAACAAAAACTAGAAATGTTTCGGAATGTTATTGAAGCAAGTATTAATGAATCAGATGTCGATTTTGAAGCAACTGTAAATTCCAATATTTTTTCAGAATCAATTTACACTTATACTCCAAAAGGGGATGTCATAGAGCTTCCAGTAGGATCAACTCCAATTGACTTTGCTTACCGCATTCACTCTAAGGTTGGCGATACCACCGTTGGAGCAATAGTAAATGATCAAATCGTACCTCTTTCATATGAACTACAAAATGATGATGTAGTAAATATTAAAACTAATGCTAGTGCAACTCCTAATAAAGATTGGATAAACATTGCTAAAACTAATCAAGCTAAGAATAAAATTAAAGCCTATTTTAGTAAAAAAGATAAAGAAGAGTATATTACTAAGGGTAAAGAAATATTAGAAAAAGAATTAAGAAAAAGAAAACTAGCCTTTAATGAAGTTTTAACAACTGATGCTATTAATAAAATTACTAAAGATTTAAAACTAAAAGATTTAGATGATTTATACTTAGCAATAGGATCTTTAAGATATACAGCAAGTTACATTATTAACTTAACTAATACTGATAAGAAAATGCTTGAAGATGCCTTATTAGAACGTAAAAGGGAAATACCTAAAATCAATTATAAAAGTGATATTTTAGTTGAAGGAACTCCAAATATTATGGTTAATATTGCTAAATGTTGTATGCCTGTAAAAGGAGATGAAATAATTGGTTATATTACTAAAGGACAAGGAATAAGTGTTCATAAAAAAAGTTGCATAAATGTTCCAAGTAATGAAGAAAGACTTATTGATGTTGCTTGGAATATAAAAAGCAGTAATTATTACTATACAAATATCTATGTAACCAATAAAGAAACCAAAGACATTTTAGCGGAATTAATTACCGAAATAGGTAAAAAAGATTCAATTGTTCGTTCATGTAGAACAATTGAAAGAGATAATTATCTTATTTATGAATTAAATATACGTATTAAAGATAAAGATGAATTAGAAAAAATTAAAAATGCTCTTTTAAAAATAAACGGGGTATTAAAAGTATCTAATTCTTTATAGAAAGGTATTTATGAAAAAAACAATAATGGTAGATATGGATGAAGTAATAACAGAAGGAGGCTTTTTATATCTAGTTAATGATTTTTTAAAAACAAATTATACTAAAGAAGATATTGATGGTTATTATATGCAAGATTTAGTACCTGATAAAAAAGCCTTCTTCGATTATTTTATCAAACATAATCAATATGACTATGGTTATTTATTACCTAATGCAGTAGAAGTATTAAAGTATTTACAAAAATACTTTGATATTTATATTGGGACTTCTTATATAATTAAAGAAATACCTAAAGAATGTGGTATAAATTTATTACATAAACATAATTATTTATATGAAAAATTACCCTTTATACCAGTAGATAATTATATATTTATTAATAATAAGAGTTTACTTAATTGTGATATAAAAATAGATGATAAATTAAGTAATTTAAAAAATGCTGCAATTAAATTATTATTTACATCTTATCATAATCAAGATTTAACTGATGAATATTTAAAAAATTTAGGTGTAGTAAGAGTAAATAATTGGTTAGAAGTAAAAAACTACTTAATGGGAGTGTTAAATAATGAAAGTAGTAGTACAAAGAAGTAAGTATAGCAAAGTTGAAGTTTCGGGTAAACTTGTTAATGAAATTACCTCAGGTTTAGTTTTATTAGTAGCATTCACCCAAACTGATACTGAAAAAGAAGTAATAAATATGGCTAGAAAAATAGTTAATTTACGTATATTTGATGACGATAACGGTATAATGAATAAATCAATTTTAGATGTTAAAGGTTCTATTTTATCTATTTCTCAATTTACTTTATATGGGGATGCTACTAAAGGTAATAGACCATCTTATGTTAAAGCCTTAAATAGTAAAGATGCAATAATATTATATAATAAATTTAATGATGAATTAAATAAGTATGTTTTAACTTTACCGGGTATATTTGGTGAAGATATGCAAGTATCTATTCATAATGATGGACCAGTAACTATAATTTTAGAATTATGAAAAATATATTAAATAAATATTTTGTTTATATATCTTATATTTTTTCATCTTTAATTTCTTTATTTTTAGATTTAACCTTATTTTCTTTATTTTTATGGTTAATCGATAATATTATTATTTCTTCTTATTTAGCAAGAGCTATATCATCATTTATTAATTATTTATTAAATAAATATAAAGTATTTAAATATCAAAAAAAGGGTAAAGATAATACTTTTATAGCTTATTTTACTTTAGTTATTGTAAATATTACTATATCAGCATTATTAGTAGATATAATTTCTCATTTTATTCCTATTTATGCTACTATTATTAAAGTTATAGTTGATTTAGTTATATTTATTTTAAATTTTATAATTCAAAAAAAGTTAATTTTTAAATTTGACAAATATAATTAATTATAGTATAGTTATTACATTGAATTATTAGTTATTCCAGTAATTAATTGGAAATTTATAGAGATTTAGTGGTTGGTGGAAACTAAAAATGGAAGATTAATGAAGATAAATAATTTAAAATAATACGTAATTCTGCGTTAAAGAAAAAGAGCATAGATTCTATGAATTAAGGTGGCACCGCGGATAAAATCCGTCCTTAAGTTATAGAATCTTTTTAATTTTTAGGAGGTTATATGAAATTAAACACAGATTATAATATTAAAAATGTTGGAGAAATAATAACTTTAAATGGTTGGGTTCAAAAAGTAAGAAATCTTGGGGGAGTAATATTTATTGATCTAAGAGATAGATCAGGAGTTATGCAACTTGTTGTAAGACCAGAAAGTAAATCTTATGATGCAGCAACTACTTTAAAAAATGAATTTGTTATAAAAGTAACTGGTAATGTTGTTGCAAGAGAAAAAGTAAATAAAAACATTCCAACCGGAGAAATTGAGGTTGAAGTAAATGATATTTTCTTATTAAATAAATCACTAGATTTACCATTTGAAATTAGCGATACCACAACAGCTTTAGAAGATACAAGACTTAAATATCGTTATCTAGATTTAAGAAGAAATAATCTAAGTTCTAATCTAATTACAAGACATAAAACGGTTCTTGCTGTTAGAAATTTCTTAGATAAGGAAAGATTTATTGAAGTAGAAACTCCAATACTTTGTAAAAGTACTCCAGAAGGGGCAAGGGACTATTTAGTTCCATCTAGAGTTAATAAGGGTAAATTTTATGCTCTTCCCCAATCACCCCAAATATTTAAACAACTATTAATGGTCGGGGGAGTAATGCGATCTTTTCAAATTGCTAAATGTTTTCGTGATGAAGACTTAAGAGCAGATAGACAACCAGAATTCACCCAAATAGATATTGAAATGAGTTTTGTAGATGAATTTGATGTAATGGATTTAGCAGAACGTCTTGTTGCTCATATATTTAAAGAAATAAAAGGTATTGATATTAAATTACCATTAATGAAAATGAAATATGATGATGCCATAGAAAAATATGGGTCTGATAAACCTGATTTAAGGTTTGATATGGAAATTAATGACTTAACGGATATATTTAAAGATACCCAAATAAGTTTTCTTAAAAGTAATATCGATAATGGGGGTATAATTAATGCAATAGTTGCTAAAAATGTAGCAGATAAATATTCAAGGAAAGATATAGACAAACTAACTGATTATATCAAAACTTACCGAGCAACAGGACTAGTAGCATTAAAATATGAAAATGAACTAACTGGTTCAATTGTTAAAAATCTAACTGATGAAGAAAAGAAAAATATAATTAATAAACTTAAATTAGAAAATAATGATATTGTTTTTATTATTAGTGATAAGTATAACGTTACTAAAACTGCTCTTGGAGCATTAAGAAATAAATTAGGTAAAGATTTAAATTTAATCAAAGATAATGATTATAAGCTTCTTTGGGTAGTTGATTTTCCATCATTTGAATGGAGCGAAGAAGAAAATAGATTTATGGCTATGCATCACCCATTTACTTCTCCGAAAGATAGTGATGTCGATAAGCTTTTAACAGATAAAGCAAATTGCTATTCTAAGGCTTATGATATTGTTATCAATGGTTATGAAGCTGGAGGAGGATCAATTCGGATTCATAATCAAGAAATTCAACAAAAAATGTTTGAAGCCTTAGAACTTACACCAGAACAAATAAAAGAAAAATTTGGTTTCTTCGTCGATGCTTTAAAATATGGTACACCACCTCATGGTGGGCTTGCCTTTGGACTTGATAGACTTGTAATGCTTTTAACAGGAACAGAAAACATAAGAGATGTTATAGCATTCCCTAAAACAGCATCAGCAAGTGACTTAATGAGTGAATGCCCAAATGTAGTAGATGATGCTCAATTAAAAGAATTAGGCATAAAAATAGAAAAATAATTAAATTGTTTAGGATTTATCCTAAACAGTTTTTATTTAATTAAGGAAATCCTAGGAATTCAAGTTATGCTTGATAGCGATTTGGCTAAACTTTATGAATGTTCTAATGGCACAAAGGACATTAATAAAGCTGTAAAAAGGAATATAGAAAGATTCCCAGAATCTTTTATGTTTAAGCTAACAAGAGAAGAATGTAATATTTTTTCAAGGTTCCAAAATGGAACCTTGAAAGGTAGAGGCCATAACATAAAATATTTACCCTATGTTTTTACAGAACAAGGCGTTGCAATGCTTTCTAGCGTATTACGCACAAGTAATGCAATAAAAATAATAGATGGATATGCCGATAATACAATATTAGACATTATTAAACGATTAAATGTAAAAGTTACAATTATAACCAAGTCAAATAATTTACTGACTAATCAAGATATAAGTAAATATAATAAACAGTATAATAATTTAACAGTAAAATTTAATAATACATTTCATGATAGATACTTTATATTAGATAATGATGTAATTTACCATTGTGGTGCTAGTATTAATAGAGTTGGTTATAAAACGTTTTCAATAACTAAAATAAACGATGAAGAAGTAAAAAATGCATTAATTAATAAAATATAATTTCTATAATTCTTTAATTAATTTTACTATATCTTTATCAGATATTTCTAATATTTCAATAATTAACTTTAAAGTTTTTAAACTTGGTCTAGAAGTGCCGTTTTCTATTCTTTGTACTTGTCTAGGACTTAAGTTTAATTTTTCTGCTAATTCTTCTTGAGTAATATTTCTTAAAATACGGTATTTTTTTATCATAGAAAATCGCCTAATGATATAATTTCACACTTTGTAAAGTCATACCACGACATTTTGTGTCATTTAGACATATTATGTCGTGGTTTTATATTGTTTTAATAGATATAATTCCAATGGCAGGTGTAATATGAAAAATAAAAATATTATAATTATTTTTAGTTCTTTTATTATAGTATTATTTATTACTATAATTAGTTTACAAGGTGAAGATAAAGTAATATTAGAAAATGAGAAAAGCAGTAATAAAATTATTAGTTCTAATGCTTTAACTATGATGTATGAAACCGAGACTGGTAGTGGAGAATATCAAGTTTCTAGTGATACATCATGGCCTCAAGAAGGATATATTTTTAATGAACAACTATCAAGTTGTGAACATGGTAGTTCTATTGCTTGGGATGATAACAATAAAAGAGTGATAGTAGAAGCAAATTCAGCTGATAAATGCTATGTGTATTTTGATAAAGTAAGTTATACAATTGGTGATCAAAATACAATGGAACTTTCTGTCGATGAATCTGGCCGATTAATTGCGTCTGCTGTTACGGGAGGTTCGGCTGGAAGTGCTGTGATTGAAGTATTGCATTTATTAATTGTAGATGATATTACAAATGTTAATATTAGTGTAAGATATAATCCAAGTGCTAGTTTATATAAAGGCAGGACTACTATTTCAAATTATTATTCTAAAGCACCTTTATTGGTAGATACTGGCGTAGATAAATATGCTGATGGTGAACCTATAATTTACACAGGTTCTTTAAGGGCAGGAGATGAATTGTGGTTGCGAATTGTAAGAAATAATTATACGCCAACCACTGATAAAAATATAGATTTTATTATTACTGGAGAAGGTTTATAATTTGAGTTTCGGTGAAAAAAATAGTTGACAAGAAAAAATCAGAAAATGTTGATAACTTTTTCTGATTTTTGATTGAAAAATAAGGTAAAACACTCCAAAGTTTAGTATAATAAAGTTGTATACT
>CALVUU010000025.1 GCA_944363655.1 uncultured Bacilli bacterium | reverse complement strand
TATGATATAATTATACACGGTGATACTATGGCTAAAAGAAAAAGAATGAAAAAAGGAATAAAAACAATATTTGTTTTAATTATCCTTATCTGTTTAATAACTGGTGGTTTACTAATTTACAATAACTATTTTAAAAGTGATACCGAGCCTGTTTCTAGCGAAATAGAAAAATTAATGCAAGAAGCAAATATCTCTAAAGATAAATATTCCAAAACTCTAGAATTTGTTTTATTAAATAATATATATGATGAATCATACTTAGATGAATATAGCGATATTGAATTCCAAGATAGAGATGACTTTGCTACAATTTTAACAACATTTCTACCACTAGGTTATAGCAGTAAAGAAATAAATTATATAACGAAATTAAGTGAAAATAATATCGATAAATTATCTAAAATTGATTATGTAGATATAAGTAATTACTATGAGTTTTCTAATTTTGATGTAAATAAAATAGATAGATATAATAGTTACTATGAAGATAATGATTATTCTTATAAAGATGTTATTACTTATGTCAATATTAATTTAGATTTGCCTGTCTATACTGATACTACTGAAGTAGCTGACCCTAACGATTTATTAGTACTTGTTAATAAATATCACTACTTACCAGATGGTTATAAACCAAGCGATCTTGCTTACCTTCCTGGAGCATATGGTAATAATGTTCCAATGCGTGAAGTAATCGTTGAACCATTTAAAGAATTACAAGCCGCTGCCAAAGAAGAAATTGGCGTAAATTTCATGCCAACAACAGCCTTCAGAGATTATAATTTCCAACGCACTTTATATAATAACTATGTTGCTAGTGATGGAGTTGAAGCTGCGGATACCTACTCTGCTCGTCCCGGCTACTCAGAACACCAAACAGGACTTTCTATTGACTTAAAAAACACTGCTATTTCAGGTTCAACAAGACTAACTGATGAAAACTATGAATGGCTAAGTAATAATGCTTATCGCTTTGGATTTATTATTAGATTTCCCGAAGATAAAACTGATATAACGGGATATCAATTTGAAAACTGGCATATCAGATATGTTGGATTGGATGCCGCCAAAATAATTTATGAAGAAGATTTAACACTCGAAGAATACATCGATTTATACGTTACTGAATATTAAACCATTTTGATTAAAATCAAAATGGTTTTATCTTATTTTACACTAATCCTTCTAAAGTCGTTATTATTTGTTCTTTATTAGTAGCGAATGTTGGAAATATGCTATAAACAATATTGTCATAGACAAAAAATGGTACATAAGATTCAAAATACTCATTACCTTCATTAACCATATATATAGTTGTTTGCAACTTCTTAGAATAATAAGTTTCAACAAAACCACTAGATTCTTCTTCGCTAGAACTAATATATTCAATTCCAGCAGCTCTTAAAAATGCTTTTTCAATTTCTGGTGAAGCATTTTGAGTCATAAAACCAATATTAATAATTACATCATGCATTTCTCCAAGATCTACATCTCTTAATTCAAAAACAACATTTTCGATTTTTTCTTCACTATTAATATTCGCATAACAATAATCCAAATATTCATCAGAAGAAATTAAAAATGACACACCTAAATCTTCTTCTATCTCTTTTAAATTAATGGAATTGTTACAATCAATCATAGCATTTTCTTTAATCGTTACTTTACCAGTTACTGATAAAGCTTCACTTTGCTTATTTCCTTCTTGAGTTTTTGTATAGTAATTTTCAATTATGGCTTTTGCGACTGCTCCACCAACACTTACAAAAACAAGTATAGCAACTATAAAAGACAATTTTCTAAAAAATACATTTCTTTTTTTAAAAAACTTTACTGAACTTTTATTAACAGTTGCATCTAAAATTTTCTTATCTAAATCTTCTGATATTTTCACTTTATTTAAAGTATTAGCAATGTTTTCCTTGAAATCCATAATCTTCCTCCTCTTTTAAAAGTTTTTCTAATTGTTCTTTTCCTCTTTTTAGATGTTGTTTTATTGTTGATTCTTTTTTATTTAATATAGTAGCAATCTCCTGTATTTTATATCCTTCATAAAAATATAAAACTAACACTATTCTATATTTATCAGATAATCTAAATAAATAATCGTTTAAATCTTCATTTATTTGATGGTTATTTGATAATTTATTATCATTAAATTCAAATAACAAACGCACTTTTTTCTTCCAAGATGAAATGAATAAATTTTTACACTTATTTACCGTTACTTTAATACACCATTTCTTTACATTCTCATCAGTTTCATTAATAAATTTATTCATATTTTCATACAATTTTATAAAAACTTCTTGGGTTATATCTTCCGAATCTGATATATTTTTTGTATAAGCATATGCTAATCTTATAATATCATTTTTTATTAAATTATAAATCCGTTGAAACTCTATATCCATTTTCATCCTCCTAAAAAACCGGTTTTCACTTATATAACAAATCAAAATGCCAAAAAGTTACATAAAAAAGAAAAAAGATGAAATTTTCATCTCTAACTTATTTCAGACAGCTAAAAAATAATATTCATCTTTTAACCATTCAGATAAATTTACAACTTGTTCCATTTCAACTAATTTATGAATAAATAATTCTTGGTAAGTATGTATTTCTACGTCGTAATAATCTGCACCAAAATCATAAAATCCTTCATCAAATTTTAAAAATTCATCAGATATAGTTAAAACTATTTTGTTTTTTTCTTCAGATTCACTTATCGCTATATTATGAAATCTATCTAATCTATTATTATAAATTTCTTTTTGATCCATCAAATGTAAATTTAAGTCCATTAAATCAACCTCACTAATTTGTGTTACATTTCTATATTCATCTATATAATTATGATATGCCTCATTATACTCAATTAAATCATAATAATAACTTTGAATAAAACAAAGTAGTGTATTTAATGTATCTAAGTAGTACTCATCATCAATGTTTATATCTTTTAAAGTATTACATACAATATCTTCATTTGGTTCTGAAATTTCTTGATAATTATTTTCAATCTTTTCTAAATTCATATCATATATTAACCATAATTCCTTTGTATCATCGATATCATAAGTTATAGGTGTATCATCTTTAAAAAGCCACCATATTAGAGCAATAACTATTAATATAATTAGCACTCCTATAATTAACCATAACCAAGTTTTATTTTCTTTTAAAATATTTTTCATAATAACATCAACTCCTTAAAATTATTAAAATTCATATTCTTCTTTAATTTTTTCTACCATTGGTTTAAAATCAAGCATTTTTTCATCTAATCTTCTTTGACATTTTTCAAAAACTATTACTAAATCTTTAACATCATCTGTAACTTGAGCTTTATATAAAGCCTCTCTATACTCATCTTTATATTTATCATCTAAAGCGATTAAATCGATATTTGCATCAAGACATTGTTTCAAAATAATAAACCTGCCAATTCGACCATTACCATCTTGAAATGGATGAATACGCTCAAACTTATAATGAAATTTGGCAATATCTATAATAGTAGCATTTTCAATTTCTTGCCAATCCATTAATAAATTATACATTAAATTATCAACTGAGGGAGGACTGGCTAATTTTAAATCAACACCTTTTAGTCTATTTTCATTTTTTTCCACATTCCTGTATTATGTATCTCTTCATCTACTATACCTCGTTTTAGCATTTTATGCCACTTAAACAACATGTACTTGTCTAATGGCTCTATAGAGTCCTTAATAACTTGATCAAATACTTCTAAAGAATTATTAGTTTCTAATATATCATCTATCGCATGATTGCCTTCAACTATATTATCTGCTATTAATTTTTCTAAATTTTCTTTACTAAAAGTACTTCATTCCAAGCGATTAGAATGATACAAAAATTCTATTTTTATTCTATCATATAAAGAATTAGATATTTTAGAAATATATTGCATTTCTTTACAATTAAGTTTCATTATATTTTTCTCTCCTTTATTTATTATAATTGTATCATGCAATGAAAAAAAAGCACTATTTAGTGCTCTTAAAAACTACACGCAAGTATATCCCCCATCTACGGGCAAAATAATTCCTGTACAGTAACTCGCTTCTTCGCTACCTAAAAATATCGCTGCAGCATTAAGTTCTCCCTCATGACCATATCTTCCAACAGGCACAGTAGCCTTCATATATTGCGTAAACGAATCAGTTATAAGTGTTTCATGCGTAAGTTCTGTATCAAAATATCCTGGACAAATAGCATTGCAAGTAATACCATATTTAGCCAGTTCAGCAGCAACAGCTCTAGTAAAATTTACTACTCCCCCTTTACTAGTGTGATATGCAACCGTATCCATAGCCATATTACCAACCATTCCATACATTGAAGCAATATTAATAATTCTACCATAGTTATTTTTCTTCATAATATTAGCAAATGCCCGCGTTACATAAAAGACACTATTCATATCTGTATCAATTGTAAATTGCCATTCTTCATCAGTCATATTAAGTACTCCATTATTTTTAGCACTTCCTGCACAATTGACAAGTACATCTACTTTGCCAAATTTTTCTTCAACAACTTTAGCGGCTTCATTTACCTCAGTTACATTTGTAACATCACATTTTACTGGTAATGCCCTAACTCCCATTGCCTCCAATTCTTTAGCAAATTCTTCAAGTCTTTCAATTCTTCTTGCCATCAAAACTAAATTAGCCCCTTGACGAGCAAACCCTTGAGCCATTTGTTTTCCAAGGCCAGATGATGCTCCGGTCATTACTACTACTTTTCCTTTATAATCAAACATAAAATTCCTCCTTAATTTATTAAAGAGCAAGAACACATCTTGCTCTTTTAACTATTTTGTAACATTTTTTAAAATAACGGTTTTTGTTCTAGACATTTCTTTTAAAGTTGTCATAATTCCTTCGTTACCAATTCCTGAATACTTCCAACCACCGAAAGGTTGTTCAAATGATCTAAAGAAACTTGCGCCATTAATGACAAATCCTCCACATTCCATTGCCTCACTTACTTTAATGGCTTTATTAAAATCTCTAGTTATAATAGCTCCAGACAACCCATAAATTGACCCATTAGCTATTTCTACTGCTTCTTCGATTGTATCAAAACCAATTACTGGAATAACTGGGCCAAAAATTTCCATATCTTTGGCAACATCCATATCCCTAGTTACATTATCTAAAATTGCTGGTTCATAGAAAGCCCCTTTTCTTCTACCACCACAGACAAGTTTAGCTCCTTGTTCAAGTGTTTTATTTACTTGTTTTTCTACTTCAATTGCTGCTTCTTCACTAATTAAGCAACCAATATCTGTATCCATTTCATTTGGCATACCAACCTTTAATGTCTTAATCTTAGCAACCATTTTATTAATAAATTCTTCCTTAACAGAATTTTCTACTAAAAATCTTTTACTAGCACAACAAACTTGACCAGTATTATAAAGTCTACCCCAAACAGTTTCTTCGACTGCTAAATCGATATCACCATCAGCACATATAATAAATGCATCATTTCCCCCAAGTTCAAGACTACTATGAGCACAATGTTCTGCACAATTCTTAGCAGCATCAATTCCTGCTGCTGTTGAACCAGTAAGGCTTACCATATCTACTAACTTACTACTTGTAAGAGTTGTTCCCACAACCGAACCAGATCCATGAACTACCGAAATAATTCCGGCAGGTACTCCTGCTTCTACAAGTAATTCCACATAACGAGTTAAAGTAAGCGGATTAGCACTTGCTGGTTTAAGTATTACAGCATTTCCCATAAGTAATGCTGGTGGTACTTTATTGATAAAAATATCACTTGGGAAATTAAATGGAATAATTGCAACTACTACTCCAAGAGGTTGTTGAATAGTATATTGAATAGTATTTTCTTGTCCCTTTTCTGTTCCTCTATAAATGATATTTCCATATTCATGCTTAACTTTTTCCACATATGCTGGAACCCCAATCCCTATATTTGCTATTTCATTATATGCTTCTTTAATTGGTTTTCCTGTTTCATCAGATAAAAGTTTAGCAAGTTCATCTTTGTTTTCTTCCACTAATGCAGCGAATTTTGTTAGTATAACAC
>CALVUU010000024.1 GCA_944363655.1 uncultured Bacilli bacterium | reverse complement strand
GTCAAATAGAAGTATATATGAATTATATTGATAAACATTTAAAAAGTTATAATCAAGATAAAACTATTGGTATTATTATATGTAAGAAAGATAATAAATTTATTATGGAGTATTGTAGTGATAATAGGATATTTGCAAAAGAGTATATAATTTCTTAAATAGTGTTTCTAAACCTCTTTACGATTAATATTTTTAGTAGTTAAAGTTTCATCTAATTCTTTATTATAAAACAATATCTCATAGCCACATTCATTGCCGTCAATGATTTTAATTTGTACAACCTGCGGTAATTGAAGCAGTAAAAAACGGAATCATTACTGAAGAAAGAATAAATGATTCTGTTAGAAGAATATTAAATTTAAAAAGCGAGTTAAATCTAATTTAACCCGCTTTTTTTGACGTTAAATGTCGATTTGCTTGAAACTTAAAAATAATAGTTTATAATAAATAACTGTTAATTAAAATATAAGGGGGAAATAATGAATTATTATAATGAAATTAAGACTAAATTAATAGATAATGAAATATATAATAAAGTTAAAGACTATTCTAAGGAAAAGCATAAAGTAATTACCTATTATGATATAGGTAAATTATTATATGAAGCTGGTACAGCTTATGGAGAAGATATAATTGGAATATATGCAAAAAAATTACAAACAGAAGTTGGGAAAAAATATAATCGTAGCACTTTGTTTAGAATACGACAATTTTATATGTTGTTTTCAAACGAAAAAATTGCGCCGTTGGCGCAACAATTAAGTTGGAGTCATTATATCGAGCTTTTACCAATAAAAGATGATAATAAAATTTTATATTATATTAATCAATGTATAAACTTAAATTTAACTAGAAATGAATTAAGATTGAGAATTAAAAATAACGAATATGAAAGATTGGATGATGAGACAAAAAGTAAGTTAATAGCACAAGAACCTCCTGTTGTTACTGACTTTATAAAAAATCCTATAATGATTAAAAATAAAAATAATTACGATGTTATTTCAGAAAAAGTATTACAACAATTGATACTTGAAGATATTCCATCCTTCTTAAAAGAGCTTGGATCTAGTTTTTGCTTTATAGAAAATGAATACAAAATAAAAATAGGTAATACTTATAATTATATAGATTTACTTCTTTATAATATAGAATTTAATTGTTATGTAGTTGTAGAACTTAAAGTAACTGAACTTAAAAAAGAACATATTGGTCAAATAGAAGTATATATGAATTATATAGATAAACATTTAAAAAGTTATAATCAAGATAAAACTATTGGTATTATTATATGTAAGAAAGATAATAAATTTATAATGGAGTATTGTAGTGATAATAGAATATTTGCAAAAGAGTATATAATTTCTTAAATATTGCTTTTATATCTCTTTACGATTAATATTTTTAGTAGTTAAAGTTTCATCTAATTCTTTATTATAAAATAATATCTCATAGCCGCATTCGTTGGCTATTTTTTCAATTGTAGCAAAATCAGGTTGTAAAGTTCCAGTTTCATATTGGGAAATCGTATTTCTAGCATACCCTGTTAATTTGCCAACTTGTTCTTGACTTAAATTGTTTTTTCTTCGCATGGTTTTAAGAATTTTTCCTATCATATTTATCACCACTAAAATTTTCTCATTTTAAGACATAACTTGCTTGACTTGTCTTAAATAAAGACATATAATTTTATTGTATAGACAGTCTGATAATGAGACAAGGAGTGTTAAAATGGAAAAGCAAAAAAAATTATTTATATTTAGTGGAATAGTTATTTGTTTAATTACAATTACTTTAGTTATTATTAATTCTGTTAATTCAGATAAAGTAATATATGAAAGTGACAATGCTAATGTAAGTGATAATAGAGTAATAAGTTCTAATGCATTAACAATGATGTATGAAACTGAGGCCGGTAGTGGAGAGTATCAAGTAACTAGTGATACAACATGGCCAAATGATGGATATGTTTTTAATGAACAGTTATCTGCTTGTGAAAATGGTAGTGAGCTAACTTGGGATGATGAAAACAATAGAGTTATTATGGAAGCAAATACTTCTGATAAGTGTTATGTGTATTTTGATGTGTATGTGCCGATATTTTCAGATTATATTATTAAATATATATATACAGAAGATGGAGAAAATGGACTTTATTATCATGATGGGGTAGGAACCTACACAAATGCTAATCAAGAAGCGGGAGACAATTCATATAGATTTAGTGGAGCAGACCCAAATAACTATGTATGCTTTGGGTCAGATGAAGAAACATGTCCAGCAGAAAATTTATATCGTATAATTGGCGTATTTGACGATGATAAAGATAGTAATTATCAAATAAAATTAATAAAGGCTGATTATACAACAAGTGCAATGTTAGGAACAGGTGGAAGAGATTATTATGGTAAGTATCCTTATGATACAAATTATTATAAAGGAAGTATGGATACAAGTACAATAGCAACATATAGATGGAATTATGATACAAGTGTAAGTACGTATGGATCAAATAACTGGACAACAAGTGAATTTAATAAAACAAATTTAAATACCAATTATTGGAATTATTTAGGTACAACATGGCAAAACTTAATAGCACAAACAACATGGCATCTCGGAGGAATGACATCAAGTAGTAATACAGCAAAAGCATTTTATGATGGCGAAAGAAATAATGCCGGATATGGCAGTAACCCAACAACCTATACTGATGAAATAGGATTAATGTATCCAAGCGATTATGGATATGCTGCAAGTTCCGATGCATGGGCAACAAATTTATATGATTATGAAAATTCAACAATAACAGCAAACAATTGGCTGTATATGGGAGCGTTAGAATGGACATTAACTCCGCGTTCGTCGTACAGTTACCGCGTGTTTAGTGTGGACGTCATTGGCTACTTGGGCAGCAGCAACGCTAACAGCGGTCATGCCGCTAGACCTGTCTTTTATCTAGAATCTAATGTATCATTACAAGGAGGAAGCGGAACATCAAGTGATCCGTATCGCCTTGCAGTGTGAGAACCCTTAAGCCTCAGAGCTGGCGGACTCCAGCGCGGAAGTCGTGAGTTATCAACAAAGCAAAAATATTAGAAAGGAATATATGAAATCAACTACGGAGCAGATAATTGACTATACTTAGGTGAGTATGATGGACTATTTCTCGCACTTCAAGTAATACGAAATATATGTGGCAGTATAAATACCCCATTTAGAATTCAGTAATATAGCCAATAATTGGTAAGCCAATTATTGGTTTTGTATATCTTTATAAAATATCCATAATAAATATAGATGGTGATTTAATGAAAAAATTAAAGATATTATTATTAAGTTTATTATTAATTCCGATGAATGTTTTAGCTTATTCGGACTATATTATCCCCGGAGGTGAAACTTTAGGTATTGAAATTAATTCTGATGGAATAATGGTAATAGGTTTTTATCAAATAAATGGTAAATATAATAAAGGAACTCCAGTTATAAAATCGGGAGATTATATAACTGAAGTTAATGGAATAAATGTAGAGACTGTCGATGATCTTACAGATATTATTGAAAAAAATGTAAGTGATGGATATGTAGATGTAACCATAAAAAGAAATGGTAAAATTAAGAATAGTGAATTAGAATTAGTTAAAGATGGAGATATATATAAAACTGGATTATATGTTAAAGATTCTATTACAGGTATTGGAACACTTTCTTATATTGATCCAGAAACAAAAGTTTTCGGAGCCTTAGGTCATGAAATAGTTGAATCTAATACTAATGAATTAGTAGAAGTAAGAAGTGGAATAATATTTAGAAATTATATTACTAGTATTGATAAAAGTGCAAATGGAATACCAGGAAGTAAGAATGCTAAATTTTATTATGATACACCTTATGGTAAAATACTTAAAAATACTAATGTAGGCATATATGGTATGTATGATGCTAAATTACCTAATAAAGAATTATATGAAGTAGCAAATCCTGATGAAGTAAGAGTAGGTAATGCAACTATATATACAGTATTAAATGGTGAAGAAATTAATGAATATAGTATTGAAATAACTGGTATTAATGAAACATCAGATATTAAAAATATATCATTTATAATAAACGATACAGAATTACTTGATAAAACTGGAGGAGTAGTTCAAGGAATGAGTGGTTCACCAATTATTCAAAATGGCAAAATAATTGGGGCAGTAACTCATGTAGTAGTTGATAATCCTACAACAGGATATGGTATATTTATTACTACAATGTTAGAAGAAGGAGAAAAGTAAAAATTTTCTTCTTTTTTATGCAACAATTTATTAATTGTTATAATAATGAAAGTACTTTCATGTAGGATGTAAGAGTGGAAACTAAATTTAGAAATATAATTAAAGTATTTGAAAAAGGAATTTAAATTCCTTTTTCTTTACATAAAAAAAGTAAAATGATAAAATAATTTATAACGGAGGAGTAAAATGGAAGCAGCGATGGAATATGAATCTTTATCTTTAAAAGTTAAAAGAATGCTTGATTCTTTAAATAATAGTGGAATTGATGTAACAGTATATAATAAAAAATATTTATTATTAAAGGAAGAATGTAATAAAAATATAAATAGTAGTAATTCTTTAAATGCATCTATCCAATTTATGTCTAAAGCCAGTAATGATTTAGTATATCAAAAAGCTATAAGTGGACTTAAAAAATTACAAAATGAATTAAATAATTATGATATATATGTAATTGCTTATTACTATCCGGGATCAATTGATTTTAATGAAAAGTATTCATTAGAACAAATTGATGATATTGTTATAAAAACAATTTATTTACTTAAAAATATTAGAAGTAATGAATTATTTTCTAAAAAAATAATTCATAAGTTATATAATTTTGCTTATAAAGTAATTAAATTAGAATTAAGATATAAAAGTAAAAGTAATCTTTTAGATTGGGTAAAAAGTGATGATTTAGCCATAAGTTATATTAATGAAGAAATTACTAAAGATATAGATAATATTGATAGTAAATTAATTAATGCTAAAATAGCAAGTTTAAAAGCCAAGGGACTTGATTTTAACTTGCTAGATTTAGAATTAATAAGTTATTTAGTTATTAAAAATGATGATAATTTAAGCAATATAAAAAGTAAATTATATAGTTTATTAATTGAGATAAATTATGCTGCTAAAAGACTTCAAAATAGTAATAAATTGATTAAAAAATGGGAAAATTTAAGAGATTATTATAAAGTATCTTTTGGGGATTATGCCAAAGTTGTTGCTAAAACTTTGGCAAGTACTTCTTTAATTGTTAGTTTAATTGCAGGAAGCTTTAAAATAAGTAATATGCTTTTTATAAGAGAAAGACCATATACTAAAAATATAGTTTATTCCGAAAATGATTTAGTATTAACACCAAGTATTGATGGATATCAAGAAAAGGTTGAAGATTATAATCAAGTAAATGTAATAGAATATGGACCTTGGGAAAAGGAAAGTGAGGGATATGTTAGAGTAATTAATACTTATGATGTAACTGATTATAATTATAGTTCTTTAGATAGTTATTATGATATGGATTTAAATGGTATTAGTAGTGTTCAAGAAGTTGAGGAAACTCTTTATTTAAGTGCAGAAGATATGTATGATGAAGTAATTAGAGAAGTGGAAAAAATTACGCAAAATCCTAATGATTTAGAAAAAGATTTTATTTTATTTTTATTTTCTTTAGGCTTTTGCCTAGGTTTAAGTGCTATTCTTTATGCTTGTGTAGAACTTTTTGTAGTGATTGCTAAAGATAACATTTCTTGGGGTGTAATAAAAGAAGATATAGATAACATTAAAGAAGCTAAAGAAAATTATGTAAAGTATATGGAGAAGTTAAATAAAGAATTACAAGAAAATAAGAAATTAATATTAAGTAATAATGAATATAGAGAAAAATTTATTAATTTATATAAGAAATATACTTTATTTATTCAAGATAAAAAATTAGATAAAGAATATCAAAAGTTAGTAAGAGAAAAAAATAAAGAAACAAGTGTTTAAAAACTTATTTTTCCGTGTTATATTATTATAGGTGATACTTTTTGAAAATAGTGGATAAATTTTCCGTAGAAAAAAATATAAAATTATATCGAATAATCCAAAATATAATTAGTCCTAATATTATAAGTGATAATAAATATAATGATTATGATTTAGATGGAATAAAGGTAAGAGTATTTGATCAGTTTCAATCAAAAAATATTATTATTTATATACATGGTGGAGGTTTTGCATCAGGTAGTATTGATACTTATAGTAATATTTGTTATAAATTAGCAGTAGAATTAAATAGCAAAGTAATTGCCATAGATTATCGACTGGCTCCCGAATATCCTTATCCAGCAGGGTTAAATGATTGCTATAAAGTCATAAATATGATAATGGATAATGTTGATGATTGGAATAAAGTTTCTTTAATTGGAGACTCTGCTGGAGGAAATTTAGCCTTTGCAGTTAGTTTAATGGGGTTATATAATAAAACTTTTAGAGTAGGGCATTTAATACTTATATATCCTGCGGTACAAACTGATTATAGTTTAAATACTAAATTTAAATCAGTGTTAGAAAATGAGGATGAATCATTTCTAACACGAAAACATTTAGAAGAATATATGAATATGTATTTACCAAATAAGAGTGATAGAGATGATTTATATGTTAATTTATTAAAAGCTAGAAAATTATTTGGTTTACCCAAAACTATGATTATTACGGGTAGTAAAGATCCTTTACATGATGAGGGAGTTTATTTAGCTAAAAAACTTAAAAGACATTTAGTTAGTGTTAAACATTATGATATAAAAAATGCTAAACATGGTTATTTTACAAATGTTTTGGATAAAAAATATACGAAAATAACCATAGAATTAATAAAGGAATTTATAGGTGATTAGTTTTGAGTAAATGGTATAGATTAGATAATGCTGCGAAGATATTTCCACCATCCAAAAATAAATATGATTCTAAAATATTTAGATTTAGTGTAAGTTTAAAAGAAAATATAGATAAAAGCATATTAGAACAAGCATTAAATAAAACTTTAAAAGAATATCCAATATTTAAATCTGTTTTAAAAAGAGGTTTATTTTGGTATTACTTAGAAGAAGCAGATATAACTATATTAGTAGAAGAAGAACATTTAAGACCATGTAGTGAATTTACAAGTAATGCTTTATTTCAAGTAACTTATTATAAAAAAAGAATAAATTTAGAAGTAAATCATGCCTTAACGGATGGAACTGGCACGTTAATGTTTTTAAAAAGTTTAGTAGCATATTATTTAGATATAAAATATAAATTAAAGAATAAAGAAATAATAAATATAGCTAGTACTAAAGAAAGTAGTTTGGATTCATTTAAAAAATTTAAAACGGGTAAGATTAAAAAGACTTTATCTACTAGAGGTATTGCTTATCAAATAAAAGATGAAAAATATGTAGAAAATAATTTAAAAATAATTGAAGGTATAGTTGATGTAAATGAAGTATTAAAATTAGCTAAAAAATATAATGTAACTTTAACAGTTTTTTTAACTAGTGTATTAATTAAATCTATTGGAGAGACCATGGATATTAAAAGTCGTAAAAGACCAATAGTAATTGTTGTTCCGGTTAATTTAAGAAAATATTATCCAAGTTATACTGTACGTAATTTTTTTAGTGCTGTTAATATTAGTTATAAATATAATGGAGAAGATATAAAGGATATAATAAAAGTAGTTAGTGAAGAATTTAAAAAGAATTTAAATGAAGAAAATATAAAAAATAAAATGAATAATATGGCCATATTAGAAGATATATTTATATTACGTTTAATACCTATTTTTATTAAAGATTTAATATTACGTTATGTATATAAGTTAACTAATTATGAAAATACTATTACTTTATCAAATATTGGAGTTATAAATATGCCTAGTGTTTATCAAGATTATATAGATTATTTTGATGTATTTATAAGTACATCTTCTATTCAAATATGTATGTGTTCATATTTGAATAATTTAACACTTAGTTTTACCTCGCAATTTATTAATAGTGAGATAGAGAAAAATTTTTTTAGGTATTTAACAAACTTAGGTATAAATGTAGTTATAAATACTAATAAAACAGGAGGGGAATAATGCGTAAGTGTTTAAAATGTAATGTTAGTATTGCTAGTAATACTAACGTTTGTCCTTTATGTAATACTTCGGTTGATAAAGGAGAGTACGAAGATGTTTTTCCAAGGATAGAATATAATTATAAAAATCATAGTTTACTTTTTAATATTTTAAAAGTATGTTCTCTTCTTGCCATTTTTATTTGCTTATTTGTAAATTTTGTGGTTAGTAGATCTATTACTTGGTCTTGGTTTGTCATTGCAGGAATTATATCTTTTTGGATAACTTTAGTTACGGTTTTAAAAGGGCGTAAGCATTTTATGAAAATGCTTTTTGTTGAAATTATTATAATTATTATAATTTCTATACTTTGGGATTACTTTACTGGATTTCATTTATGGAGTATAAATTACTGTTTACCTTTTTTATGTAGTATTTATACAATATCTATTTTATTAATGCGTTTATTTAGACAAAAAATTGTTAAAGATTTTATTTTTTATGCTACAGTTAATTCAATGATTGGATTAGTTCCGGGAATATTACTTTTATTTGATAAAGTAACAGTATTGTGGCCGAGTTATATTTCCGTTATAATAAGTGTTGTAATATTAGTTTTTTTACTTGTATTTAACAAAAGACAAGTAACTAATGAATTAGAAAGGAGATTTCATATATAATGGATTTAACTTTTAAAATAAGTGATAAGGAAAAGTTTAATGTAAGAACAGCAGCAATTATTAAATATAACAATTATTACTTAATTAGTAAGAGAGAGGACAAAGATTATTATAGTTTAGTTGGAGGACGTATTTTATTTAATGAAGATAGTAAAGAAGCAATTATAAGAGAAATAAAAGAAGAATTAAATTGGGATATTGATTCTAAAGATGTTAAATTAATCCGAATAATAGAAAATTTTTATACTTATTTAGATGGAGCCAGATTTCATGAATATCTTTTTGTTTATCTTATAGATGTTCATAATCCGGATTGGATGATACAGGATTTCATTAATTTAGAAAATCCTAGGATGCATATGAAGTGGTATAATAAAGAGAATTATTTGAAGCTGAATATTAAACCAAGTATATTAAAAGATGTATTGAACGATGATGCTTTCAAGCACCTAATAATTAAAGAGTAGGTTTATGGAAAGTAAAATATTTTGTGGACAAAAGTTTATTGTTGTGGTATAGTATTGTTGTAAAAAAAGCGGGTGAAGGCAGCCCTATAAGTGCCAGCTAAAAAAGTGGGTGAAGGTAGCCCTATAAATGCTAGCTAAAAAAGTGGGTGAAGGCAGCCCTACAAATGCCAGCTAAAAAAGTGGGTGAAGGCAGCCCTATAAATGCCAGCTAAAAAAGTGGATTAGAGAACTTACTCTAATCCTTATTTTAAAAGAGGTGTTTTGGATGAATAATGGTTTTAAAATAGTGAAAATTGATTATAAATATTGCGATTATTTAAGAAAATTTGATAATAAAGTTCCGTATAATGCTGGTAGTAAAGAATTAAGACCGTTTGTTGGAGTTTTATTTACAATAAATGATATGGAATATTTTGCACCATTATCCAGCCCAAAACCTAAACATAAAATTTAAAAAATGTAATTGATATTATTAAAATTAATAATGGAATACTTGGAGTAATTAATTTTAATAATATGATTCCTGTGACTTCTGAAAATTATACCTTATATGATTTAAATCCTAAAGGTAAAACTATTAAGGAATTAAAACAAATTAATTTAATAAATAATCAATTACGTTGGATGAATAATAATAGAGACGAAATATTAAATAAAGCAAGATTTTTATATAAGTTATATATAAATAAAAATCTTGCCAGTAATGTATCAAATAGATGTTGTAATTTTCCGTTATTAGAAGAAAAATGTAAAGAATACAATACCATTACAGTTTAAATTTTTAATAAAATTTTCTAATCATTTGATGTTTACTTGTTTATAGAGTAAACATTACATATAAAATAAAAAGATTACTAAACAAACATTTTACAGTAATCTTTTTTTACCTTTTATAATAGTTCTAAATTATCTTCAAAATATGTTTGTTCCATAGTTGGTTGAATAATATTTGCTTGTTGTTCAAATGGTTGTGTAACATTTAAATTATCAGTAATTGGTTGATTGTTGATAATTTCATTGGGAATGTTATTCATAGTGTTTTCTAAAGAATCTAAATTATTATTCATTGGGACATTATTTGTTTCAGGCGCTGGAACACTAGGAGCAAGATCTTGAACTTTTCCAATGAATGCAGCTTTTAAGTCTTCTTCGTCTTCACCAATATCATCATCAACATCGATAACACGTAATATTTCATCAATACTAGTAAGTCCTTCGACAACTTTGTTTAAACCATCTTCAAGAAGACTAGTTACATCACCTTTATCGTAAACTAAGTGTCTTAATTCATTTTTTCTTATATTATTAGTAATTGCATCTCTAATTTCTTGATTAATAATTAAAACTTCGTGTAAAGCAACTCGTCCTGAGTAACCTTTAATACATTCACTACATCCTTGCGGAGTATAAATTGTATCTACCTCACGATGTAATACTTTTTCAAATAAAACTTTTTCATAATTAGTAGTAGGTCTACTTGTTCGACATTTAGGGCATAATCTTTTTACTAATCTTTGCGATATAATACCTGTTAGGGCACTACCAAGCAAGTATCTTTCAACTTCCATATCGAGTAATCTTTCAATCGTATTTAAAGAGTTATTAGTGTGGATTGTAGATAATACTAAATGACCAGTGATAGATGCACGAACTGCTATACGGGCAGTTTCGTCGTCACGAATTTCCCCAATCATTATAACATCAGGGTCTTGACGTAATATACTTCTTAAAGTATTTCCAAAAGTAAGTCCGATATCAGCCATTACTTGAACTTGATTAATACCAGCAATTTTCATTTCTACGGGATCTTCAACTGTAATTATATTTCTTGATACAGTATTTAGAATTTGTAACATAGCATAAACGGTTGTTGATTTACCAGTACCAGTAGCCCCAGATATTAAAATTATTCCATTAGGTATTGTAAGTAATTTATGTATTTTGGCAAGATTATTTTCAGATAACCCTAGATTTTCTAGACCACTAGTACTCATCGAATAGTTTAAAATACGAATAACTATTTTTTCACCATCAACAATTGGTAAACTAGAAACACGTAAGTCAAGACCACTAACATCTGTTAAATTTTTAATGGCACCATCTTGAGGAAGTCTAGTTTCTGTAATATTCATTCCGGAGATAATTTTTATTCTAGTTAATAGATTTTTTTTAACAAAGTTGGGAACTTTAGCATACTCTAAAAGTTCCCCATCGATTCTAATGCGGACATTAAGTTCATTTTCTGTTGGATCGAAATGAATATCGGATGCGTTTTTATTAATAGCATCAATAATCATTTCGTTAACTATATCTACAACTGGTTTATTTTCGTAATCAAAATCTCGAAACATTTGTATCACTCATACCCTTTATTCTAAAAACAATTATACTATATATTTTTTATTTCTACAACCCAAAATTTTGTATAGAAAATAAATAACTTATATTGTATAATAAATTTAGTTAAAGGAGGCTAGCAAATGGAAGAACGCATTGTTGAAGGAGATTTAAGACCGGAAGATATTTTTGATAAAAGTATAAGACCAGAAAATTTAGATGAATATGTTGGTCAAGAAAAAATAAAAGAAAATTTAAGAATATTTATTGAGGCAGCTAAGATGAGAAACGAACCACTCGATCATGTTTTGCTATATGGACCTCCGGGTTTAGGTAAAACTACTTTGGCTCATATTATAGCCAATGAAATGGGAAGTAATATTAAAACTGCTACTGGTCCATCGATTGAAAAAAGTGGAGATCTAGCGGCGATTTTATCAACCCTTGATCCAGGAGATGTTTTATTTATTGATGAAATACATCGAATTCCATCTTTTATTGAAGAAATTTTATATTCAGCGATGGAAGATTTTACCATTAATATTGTAATTGGTACTGAGGGAAAAAGTCGAAGTGTTAAAATAGATTTACCACCGTTTACTTTAGTTGGAGCAACGACAAGAGCTGGAGACTTATCAGGACCACTTCGGGATCGATTTGGTATTGTCAATAAATTAGAATTTTATTCAGATGAAGAGTTGGCTAGTATTGTTAAAAGGACTAGTCGGGTTTTAAGTATGAATATCGATGATGCAGCGGCGGTGGAACTTGCTAAACGGAGTCGTAAGACCCCTAGAATTGCTAATCGTTTGTTTAAAAGAGTTCGTGATTTTGCTTTAGTTAAAGGCGATGGTAAAATAGATTTAGATATTACTTTAGAGTCCTTGGATCGCCTTAATGTGGATAAATATGGGCTTGATTCTATTGATATCGAGTATTTGGAGGCGTTAATAAATAAATTTAATGGAGGACCTGTGGGGGTTGAGACAATATCGACAGCTATTGGGGAAGAAATTTCCACAATTGAAGATGTTGTAGAACCATTTTTATTACAAGAAGGCTTTATCAAAAGAACGCGGAGTGGTCGTGTTGCTTGCGAAAAATCTTACGAACACTTAGGAATAGATCACAACAGAAGTTTATTTGAAAGTGGGGGATTATTTTGATTTTAGATGGCAAAATGGTTCGTGATAAAATTTTAGATGAACTAAAAATAAAAATTAAAGAAGAAAACTTATCCATTAAGTTAGCTATAATCTTAGTAGGTAATAATGATGCTAGTAAGATATATATTAAAAATAAAGAAAAAGCTTGTAATTATGTAGGAATTGATGTAGAAAAATATATCTTACCAGAAGATACGGAAGAACAAACTTTGCTTGAGTTAATTAAAAAGTTAAATGCTGATATAAATATAACAGGTATAATTTTACAAAGCCCTGTACCAGAATATATAGATTATGATAAATGTAGTAATTTAATTGATGCTAAAAAAGATGTAGATGGCTTTACTAGAGATAATATTTATAATTTATATTTAGGTAAAGATACCATCTTACCTTGTACTGTTAAAGGTATTATTAAATTGTTAGAATATTATAAAATACCTATAAGTGGAGCTAACACTGTAATTGTAGGTCGAGGTAATATTGTGGGGCATCCCCTTAGTTTAGCCTTAGAAAATATGAATGCAACAGTTACACTTGCACACTCGAAGACGAGAAATTTAAGTGAAGTAACTAAGAATGCTGATATATTAATATCAGCAACAGGGGTAAAACATTTAATTAAAAAAGATATGGTAAAGGCTGGTGCAACAGTTATTGATGTCGGTGTAACTAGAGAAAACGGCAAGATATATGGTGATGTCGATTTTGATAATGTATTAGATGTTGTAGGCTATATAACTCCAAATCCCGGGGGTGTTGGACCGATGACTGTTGCCATGATTATAGATAATTTAGTTTATATGAAGGAGAGGGAAAAATAATGGATAAAATATTAGAAGATACTTTAAGAAAAGAAAGAAAAAGACAAGAGGAAAATATTGAATTAATAGCATCAGAAAATTATGTTTCAAATGATGTATTAAAATTACAAGGAAGCATCCTTACTAACAAATATGCTGAGGGGTATCCTACAAAAAGATATTATGGCGGATGTGAATATATTGATATATTTGAAAATACGGCAAGAGACTATGCTAAACAGTTATTTAATGCTAAATTTGCTAATGTTCAACCGCATTCAGGATCTAGTGCTAATATGGCTGTTTATCGAGCGCTTTTAAAGCATGGGGATAAAGTAATGGGCATGAATTTATCGCACGGGGGACATTTAACACATGGTCATAAAATGTCATTTAGTGGCATGGATTATGAAATAGTAGATTATGATGTAGATCCTGTTACTGAAATGATTGATTATGATGCTTTAAGAGAAAAAGTAAAACGCGAAAAACCAAAAATGCTTATTGCAGGAGCTTCTGCTTACTCGCGGGTTATTGATTTTGCTAAGTTTCGGAGTATTGCTGATGAGGTTGGAGCATACCTATTCGTTGATATGGCTCATATTGCAGGATTAGTTGCTGCAGGACTACACCCTAATCCCGTAGAATATGCAGATGTAGTAACAACAACTACTCATAAAACTTTACGAGGCCCACGTGGAGGCTTAATACTTACTAATAATGAAGAAATTGCTAAAAAGATAGATAAAGTTATTTTCCCAGGTATTCAAGGTGGACCATTAATGCATGTAATCGGGGCTAAAGCACAGTGTTTTTATGAAGCACTCCAACCGGAATTTAAAGAGTATCAAAAACAAGTTTTAAAAAATATTAAAGCTTTAGCCAAAACTTTAGAAAAAGAAGGATTTCATATTGTATCTGGAGGAACTGATAATCATTTAATATTAATCGATGTAAAAAGTGCATGTAGCCTAACGGGGGCTGAGGCACAAAACTTACTAGATAGTATCCATATAACCGTAAATAAAAATGCTATACCTAATGATACAGAAAGTCCATTATATACCAGTGGTATAAGGTTAGGGTCTCCAGCAATGACATCAAGAGGATTAAAAGAAGATGATTTTATTAAAATTGGTAGTATTATTGCTATGGCTTTAAAAAATCATGATAATGAAGAAATACTTAAAAATTTAGAAAAAGAAGTACTAGAAATAACAAGTAAATACCCATTGTGGTATGAATAAAAGGAGATGAAGTAATGATAAAAGTAGATATTGCTGCAACATATTTTTTAGATAAATCGGGGAAGTTTGATTTAGATAAAAGTTTATTATTAAGTGGTAAATTTGCAGGGGTTTGTTATGATCAAGATGGTTATAATAATTTAATTAATGAAGCAGAAGAAAAAACAAGAAAAAGAATAAGTTTAACTAAAGATAATGGACATCATAGTGTATATGATCATATTTATATGAGTCTAAATATTACTAATATTCCTAAAATATTAGCAATGGTTTTAAATAATGAAAAAGAATATACAACTAGTGAAAAATCGGCTAGATATACGCCGATAAAACCTGGTAAGTATTCAGTAATAACAGAAGAAGAACATAGATTATATGAAAAATGGATGAAAATATTTGAACGTAAGATTAAATATGAATATGGTAATATTTATAATGATAGTAAAATTAAAAAACTAGCTCAAGAAAATGCTCGTTATTTAGTTACCGTATTTATGCCAACGACGATGATTTATACTGTTTCTTTAAGACAAATAAATTATATTGTATCTTGGTTAAAAAAATATATTGCTAATTGTGATAAAAGTAAAGATTTTGAAAAAAAACTGGCTTTATCAATGGAAGAATTTATATCTGAATTAGAAAGACTTAATGTATTAGATGCAGGACTTTTAACTAATGATAAGGATAGAAGCATTTCTTTATTTGGAGAACATCTTCAAAATAAAAAAGATTATTTTGGAGATGTTTATGCGACACACTATAAAGCATCATTTGCTTGTCTTGCGCAAGCGCAAAGACATAGGACTCTTGATTATAAAATGGAGTTATTAGAAGAAAAAGAGTTTTTTGTTCCGCCGATATTAGAAGATGATGAAGACTTAATTAAGGAATGGCTTAATGACATAAGAAGTGTTGCAAATATTTATCCAACTGGAGAGTTAGTTACTGTATATGAAAGAGGAACTTATGAAAATTTTATTTTAAAATGTAAAGAAAGACTTTGTAGTGCTGCACAATTAGAAATAATGCGGCAGACTAAGGATACTTTAAATAAATATTATGAGGCTTTAATGGAAAGCAATGATGAACTAGCGCAAGATATAGAAAAATATACACATGGGGCAAGATGTACTTTCCCTGATTATAAATGCAGTAGTACTTGTGGTTTTAAAGAAGGAATAAATTTAACAAGAAAAATATAAAAAAGTGTGGTGATATAAGTGAAAGGTAGATTAATTGTAATTGAAGGAACTGATTGTTCCGGTAAAGAAACGCAAACTAAAAGAGTAGTTGAAAGGTGTAAGAAAAAAGGAATAAAAATTTATAATTATAGTTTTCCTAGATATGATACTCCAACTGGTAGGATAGTTGGAGGTCCTTATTTGGGTAAATCATATATTTGTGATGGCTGGTTTAATGAAGGTGCTCCCAATGTTGATGCCCTTGTTGCATCCGCTTACTATGCGGCAGATCGTAGATATAATATAAAAGAAATAATAGATCATTTAAATAATGGGGATATAGTTTTATTAGATAGATATGTTGAATCTAATATGGCACATCAAGGTGGTAAATTAGAAACTAAAGAAGAAAGATTAAAAATGTATGAAAAACTTGATGAATTAGAATTTGGTATTATGGAACTTCCTCGACCTGATGCTGTTATATTTTTATATATGCCTTCTTCCTATGCAGCTATTTTAAAAAATAGTAGAGCTGAATTGGCAGATCAACATGAAGCAAGTCGCGAACACTTACAAAGAGCAGAACAAGCATATTTGGAACTTACCGAAAAATATGGTTATATTAAAATAGATTGTGTTAAAAATGATGTAATTAGAACAATTGATGATATTAATAATGAAGTAATGGATAGATTTGAGGAAATAATTAAATGAATATAGAAGAATACAATTATGATTTACCACCACATTTAATTGCCCAAACACCCCTTAAAAATAGGAGTGATTCTAAACTACTTGTTATGGATAAAAAAAGTGGTAAGTTAAAAGAAGATGTATTTAAAAATATCATTGATTATTTAAATCCTGAAGATATTCTTGTTTTAAATGATACTAAAGTAATTCCTGCAAGATTAATTGGCGAAAAAACTGATACTCATGCAGTAATTGAATTATTACTTTTAAAAAATATTGAAGGAGATACTTGGGAGTGTCTATCTCGTCCTCAGAAAAGACTACATGTAGGTACAATTATATTTTTTGGAAACGGTGAATTAAAAGCAGAAGTCACTGAAAAAAAGGATGAAGGAATAGTCATAGTTAAGTTATTATATAAAGGTATTCTTATGGAAATACTTGAAAGTTTAGGTTCTATGCCACTTCCACCATATATTCATGAAAAGTTGAGTGATCAATCTCGGTATCAAACGGTATATGCTAAAAATATTGGTTCTGCTGCAGCTCCAACTGCTGGCTTACATTTTACTAATGAACTATTAAAACAAATAAAGAAAAAAGGCGTTACTTTAGTTTATGTAACTCTTCATGTTGGTCTTGGAACATTTAGACCAGTTGAAGTAACTGATATTACTAAACATCATATGCATAGTGAATACTATGTATTAAGTAAAGATGCAGCAGATACTTTAAATAATGCCAAGGGTAAGATTTATGCTGTTGGTACTACTTCAACAAGAGTTTTAGAAACTGTTAAAAAAAATCATGATAAGTTTGTGCCTTGCAGTGGTAATACTGACATATTTATTTATCCGGGATTTGAATTTAAAGCTATTGATGGCTTAATTACTAATTTTCACTTACCTAAAAGTACTCTTTTAATGCTAGTTTCAGCATTATCAAGTAAAGAAAATATTTTAAACGCATATGATTATGCAATAAAAAATAATTTTAGATTTTTCTCTTTTGGAGATGCAATGTTTATAAAATGATTGTAATTCATATAAAATTATGATATTATTATATTGCAAAAAGCAATTATATATTAATTAGTTTGATTAATCACTTAATTAGATATATATTCTTTTTCAGATAAGTTTCGTGCTTATCTTTTTTCTTTTTCTGGAGAAAAAATTGCATGTTTGGGTTAAAAGTCGTGGGAAAAAATTGCATATTGGAGTTTATTATGGTAAAATTAATCTCCTTTATATGATTATATTTATCTAAAACTAAAAGCAAGAAATCTTAAAAATTCTTGCTTTTAGTTTTCATTAAAGAAATTTTTTATATCAATTTCTAAGGCATCAGCAATTCTTCCAAGTATTACTATACTAAATCCTCTTTGCATTTTGTTACTTTCAATTTTACTTAAATAATTCATAGTTATACCTGCTTTATCTGCTAATTCTTGTTGTGTTAATTTAGCATCAATGCGATATTTTTTAATGTTTCTTCTTATTATATTATAATAATAATTATCATTATGCATGGTTTATCACCTATAACAATTATTAAAGAAATGTGGGATATTTTATATGGACGGTTTGTCCGTATACTTTGCTATTTTTAATAGCTATAATTTTCATGAAAGTAGAATAATTGTGATATCAAATTGATTACTTTTATATTTATTTTCATTTATTTATAATTATTTATATAGTCTAGTAGTTATTATTTTGCAAAATTTTAAATAATTATACATAGTTCGACAAGATATTTGAGTGTTTCTTGTTATACTAAAATAAAGGTTGGTTGTTTATGAATAAAAAGAATAAAATATTACTAATAATAGCAACAATTACATTTTTAAGTATGGTAATTGGTGCAACATATGCATACTTTTTTATGCAAGGTAACCATAGTGGAACTATTGATACAAATATCATAACTGGTACAACAGATCTTTTATCATTTAATTTTGGTGATTCAATATATATTCAAGCAAATCAAGATAATTTTGGTGCGTCTATGGGTAATCTATCAGATAGTACAACTGGTACAGCTTTACTTAGAGCAGGTGATACAACAAGTAGTACAAGTGCTACATATAATATATATTTAATAATAGAAGAAAATGATTTTATTTATACAACAAGTGATGGCAAACCTGAGATATTACTAAATGTAACAGACCCAAATGGAAACAGGGTAGAAAATATTACAGGTTTAGTCCACTATGAAGATGGTTTTGATATAACTACAAGAACTGGAGGATTCTTACTTGTTCCTGATTATGAAATAAGTGCAACAAATACAACTGAAACAATACATGATTGGAATATTGAAGTAACTTTAGTTAATTTAGATACAGACCAACAAGCAAATACTAATAAAACATTAACAGGAAAACTATATATAACTCAAGATAAAATGAGTAGTTATGAACTAGCAGAGATTAATAATATAGAATCAACAACAACATATAATAGTATAAGAGTAACACCTGATGTAACCTTAGGTAGTGGAAGTATTGATAAATACTATTATGGAATAGAAGAAGTAAGTAATACAAGAAGTATAGATACAGTAGAATTTATAGAAAGTAGTGAAGCCAATTATGAATTTACTAATTTAAAATCAAATACAGAATATAAAGTATACAGTTATGTAGTAGATACAAATAATATAAAATCAAATGTATATGAAACAAATGTAACAACCAATGAATATGTTATACCAACAATAGATAATGTAACACATAGTGTTACATTAGATAGTATTACAGTAAATGTAACTGCAAGTGGTGGAAGTAATAATGTAACTAAATACATGTATAAGATAAATGATAATGATTGGATAGAAACAAGTAATAATACCTAT
Source organism: uncultured Bacilli bacterium (assembly GCA_944363655.1). Next base: position 229 of record CALVUU010000024.1, on the reverse strand, counting down.
ACATTTACAAACTTAACAGATTCAACTGAATATGATATAAGAATAAAAGTAGTAGATAGTAATAATAGAGAATCAACAGAATATTATGAAAAGATAACAACAGAAGTATATATATTACCAGTAGTAACAAGTGTAAATGCAAGTACAACATGGAATAGTATAACATTAACACCAAGTGGGACAAATGGAACAAATAATATAGTAAGATATGAATATTCCATAAATAATG
>CALVUU010000023.1 GCA_944363655.1 uncultured Bacilli bacterium | reverse complement strand
TACCCAATACTTGACCAATTATTTGTTCAAGTATCTTTTTCCCCTTTTTAGATAACATTACTGCTTTAAAAAAATCATCACCTGATCCAACAATATCTTCTACTATTGTCAATCAAAATCCCTCCTTTAATTTATTAGTAAGAAAAATACTAATTACCTAGGTTTTTATTAGTAATTTTTTCCTTGGTTAATTATGCTAACACATAATTAACCTCTAGTCCATAGGAGATTTTGTCTAGTTTTGTCGAGGTATGCCTTATTTTATCAAACCATTTTGGATATATTTATTTTCGCTTATTACTACAAATGCATCAGGATCATTACGACGAATAATTTTGGTTAGTTTTTTTAATTTACTTTTATTAAGATGAATTATTAACATATTTTTTTTAGTTTTTTCATGGGTATTTTTTAAATCAATAACAGATGCTCCGAAGCCGGAGGATCGAATTTCTTTTAACATTTTAGATTCAAGCGAAGTATTGGTTATAACTTGAACGCCGATAAGGCTTTCAAAAAAATGCGTAGATATAAATGTTCCAAAGTATGTTCCTGCTGCATAACCTCCGGCATAAAATATAGGAATTAGTATGGAATTAATTTCTGTATTTAAAGCTTCACGAGCCGCATAGAACCAAATTAAGACTTCAAAAAAAGCAACAATAGCAGGTGTAAAGTTTTTCCCCTTTACTACTAGGACAGTTCTTACTGTACCTAGACTTACATCTACTATTCTTGCTAAAAAAATTTTAATACATATAAATAACATATTATCACCTTTTATCTAATTACATTAATTAGTATGGTTAATATAATTAAAAATAAAAGTACAATTATAATAATCGCAAGACCTAAGACTTTATTTTCCTTAGGTTTGCGATATTCTATATTATTTTCTCTACCGTATTTTTCACTTAATAGTTCAATACGTTCATTATGTTTATCATTCATTTTACGTTGATAATCTATTTGTTCTTGATCCATTAAAGTTCCACAGAACTTGCAGGTTACACCACGATTTGGTAGTGGTTTTCCACATCTTGTACAGTTCATAATAACTCCTAGGACAAGGTTTCACCAATGTAGGTAATTTTAGCATAACCGTTACCAGCATGTCCGGTTTCCGCGGTTCCTGTTGGGGAAATAAACGAAGTGTTACCAGCATGTGTACTTGCACTAGTTAAATAATAATTACTGTTTAAAAGACAACCTTCTGGATAATTTATTGCGGTTGATTCAGTATAGATATAACCTGAACCACCGCCGCCGCCGGTATATCTAGTATTAGAACTACCATTATAGTGACCTGAACCGCCGCCGCCATACCAACCGCCGCCGCCAGCCCCATTAGAGTAAATCGACGTACTTTGGAATCTATTACCAGTGTTTCCGCCTACACCAAATGATCCAGCTTGACCATAATATTCGGTTACTTCGGCAGTACCGCCAGCTCCACCAGCGGTTTGAGTTCCACCTTTTCCATTATAATAAGCATATGATGAACTGTGATAGCCACCGTCGACTCCAGATGTTCCACCGCCAGCTCCACCGACAGCTTTTATTGATGAAGATTTGTAGAATGATCCACCGCCACCACCAGCAACGATTACACGAGCAAGTAAATCATCTTGGTTAATACGGATATCAGTTCCGCCACCGCCACCGCCACCGCGATAGCCGGCATTTCCACCACCATTAGTACCTCCACCAGATACGGCAGTTGTACTATTAGTCGTTCCATAACTTCCTTGCCCACCAGTATGAACATATAAAGTATCGCCAGCATTTAAGTGAACATAGCCTTTGGAATAACCTCCTAGACCCCCAGGAGCATATGTCGCATTATATGTTCCACCTTGAGCTCCCCATACTTGTAAATAATAATAGCCACTTTTTTCAACTGTAACAGTTTGAACTGCATTGCTATAATCATATATACCATTTAAAATATATTCATTAGTTTCAAGGATAGCGGATGTTTTACCACTAGCATCGGTTGTATAAGCCATGAATTTAGTAGTACCATTACCAATATTACTATAAGAATATGTATTAGTTGTAGCCGAATCCCAAGATTCTCCGCCATTACTACTATAGTAATATGTTGTTGGTGAAGTACCTATGTTACTATTTGAAAGCGTAATATTAGCTGTTGTTCCATCCAATTCGACATTCATACTTTCAATAATTGGCCCACTTGTTACATCTAGATAAGCAACACAGCTTGTTCTGCTAGCAGCTGCAATAACTACTTTTTGATTTTGAATAGATAAGGCATCGGCATTTGCAGACCCAGTACAAGCTGAATCGCTACCTAATTCGTAATAAACGTTTGATGGAATTGTATCAGATTCATAATAGGTCGACGAACCAGCTTTAGCTTGAATAAATAATTTAAGTTGAATGTCAACATCTATTGCATCCATATAAGCAGTACATACATCTTTACCAGTGGCATCAACGGTAAACATGTTTTCTTCATCACTATAACTTAAAGATGAACCATTTTCACAACTACTCTTTTCGGTATTAAGCACATAACCAATGCTTGGTAAGGCAGTTGTTTCTAATTTAGTATATTCACCTTCAATACCATTACCATCAGAATCAATATTTTGAGCATAGACATTCAAAGTTAAATCAAGATTAGCTGTTGAATCAAAGTATAGATAACAAACATCATGACCATAAGCGGTGATATCAGCATCAAAGGTTGCAGGATTATAATTTATTGTTGAACCGTTAGTACAATAACTCTTACCTTCATTATAAGCATAACCAGCCTCAGGTATATAAGGATAAAGGGCATATGAACCTAAGCCGTTGCCGTTGGTATCGCGTTCTTCTGCCATAACTCTGACTTCTAAGTCTGCAATATCACCAGTAGAACCACCGATAATTGGAGTAATATCGGTAACTTGATAATAAGCATATGTTATAAAAATTCCAATACACGCCAAAAGAAATACAACTAATCCTGCAATTAGAGGTATTTTATGTTTATTTAAGGTATTAGTTATATCTTTATTAAACAATTCTTTTAATTGTGCTAATTTTTTCATATGCCTCTTACCTATCCTATAAACATTTTAAAATAATATCTTCATAAAGTCAATTTCTTTTTAAAATAAAAAAGTCAAATTTAAATATTTTGACTTTTTTATGACGTTTCTAATCTTTCTTTTCCGTCTTTTCCTTTTTTTTGAAAAAACCATAATGTTCCCGAATTTTTTCTTCTATTTCATCACGAATAGCTGGATTATCTTTTAAGTATGTTTTAACATTTTCTTTTCCTTGTCCAATTTTTTCGCCATTATAGGAATACCAAGCTCCTGATTTATCAACAATGGCTAAGTCACTTGCAAGATCGATTATTTCGCCTTCTTTAGATATTCCTTCACCATACATGATATCAACTGTTGCTGTTTTAAATGGCGGTGCAACTTTATTTTTTACTACTTTAATATTAGTTTTATTACCAACAATTTGATCCCCTACTTTTATTTGTTCACCACGTCTGACATCAAGGCGAATTGTCGAATAAAATTTTAAGGCTCTACCACCAGGAGTAGTTTCAGGATTACCAAACATTACTCCTACTTTTTCCCGAAGTTGGTTAATAAATATTGCTGTTGTTTTCGTTTTATTCATCGTGCCTGAGAGTTTTCTTAAGGCTTGAGACATAAGACGAGCTTGCAAACCGACATGAGAATCTCCCATTTCACCATCGATTTCGGCTTGCGGAACTAAAGCTGCAACAGAATCGATAACAATAATATTTACTGCCTCACTCTTAACTAAAGCATCACAAATTTCTAAGGCTTGTTCGCCGGTGTCTGGTTGACTTAGCAACAATTCATTAATATCTACTCCAAGTTTTTTAGCATATACAGGATCAAGAGCATGTTCCGCATCGATAAATGCTGCTCTTCCCCCAGCCTTTTGCACTTCAGCAATGGCTTGCAATGCAACTGTTGTTTTACCACTAGATTCAGGTCCATATATTTCAATAATTCGTCCCTTTGGATAACCTCCAACACCTAAAGCAACATCAATTGCAATAGAACCACTAGATACCACATCAACTTCAATATGTTCATTATCCCCTAATTTCATTATCGCTCCAGCCCCAAATTGTTTTTCAATATCAGCTAGGACTTGCTCTAATGCTTTATCTTTATTCTTTTCTTCTTTAGTTGATTTCATTGTTTCCTCCTAATATTTTTTTACCCTGATACAAATTAATTTTAATATACTTTCTATTAAAAGTCAACAAGAAATTACAAACGTTTGTTTTGTTAATCTTTTGGTTTAAATACTAAAGCTATAAGGAAAGCAAAAACAATAGCCCCAGTAATAGCTGCTGATGATTTTGTTAGCATATTAGTAAATATTCCTAAGAACCCTTCTTCATTATATCCCTGGATAGCAGCAGAATATAACATGTGTCCAAAATTAGAAATAAGAGTTGTGGCACCTGCTCCGAATTTAGAAATTAGATTATCATAGATACCTAAAAAAGAAAGGAATGCTCCAACTGCTGTATAAATGCTTGTTATATGTCCGGGAGTAAGTTTGGTATTATCCAAAATTATTTGGGCAATAGCACAAGCAAAGCCTGCGAATAAAAAAGCATATAAAAAATTCATCTATTCCACCTCCAAACTAAGAGCATGAGCTATGGCTGGTATCGGTTTTGCTTGATTAACTAGAGCAACGGAATGTAGCGCTCCAGTTGCAATTATTAAAATCTTTTTATATTTTTTGGTAGTTAAAATTTTATTAAATAAAACTAACGGAAGACAAGCAGGTCCACTTCCTCCGGCATAAGTTTCTTGACTATCTAAAAAAAGTTCACAACCGGCATCTAAATATTTTTTCATCTTAATATTATAATTAGTCTTTAAATAATCTTCTAAAATTTTGGCACCAACACAACCTAAGTCCCCAGTAAGTATTAAATCATAATAAGAAACATCTCTTTTTAATTCCGTTAAGTGCATCATAAGAGTTGATGCAGCTGAGGGTGCCATTACGGCTCCCATATTGTTGGCATCACTAATCCCCATATCTACTGGGGTTCCAATAGTTGATGATTCTATTTTTATCTTACTAGGCTTTTTACTTATAAGAGTGGCAATAGCTCCAGTGGTGGTAAATGTTGCAGTATGTGGTCTAGGTGCACCATATTCAATTGGATAACGAAATTGCTTTTCAGCTGTTAAATTATGCGAACTAGTAACACCAATAACTTTTTTAAAATTAGAATGTTCAACAAAGTTACTGGCAACAATTAAACTTTCAACGAATGTTGCACATGCCGAATATACTCCAAGAAAGGGAAAATTATAGTTTTTGGCGCTATAACTAGTTATAGCAATTTGGTTAGTTAAGTCTCCCCCGACTAATAAAGAAACATCCGAATTTTTTAAACAATTTTTTTGAAGCAAAAGATCAATTACTGATTTTTGCATTTTTATCTCTGCTTGTTCAAAGGTTTTTTCACCATAGTAATAATCAAGCATTTCTAAATTATATTTTTTTAAATGACTTTCTCTTTCTAAAGGTCCTACTAAAGTAACAAAATCACTCAAATAAACATTTTTATATTTCGTACTAGCCACTGATAACCACCCGCACAATCACTAATATAAATGCAGAAATGACACCATATAAAATTACAGATCCCGCAAGTTTAAAAAAGTTAGATCCAAGCCCAGTTATTAGTCCATCTTTTTTATAATCAAGTGCACTACTGGTTACACTATGAGCAAAACCCGTTGTAGGTATAATTAGTCCACACTTACATTTAGTTACCCAATTATCAAAAAAACCAAAAGCGGTAAGTAAACTAGCAGTCCCAATAACAATAAGACACGCCCAAATACCAGCAGTACTTTGGGACATACCAAAGGATTCAGTTAATATAAATATTAAAAATTCACCGATAAAACCAATAATGCCTCCCACTAAAAAAGCAACTCCAATATTACGTAACTTAGGTTCTTTAGGAGTATGCTTATCAACTAACTTCTTATATTCTTCTTTATTCATATGATCACCTAACATTAGTATGTTAGGAAAATAATTACATATACATAAACTTTCGCATTTTAGCTAAACTTTTACTTTCATATCTAGATACCATAACTTGGGTAATTCCTAATTTTCTAGCTGTTTCACTTTGGGTTAAATCCTCATAATAACGAGCACTTATAATATCTTTTTCTAAAGGATTTAGAGTATCAAGAGAATCATTTAATAACATTTTTTCATCTTGGGTTATACTCTCTTCTAAAGCAATAGTTTCATGTAGGCTTCTTTCATCATCGGTATCATTATCAATTGATATTATACTACTTGCCCAAAATAAAGCTTGTTCTATTTTGTCCTCTTCTATTTCTAAGAATGCAGCAAGTTCTTTATTTGATGGAGTACGTAATAATTTTTGGGCTAATATATTACGTCCATGTTCAATCATTTTACCAAGTTTTAAAATATCTTTACTTATTTTTATACTTTTAGATGAAGCAACAGCGTACATTTCTCCATAAATATATTTATAAGCATAAGTGCTAAACTTAGTATCACCATCACTTTGATAATTATTATAAGCTTTTATGACACCAAGAACACCTGCTTGATATAAATCAGCTTTTTCTACGCCATAAAACATTTTAGATATTTTCCAAATGAGCCCTGCACTACTTTTAATTACACTTTCTAAAACATTATCCATTATGCCACCTCGAGCAACTTGAAGGCTGCTAGTTCATTTGCTATTCTAGCCAGTCTTGTTCTTTTTATTTTTTCTTTAATATTATCATTTATTTCACACATTCTTATTTTACCTTTATTGTTTTTAACAATATATTTGGTATTTAATATGGCATCGATTCCTGAGGAATCGATATCTTCTAAAAAGAAGAAATTATAAACTACATATTTTATTTTGTGCTTTTTTAAAACAGGATTTAAATAATTATTTATCTTATAACAATTTTTCCTGATAAGTTTACCTCGCAATCTAACAAAAAGTATTCCTTTATTAAATTCTAAGTCCATTTTTAACATGTAATCACCTTACATACTAAATATAGAGCAAAATATTTATGTTTTAAACAACTTCGACAAATAAAGATAAAATGTGGCAAAAAAATAAGTGTCTACTTGACACTTACTTTAAAAGAGTACTATTTATTTGTTCTTTAGCATTTAATATTGATTCTTTATATGGTTTCATAACATATAATTTTTGGCTTTTATAACTATATGTATAATCATAGGCATTAGATCCATCTAGACTAATGGAATCAATATTCCAAGAAGACATTTCGGAAATTTGTTTTTTTATAAAATTAGTTATTTCTTCATTAGTTATATTAGTTACAAATTTATCATCTAAAGCATTTAATAAATCAACATAATTAGTAATAATACTAGGACTCATGGCTTTATTTATTAAAGATGCCAAAATTAATTCTTGATTTTGACCGCGGATGCGATCACCATCAGCAAAGGCTTTTCTCTCACGAGCAAAGGATAATGCTTCTTTACCATTAAGTTTATTACTTCCTTTAGTAAAGTGATAATTATCTTGCGTCGTAAAATCATAATTAGATTCAACAGTTATACCTCCAAGAGCATCAACTATATCAACTAAAGATGTAAAATTTACTTTGACATAATAATTTATAGTAGTATCAAGTAAATTTTCAATAGTACTAACAGATGTTTCAATGCCATAAATGCCTGCATGAGTAAGTTTATCATATTCATTAAATTCAGGTATTAAAACATAATAATCTCTTGGAATACTAGTAAGTAAAATACTATGTGTACTTGGATTAACTGTAACTAAAATATTGACATCACTTCGTGATACTTTCGTGATTGTTCCATAAGTATCAATACCTGATATTAAGATATTAAAAGAATCTTTAGTTACATCAACAGACTTACCAATATTAGCTATTTCTATTTCAATATCGGTACTCCAAATAATACGTAAATTATCATAAAATTCTTTATTTTCTTCTTTCAAAATACTAAGTTGAGCTGATTCTAAAATAATCGCCGGAACTTCACTTGATGCAAGTAAATTAGATAAATTGCCAATATCTTCTCCCACTTTGGATGTAAAATTGATTTCCTTTTTAATATCCGTAACTGCTTCTTCTAAGCCTTTATGAGTATCTAGATTTAAATGACCAATAGAAAGGTCATTTAAATCACTTAATTCATCATACTCACTACTATCTAAAACCAAAACATTATAATTTTCCGTTTTATAACTATTAAACCCAAATTGTTTTAAAAAATCTATGGTATTTAATTCATAAGTTATTCCAAAAATCATTAATATTAATAATATAATAGTTAAAAGAATACCTATTACATTACGAATACGATTTTGGGATAATAAAAGCATTACGGAAAATAAATCTGTAATCAGAATTAGAATAACTAATACTATAAAATATTCTAAAGGTAAGATGTTAATAAAATAAACTAATACTAAAACAAGTAAGCTTACAATTAATAAAAATATGCTTAAGTATTTACCAAAACTTATTTTATTACGTTTTTTATTTTTACTCATTTTTTACTACTCCTTGTATTTTATTTTAACAAATAAGTAATTATTTGTCTACAAAACAAAAACAAAGTTCCCTAAAGGGAACTTCAAGATATTACTTTTCAATATTGTTAGTAAATTAATACTAGATTAATATCGAAAAGAAAATCATGTACATAAGTAATATCTGTTGTACATATCCTTATTATTATCTATTTATCTACTTTTATAGTGCCAGTTTTTTCTAATTCAACTTCTTCTTTACGATAATTTAGAGCCATACCAATGGTAAAAGCATAAGCAAGTAAGTAAATCCAAATCATTAGTATAACTATATTAGCAAGACTACCATAGAATGTTGCATAGTAGGCAATATTGTTAATGTAATAAGAATAAATATAGGTAATAATTATCCAGGCAAAACTAGTAAATAATGCTCCATATCCAACGGTTTTACTTTTAATCTTTTTATTCGGAGCGATCGTATAAATTATTTTAATAAAGAAATACATTATTAACCAAGTAATTGGTCCTTGTAAAATAGTTATAATCATTGTAACTTTTTCAGTTATAGAACTATTTAAATCGACAATTTGAAATAGTTCTATTATTTTATCACCAAATACAGGAACTACGAGCATAAATATGAAAAGTAAAACTAAGAAAAAAGTCATTATTAAGGCTTTTAATCTTCGTTTAAAAAATCCGGATTGTTCTTCTCCATATATAATATTAGATGTAACAATAATTGATGCAGGACCATTAGATGCCGTAATGTAACCTACTAGAACAACAATAAAGAAACTTAAACCTGATATATTTTCCGTCTTGGGAATATTAAGTAAAAGAGATGCAATGTCTTTAGAAAAAGCATTTGCTAAAAAATCAAAAATAATATCTGTTGATAAATTTAAGGCAGTTGCTCCATAACTAATAAGAGTTATGGTAGGAACTATGGCTAAAACGAAGAAAAAGGCTAATTGCCCAGGCAAAATAGCCATATCTGGTCTTTTTAAAACTTTTATAAAATTATCAAAAAATTCTTTCAACTCACCTTTTAATTTCTTTTTCATTTTTTCCCGCTTCTTTTTGTTTTTTCATATCTTCTACCGCTTCATTTAAAGCATCTTCAATAGTTTTAATATCATCCATAATCATACTATAACCAAATTCAGCTCCGTGGTCATACGGTAATTTTTTTATTTCTTTATTTAATTTATGAATATAATTGCTTATTTGTTTTTGACTATAACCTACTAAATAAATAACAAATTCATTACCATCTGTACGCAAGATTTCACTATTATCAAGTTGGGTTTTAACTAGTATATTAGCAGCTGCTTTAATTTGCCTGTCCCCTTCATTATATCCATATAAGTCATTAATTTCTTGAATCTTATTTAAATCAATTACAAGTATAGCTTGCGGATAGATAGTATTATTATTCCACGTTTCGATATTTTCATTTAAGAAATTACGATTTTTTAACGAAGTAAGTTGATCAATAAACTTCATTTTATCTTCTCTTTTTATCTTACGAGCAATTGATATCTTTTTACTTTTCTTTATTACTATTAAGGCAATAATGATGGCAATAATGGCAATATATAAAATATATTCAGCAATTTTGGTTATTACTCCACCACTTTTAATAGTTTCATAATGATTATCTAATCCTTCAATAATTACTTCTTCTTCATCTAAGAAACTAATATATTTATCTAATAAACGATATAATGCACTATCAGTTCTTACCTTAAATGTATAAACTGAATCGATGTAATCACTATATCTAGCAGTATAGTTATCAAGACGATTATCACTATAATAATCAAAAGTAAATTTATCTAAAATAATATAAACATCACGTTTATTTAATTTGAATAGATCATTGATTGTAGCAAATGTTTCAATATTTATACCTGAAATATCTTTGATATAATCATATATTTTACTATTTTCCATAACATATACTGTTTTACCAATAAGGGAATTAACTGATTTTATTACTTCAAAATTATCGCGACGAGCTGCAATAACATATTCAATATTTAATCCACTTGTTTGATTAAATTCATCAGTAAAATTATAATAATTAAAATATAAATCGATATCACCACTCGCAACTGCTTTAGTAAATCTATTAAAGTTACGATATTTTTCAAAATTGAATTCAACTCCAGCAAAGTTACTAAATTTACTTAAATAAACAGCAACAATGCCACCATATTTACCTCCAGTTATTACTTCATAAGGGGAAGCATTAACAAAACCATAATTATAAGCAACACTTTGAAGAGAATCTATTTCGGTATCACTTATATTTAAAGATGTTGTGAATGTATCAAATAAGGCGTTGTTATAAGATTCTTCAAAATTTTCTTGCCATTTAGCATAGAATTTTTTTAAAACACTACTAAAAGTTGAATCATCGGTTTGTAAAGTATAGTAAACTTTAATATCACTAAAATGATATACAATATTATAATTATTACTTAATATAGTATCTAAATATTGTAATAAAGGTACTACTATAAAATTTATATCTTCATCTAGGACATTGAATAATTCTTCAGTAGATTCAAATTGTGTAAAACTAACATTAGTTACATTATTTATGTATTTTGATACATTACTTAAATCACTAGTAAGAATACCAATTGTTCTTCCTGTTAGATCTTCTTCTTCTGAAATTTTTTCGTTATTTTTACTAATTAAAACATAATGATCTTCATAAAAAACAATATCACTATCATTGATGCTAGTTTTAGCTCCGAGCGTTAAACCTGATGGATTATTTCCGTTATTAAATGTTATAGCATTGGTAGTTAATCCATATTCTTCTTCAAAAGAAGTGATAAAATCATAATAAACACCTTCACCATTTTTACCAAAAACATTAGCGTTATTGATAACATTTAAATTTTGAATCGTATTAATATTTTCATTAATCCAATTTCTTTCTGCAACTGTTAATTTGTATTCATCACTTAAAAGAAAATATAAACCAATACCAATAGCAATAACAGCAATTACACTAACAACAATTATTATTAAACTCTTCTTTTTTTTCATTGTTACTCTTCTTCACTTTCTATGGGTGTGTTGTTGTTCCAAACTAAATTTGAACCTGCAACATTACGAGCACCCATAATGGTAAATCCTTCACTATTTTCAGTTGATGCACTAGTTAAAGTAAAGTTAATATCATAATATGATAAAATATCTTCACTGAATTGTTCTAAAGATGCTGCGGCTTTACTTTGAGCTTCAACCAGTGATGTATCACCAACAAAATCGATAACGATATAGATAATTCGCCCTCTTGTATCAAAGGTTACAGAATTAATCATTTCATCATTTTCTAAATTGGCAGTATATTCACTAACAAAAGAATCTTCAATAGGATAAGACTCAATTTCATCTAATCTATCACCATAAACAGATTCACTTCCTCCGAAAAAGTAAGAAAAAGTTACAACTAAAATAGCGATAAAACAAATGATGAGAATTATTCCTAATACGATTAAAACTTTATTCTTCCCCCATATTTCTTTTAACTTATTCAAAAAAAATTCCCTCCTCGAGTAACATAATTATACTACATATATATTATTTATTGCAAATTATTTAACACTTCTAATGTTTTTGCCTCATCCCAAATGGTTATTCCCAAATTTAAGGCATCTTGGTATTTACTACCGGGATTTGCTCCAACAATGACTATATCGGTACTTTTACTTACTGATGTGCTAACGCGGGCATTGAAACTTTCTAATTTGTCTTTTATTTCGTTCCGTGAGTAGCCAGTTATAGTACCGGTGATAACAAATTTTTTATCAGTTACTATTTCGTTAGTTTTAGTATTTTTTCCTTTATAAGTCATATTAATACCAATATTTTTTAATTCTTCTATTAAATTTCTATGATTAGCAAAATATTCAACGACACTTTTAGCAGTTATACTACCTATATCACGAATGCTTTCTAATTCTTCTTTGGTTGCCCCAATAAGCATATCCATTGTACTAAATTCACTTGCTAAAAGTTTAGCTGTCTTAGTCCCAATTTCTTTAATTCCTAAACCATATAATAATCTTTCTAAACTATTATTTTTAGAATTTTCAATATTTTCAATTATTTTATTTAAACTTTTTTCACCATAACCATCAAATTCCATAATAGCTTTTTTCTTGTCTTTTAAAAAATATAGATCAGTTATATTTTTAACAAAACCAAGGTTATAAAGTTCTTCGATGATTTCATCTCCAAGTCCTTCGATATTCATCGCATCACGAGATACATAATGAATAATGCTTTCAATGTTACGTTTTGGGCAATCAGGATTTTTACAGTAATAGTCGGTTTGACCAGCAATTTTTTCTAGTTTTGAGTGGCACATTGGACATTCGTGAATCATTTTAAAAGGAATTTCTTTACCAGTTCGCCGTTCAAATTTTGCTTCAACTACTTCGGGAATTACATCTCCGGCTTTCCTTATAGCAACAGTATCTCCAATCATTAAGTGTTTACTTAAGACATAATCTTCGTTATGTAATGTTGCTCTTTTAATAGTTGAACCCATAACAATTACTGGTTCTAAAACAGCATTGGGAGTAACTCTTCCAGTTCTACCCACTGTAAAAATGATATCAGTAAGTTTAGTTAATACTTCTTCTGCTGGAAATTTATAGGCAGTTGCCCACTTGGGATATTTTGCAGTATATCCTAATTTTTCTTGCATAACAATATTATTTACTTTAATAACTACTCCATCAATTTCATAAGGAAGCTTATTTCTTTTTTCAGTAATTTCTGCAATAAAATCTAATATACCAGTAATATCACTTACCAATTTATTAGCGGGGTTAACTTTAAAACCAAGAGATTTCATAAAATTTAATGCTTCTATATGGGTTTTAATGCCATATTTTTCAGGTTCCGGTAAGTAATAAATGAAATTATCTAACTCTCTTTTAGCAGTTACCTTAGAATCTAGCTGACGGATGGAACCAGCGGCGGCATTGCGAACATTTTGAAGAAGGGGCTTGCCTTCTTTTTGCCTTTGTTCATTTATCTTTTTCAAGGTACTTTTATTCATAAATATTTCCCCACGGACTTCAATATCGATTGCCTTAGGTAAAGATAGAGGAATACTTTTAATGGTTTTAACATTATGAGTTATATCTTCTCCGGTTACACCATCTCCTCTAGTTACACCACGGACTAATTTACCATTTTCATAAATTAAAGCAACACTTAAACCATCAATCTTGTATTCACAAACATATTCAGGAATAAATCCTTCTTTTTTTATTTTAGCATCAAAATCTCTTATCTCATCTTCATTAAATACATTAGCTAAACTAAGCATGGGACGCGCATGAACAATTTTTTCAAACTTATCAATTACTTCACCACCAACCCTATTAGTTGGAGAATTAGGACTAGCAAATTCAGGATGCTCAGTTTCAATATTGATTAGTTCACGCATGTATTTATCATATTCTTGATCAGTAATCGTTGGATTATCTAAAACATAATAATTATAATTGGCCTCATTTAATATACGGGTTAATTCTTCTACTCTTTTTGTTAAATCATTCATTTTTAATCCCAGAGTTTTTCTGGATATTCTCCTTTCTTTATTAATTCATTTATACACCATTTTAATTCCGGCAAGTCTTCTTTATAAGTTATACCTAACCATTTGGAAGTACTGGTTTTAGATAACATTTTTATTTTTTCTTTATAAATTCCTTGCCTAATTATCTCCGGTAGTAAGAATTCACTTTTTAAATCTAATGGTTGATGGATGAATGTAGCAAATTCCTCTTCTAATATTTTTAGAAAACTTGGTCGAAAGCCAAAAAAGTTAACACTTACAGGATGATTTTCTTCTAGAGTAAATTCTTCATCTTTAAATAAGGCTTTAGCTACTAATTTATCATCAACTTTAGAAATTTCACATTCTAAATTATCAATAACATAGTTATCCTCATTAGTAAATACTACTCCTCTTTTAACAGTTCCATTTTTACTCGCAGTTACATAAAAGGGATAATTTACAGTAAGATATACATCGCTATTTTCTTTTTCTTTAAAAAAGTCAGCAGCAATTTTATAAGAGTGAAAGCCATAAAAGTCATCAGCATTAATAATTACAAAATTACCATCAATTAAATCCTTTGCACAATAAAGAGCATGTCCTGTTCCGAGCATTTTAACTCTACCAACAGGTAAAGTTACATCATCAGGAATCATATCTAATTCTTGAAAAGCATATTCTATCTTTATTTTATCCGCAAATTTATTACAAATATTATTTTTAAAATAATCAAGATTTTCTTTACGAATAATAAATATTACTTTGCTAAAACCTGCCCGTATGGCATCGTACACAGAATAATCAGCAATAATTTCTCCGTTTGGTCCAACAGGTTCTATTTGTTTTAAGCCTCCGAAGCGACTTCCCATACCAGCAGCCATAATTACTAAAGTTAAATTTTTCATTTTCCACTCCTTTTAAGTCCTTGATAATTGCTTAAGAATTTTTTAATGCCAAATCTTTTATCAAATGCAACAGTTACAAATCGGTCATCACAATCAATAACAACACCGCGACCAAAGCTCATGTGATTAACTACTTCACCATGCTTGTAAGGTGTTGCTTTATCACTATAATATTTTTCTTTATCAAATACTTCTGTATCCAAGGCTTTAATATCTTCTTTATCAATTAAACTTGGTTCAATTTCCCCGATAAAACGGCTTGGAGGATTCATATTAGTATTTCCAAAAAGCATTCTTCTTTTAGCATTAGTTATGTAAAGCCGCTCTTTGGCTCTAGTTATTGCTACATAACATAACCTTCTTTCTTCTTCAATGCCATCTTTATCTTGTAAAGACATCGAGTGAGGCATTATATTTTCTTCCATACCCGCTAGGAAAACAACTTTAAATTCTAATCCTTTAGCTGAATGCATCGTCATTAAAGTAATTGCTTCATCATTATCATTATGTTCAGATACATCAGCTACTAGTGAAATATCTTCCAAGAAATCTTCTATATTAACATTACCGGTTTCATGTTGATAATTTTCAGTGATACTTTTAAATTCCATTAAGTTTTCAAGTCGTAATTCTGATTCAAGAGTTTTATCTTTTTCCATCTCTTGTTTCATACCGGTTTTTTCAAGCACTAAATCGATAAGTTTTGTAAGATCAACATCTTTGCTCGCTTCAGTTAGTTCTAGTATCAATTTTTTAAATTCTAATTCTTTTGGTTTACTCAATACTTCAAACATCGATGTGTTTTGTTCTTTAGCAAGAGTTTCTAAATCTTCAATAGATTTAGAACCAATTCCTCTTTTAGGAACATTGATAACGCGAGTTAAAGATACATCATCAGCATGATTGGAAATGAGACGCAAATAACTAAGTAAGTCTTTAATTTCTTTGCGTTTATAAAAATAATAACTACCTACTACTTTATAAGGATAATTAGCTTTTAACATACCTTCTTCAAGAATGCGGGATTGGGCATTAGTCCGATATAAAATAGCAATATCTTGATAATTATAACCATTATTAAGAAGTCTTTTTATTTCTTCCATAATTAGAGTAACTTCATGACGTTCATCATAACTACGAAGGTATTTTACTTTAACACCTTCACCTAATTCACTAAATAAATTTACATCTTTACTAGTAACATTATTTTTAATCACTGAATTTGCAGCATTAAGTATGGTATTAGTACTACGATAATTTTGATTTAAAGTAATACTTACAGCTTCAGGATAATCTTTTTCAAAATTTAGAATATTGCGGTAGTTTGACCACCGAAAACCATAAATAGATTGTGAGGGATCTCCAACTACAAAAATATTACGATATTTTTCAGCCAGCTTTTTAATCCATTTATATTGTACTTCATTAGTATCTTGATACTCATCAATTAATATATAGCGATATTTTTCTTGATAATAATCGAGTACTTCTTCATCTTGCAAAAACAATTCTGTTGGTAACTTCAACAAATCATCAAAATCAACTGCATTATTTCTTTTTAAAACCCGTTGGTATTCAAAATAGACTTTAACAGCTACTTGCTCCGGTGGACTATTTAAATATTTTTCGACCTCACTATCACTAAGCATCTCATTTTTAATAAAACTAATTTTATTTTTTATAAATCCCGGAGTATACTCCTTAGGATCATAAGCCATATCCTTTAAAATTTTTTTTATTATACTATTTACATCATCAGAATCAATAATGGTAAAATTCTTAGAAAGTCCTAATTTTTCATAGTTTTCTCTAATAACTTTTAAACCAAATGAATGAAATGTACCCACAAAGGCATAATTATCTTCGACAACATTACTAATTCGTTCTCGCATTTCCTTCGCGGCTTTATTGGTAAATGTTATTGCCAATATATTACCCGAATAAATTCCATGCTTAATCAAATTAGCAACACGCATTGTTAGAACTTTGGTTTTACCTGAACCAGCACCAGCAAGTACTAGACAAGGTCCTTCGATGTGTTCAACTGCACTAACTTGTTCTTTATTTAGACCATCTAATATATTCATGGTAACCTCCATACTAGAACAATTATAACAAATATATTTATATTTAAAAAGCATTATATATGTAAATGCGTTTTCTTATGTGATTTACAAGCGAAAATGTTACAAAAATAGTAAGTCAATTTTAAGGGAAAATGTTACATCGTAATTTAGTTACAAAATGAAATAATAGGTTAATTTTAAAGGAAAATGTTACATTTTTTAAATTGAAAAACAAATTAATGTATTATAGAATAGTTACCTTACTTAGGGGATATGGCAATGCTGAGGAGCAACAAGAGCGCTAGGTAATGACATACGAAAAAGGAAGCCAATTATGATGTTGACTTCTTTTATTGTGTTTCCTTTTTTCGGAGTCATAAAGCGATAAACCTCGGGGTTTGGGGCAGGGCCCCAAATATTAATTATTATATTTTCTTAACATCATAAACAATCTTTATAATGGTTTCCATTTTATGCTTCTCTCTTTCATTTAACATAATTTTCACCTTCATTCTGCTTTAAAGCAAAAAATATTGTAACATTTTCCCTTAAAATTGCAAAAAAAGAACTGAATAATATCAGTTTCTTAGAATGTAACATTTTTCCTTAAAATTAAATTGTAAAAGTGTAACATT
>CALVUU010000022.1 GCA_944363655.1 uncultured Bacilli bacterium | reverse complement strand
CTGTAGCTTTAGTATAAGTTGTAGAAATAACTCTTAACTTTTTACCTTTAGCGGTAAATTCTTTTAAATCTTCATAAATAGGCATTAATCCTGTCATTCTTATAAAAGAAACTAATAGCATCACTTCATCAGATGAAGCTATTTCTTTTCTTAACTCTGATAACAAAGAAATTTCTTTAGAACTATTTGTAAATAAAGTTGGTTCTACTAATGAAGTAACTGGTCTAACAATATTTTTCCCATCAAATGAATTATTATTTAATTTTTTAAACGCATATTCTAAAACTTCTGCATCCATAGATAAATCTAAGTTTTTATACTCATCAAAATCTAATTTTGTTCTTAAGAGATCTAATATTTCATTACAAATTTCAATTTCTTTTAGCACTCTTTCGCTATCTTCTACATCTACATTTTTTTCTTGAATACAATCCATAGCTTTTCTTGTTACTTCTTTTAAATATTCTGTTATTAAATTCTTAGCATTTTCCGGAGATCTTAAAATCGTGTTAGTTTTATAAAAGAATTCTGAATTATTTAATTTAATTTTTAGTTCATTATTTAAAAGTTGTTCATAAATACCATCTTTCATTACTTCACCTTCTTTACATACTCTGCTAAAGGAATATCAGCTGGAGCCAAATCATATTCTAATAACTCTTCTTTATCTACCCATTTATACTCAGAATGATCATGTAAATTAAATTCACCAGATACATATTCACATTTATATAGTCTCAAATCCACAACCTTAGTTGGATATTCACATACATTATTAATTATAAATTCTTTAGCTTTAATTATAAGTTCAAATTCTTCTTTTATTTCTCTTTCAATAGCATGCATTTCATTTTCATCTGGTTCTACTTTTCCGCCAGGAAATTCCCACTTTCCAAATACATTAGGATCACCAGAAGAACGTCTTGCTATTAAAACTTTATTCTCATTTTCAATTAAAGCAGCTACTACTCTTATCATATAAACCACCTTTATGTTATTGTATCATAATTTTTTGCTTTTCTATTTTAAAATTATTTTTCTAAAATAGAATATACTTTTTTTAATGTATTCATAGAATCTAATAACGAAAGATATATTAATTCCATATTTTGAACATAATACCAGTTGAAAACAAATCTATTACGCTGATCTTTTGGAAATTTTGAGGAATACATTTTTTGAATACATAGTGCTGCAGCCCAATCACATATTGGTACTGTGTAATTTATATGTTTAACTGTTAACTTTGTTTGAATTTTAGACATAAGTTTCATATCCCAAGTACTTTGTTTTTTTAATTCTTCCTTATTATTTAAATGATAAATCATCTTATCATATGAATGTCTAAATATGCTAACTACATTATCTATTAATTGTAACAATTCTTCTTTTCTACTATCTTGGAAGAAAATATTAATTTTATGCTTTTTCAATTCATCATTAAACACTTCTTTAAATTGTTTAATTTCATCATGAATATATTTAATATTAGAATTGGATAAATTACGATCTTCTTTTATAAAATATATAATTTCTGATAATGCATTTAAATTAATTAAATTTGCTACTTTAGAATTACCGTACCAACCAAATGTCATAAAATCGTTAAAGAACTTAGATTCTAATTTTTCTTCTAATATTTTCTTAGATATATCAACAACTGCATTTTCTTCTAAATTATTATACTCATAATGATATTTTATAAGGTATTTTAAATATGCATTAAAATCATTAATTGTTGGATGTTCAATATATTTTAGATATTGAACAAAAAAATCATCTTTTTGTTTAGACAAAAATGAAGCCTGCTTATAAAAATGAATAGGTAATTTTTGTTGATATTCAAACCCAAGTAAAGAAATTAATAGTAATGTAGAAATATAAAATTTCTTATCATATATCAATATATAATAGTGTGATTTATCAACCAGATTATTTACAATGTAATTTAATTCCTGATTATGTTTTCTTGTGAGAAGATCCGATCCCTTAATTTCTTTTGTAATTCTAAATATTTTCTTAAATTCTTTATACTTATTTAATAATTTTTCTTCATCTTTTTGATTTTTTACGACAAGGGCACCTATTGCAAAAGTTGGTTGTTCGCGAAAATTAAGTAGATCTTCCTTTTGCAATACACAACCAGTTTGTCCAGATTCATCAAAATATATCTTCATAGTATGCACCTTCTTATTTTATTATATATTATTAATATTATTTTTAGTAAATGGTGATAAATCTTGTCTAAGAAGAAATTCTTTATTTTTTCTTATAAGTTTAATTACAACTGAAGTTGATATCACACTTGTTATGTTTAAAAATTCTAATATCTTTCCTGAATCTTCTTCATTTATACCTAAATCATCCAATATTTTATATTCTGTGTCGAGCATTTTATAATTAGATAATATTCCTATAAAATGTATTAATTGTTTATTAGCATTTATATTTTCATCTTTATGTAATTCAATATAATTTACAAACTTAGAAAATTTAAACTTTATGAAATTGTTTAATTCATATAATGAGTCGATGAATATGTTTATGTTTTCTTTATTACTATTTAAATTGTAATTTCTATTAAAAAAATCAACAATTTCTTTATATGATCTTCCACATAATAAATCAACAATATAATATTTATATGGTAAATATGAACCATTATAATTTAAATCAATATATTTTTCGGTTTTAAAGCAATAAGCTGGTACAGGTTTAAATAATTCAATTCCAACTTTTACAAAATCAATAAATTGAGAACCATTTTTCAACTCTTCATAAAATTTATCTTTTATATACTTATAACTTTTTTCAAATTGTAAATTACGTGACGTTATATCATCTAGTAATACACCATTCGCTTTTAGCAATTCTATTTTTTCTTCTAATTTATTTTGCTTATTTGCATCATTATAGTTTTTATTCAAGTATATAATTTCATCTTCGCTAGTTATTTCGTCATCCTCTGCAAGAATATTCAAATCAAACCATCCGCTAGTATCAGTTATATTTGATACAATAGCTTCATTTGATATAATAATTTCACCAATTGTAGGATTTTTTAAGTTTAATCTTCCTACTCTTCCTATCAAATTATTAAGCTTAAATGATGATTTTGGATCATCAACGACAATTAGTGAATTTGTAGGTGTATTTATTCCTTCCATTAAGGTATTAGTGCACAACAATATTTTAATATTATTTTTATTATATTCATTTTCGTAAAATTTTCTTAAATACATAGGTGTCTTCCCATGATGAATACCAATTCCTCTTTTTAATAAAGAAACAACATACCAATCAGGACTAACTGCTTTTTCTAAATATTTTATTTCTTTATCATATTTTTGCTTATAGGTTTCATTTTCAGGTATCATTTGCAATATTGCTTCTATGTTTTTATAAATAGAACCCGGTGAAGAAAAATAAATTAATTGTTTTTCTAATTTTATGTAATCTAACCAATTTTTGTCGTTTGACAAAACTTTCATTTGATTATATACAGGTAAAAAATTTGTATAATACTTTACTATATCTAATTTCGTTTTACCAAAAGTTACACTGTTAATATATGGACCTAACAATGCTACTTTTTTTGATTTTTTTATTAAATCTAAATAAACCTTATTCATATATATTAATCTATCATCAGTTTTAATTTCATTTGAAGATGATGCTTGTAATTTATAAATTTCATCAAAAATTAAAAAATCTATTTTTAATTTCTTCGTTTTATCTAAAAACGCTTTATCACTTCTTTCTGGAACAAATACAAAAATATTCTTATCTCTAATTTCTTCAGATGAATTAATACATATATTATACACTTCACCAAATAAATTATAAATTTTTTTCAATAATTCGTTCATTAATGCAAGCGTTGGAATAATGAAAATGATATTATTCATTTTTTCTTTATTACGCATAATAAACTCTAACATTAAAAAAGTTTTTCCAAAACTTGTTGGAGCACTTAAAAATAAATTATGATTATTAAGAATATTTAATATTTCCATTTGATATCTATTTAAAATTATATTTTTATCAACCAAAGATCTATTTACTTTAGATAGAATAACTGTTTCTATAGTATTGTCTGGAGAGTACATATTTAAATCGTAAAATTGTAAACCATCATTTTCTTTATTGATTAAATAATTTTTTAAAACATTCTCTCGATTTCTTTTTATTGTATTATCCATATATCTATACTCGAAAATATCATTATTATCCATTATTTACCCTCCTAACGAAGAAATCTAAAAATTCTTGTTTTGATAGTATTGGTAAAAATACCAATATTATTTCTGCTGTTTTTTTATGTAGTGTTTCCTCATTTCCAAAAAAATTAATAAGCATTTCTTCATAGCTTTCTTTTTTAAATATATTTTGGTTCATTACGAATATAATGCTTCGTATATTTAAATTATCAATATATGCATTTTCATACTTTTCAGCAATCCTTATTCTTTTTTCACCATTTTCTGCAATAAAAGTTGATGTATGATCTCTAACGAAACTAATTTCTTCAATAGTAGAATGTTGTTCAATACTTTTTAACGCTTCTTCTAATCCTTCATCTGCATTTTGATAAAATTTTGACTCACCAAAATATAAAATATCATTTTCATAATCAAAATAAACATTATCGTTACCATAAACTGACATTTTTGAGGAAGTTTTAAATGAAATTTTAGAAATCAAGGTTTCAACATTAGTAAATTTATCTAAAAGTATATTCATTAAATATTCTGCTAAATCTCCTTGAAATCTTGTGTTTTCTATATTAATTTCATTATTCCATCCTAAATGATTAAATACATCATTGATAGCATAAATTAAATTATTATTTCTTATCAAACTATCCACATATTTTCTTGTATCTATAATCGTCTTTGTACTTTCTTTTTGAGTAGCATAATATAAAAGATTCTTCTCATCTAAAATTAGATCACAAATTGCATTAAATAATATTGATTTATCTTTAAACAACTCATCCCAACTAATTGAACTTAATTTAATCTTGATTTTATTTTCTTCATTTAATAACTTAACTTTTTCAAACTTCATATTATACCTCACTTCAAAAAAAAATAAGCAGTATCCATCTTAAAAAAAGAATGATACTGCTATTCTTAACTACATTATACAGTAAAATTTGGTAATTTTTAACATTTGGAGTAAAATATCTTCAAAAATCTTTATTTTATACCCTTTTTAAGTTTAAAAAATTAATTTTAGTATAATTTATTAATAATTTATTTTCGTTTAAATTTAGCCGTCTTAATACCCTTATAAATTTAATCGTTGTATGAGCTAAGTATGTCCTCCTGCATTTATATGATTAGAAATAAGTATAGCATTTTTACTACCACCAAAAGCTTCATTAGCACGTCTAAGTCTTTCAGTTCTACTCAAATTTTCATCAGAGTCTCTTGTTAAAACAGCAGGTATCCCTAACTGTTGTAACCTTTCATACATATATAAAGATGCATCTAATGTAAAGTCTTTTTCTTGTAATCCACCACTAACAGCACCAGGATCAGCACCACCATGTCCAGCATCTACTACAACACCTGTTACTCTTCGCTCATTCATAATATTCACCTCTACATTAAAATATGTAAAAATGCCTATTTTGCTACTAAAATAAATACACTAGTAGAAAAATTTACAATAAAAGAAAAATAACCTTTTTAGTAATAAGGCTATTTTTATGCAACAAAATTATATTGTACCGCTTTACAATATGTTACTAACTAAAGTACAAAGAGAACTCTTATTGCCAGCAACCGTTATTAACTCTATCAATATCGTAACTGGCTACTAACTTGTCTAAAAGTTAGTTATTAAAACAAGATAAATCTACTTAATACTAATTATCAATTTTTATTTTATTACTTATGTCACTCCAATTTAATACTCTATCTATAACATCAGGATTTTTACTGTATTCATCAAATAATATTGTTCTAATATTATTGTCAATAAGTCTATCATAATTATAACGACTATCTTCTATCATAATATCAATATTATTATTAATACAAATATCTACTTTATCCTTTCCATTTATAAAAATACCATCTGCAACTATTTCATTTCTGAGCAAATAATTATTAGTAATCTTATATATATCAGAAACATAATTTTCAGTTCTTGCTGTTATTATATAAATTTTATTTTTTTGCTTTTTTAGATTATTAATAACTTCTCTTGCATTTTCTTTTATTTTTGCTTCATTATATATTTTTTCTAAATATAAACTCAAAAATTTTGTTTTATATAAATTATCTTTCCATAAAATATCACTGTTTATTTTTTCTTGTATTATAAATTTTTCTTGATATTCTAGTATTTTTTTCGCTTGTACTACAAATCGTATTATCCATATCTATACCAATATTCATTGAAACCTCCCAAGATTTTTATAATTTATCCTAATAATTATATAAACTCATTATTATAAGCTTTCATTACCATATCTTTTGCTAGCATATCAATATTATCTAAATTATGAATATTGACTTTCCTAACTTCATAATAATTTTCCTTAGAGCATCTTTCTAATTCTTCTCCTCCAAGCATAAGTATACCATCAACTATTCTACACTTAAAAAAGTGAGCAATAGAGTTTTCACCCTCGTCTAAACCCAAATAACCTATAATATCAACGTCTATGGATAATTCTTCTTTTAATTCCCGTTTTAACGCCTCTTGTAAAGTTTCTTCTCTTTTCATTCCACCCCCTGGTATTACATAATACTCGTTTACAACTCCATCATTCCTAATCTTTCTCCTGAAAATGGTATATACTTCATCATCTTCAATAATAATCCCTCTAACACTGATTCTTTTATCCATTACCTTACCTCTATTCTATTAAAAATTAATATTTGGAACAAAAGTTAATACATTACCAAATATTTCTAATTTACTAGAATCTCTATTATAAATAAGTGCACCATCATCAAAAATAGCATATACACTTTTATTTTTATCATCAGCAACTTCCTGTAATTTTTCTAAATATCTCTTATTATTTATTGAATGAACATCAATATAAAAAGGATCATCCAACACTCCAAACCCATCATAAAATGCAAAGTACTTATAATAATTATTTTTAGCAGTAATAAAATATCTTTTTAGTTGTAGCTCACACCCTGCACTATCACCAATAATTATTCCTTTATAATGTTTAATATAATATAAAATTTCCGTATCATGTAAAACTTTTTTAAAAAACATTTCAGGATTTCCCCCAGGTAAAAGTAAAATATCACTATTTCGGATAATTTCAATAAGGTCATTTCTAGTATCCTTATAAGGATTACATACTCTA
>CALVUU010000021.1 GCA_944363655.1 uncultured Bacilli bacterium | reverse complement strand
GCTAAACGTAATACGAGAATAGATTATATTGGACATATTGCTGATACTCTTGGAGTATCTTTAGAACAATTATTTGTAGAAAGAACTCCAGTTGTTAATCATCGTATTCCAAGACGATAAGAATATGCTATATATTCTTTTTTTGTGCCACTTTAATTATATCATTAATTATTTACTTTTCAATACATTAATTGCGTGAATATGTGGCTATTTTAAGAACTCTAAAATGTCATAATTAAATGAGAGGGTGGTAAAATGGCTATTCATAGTTTTCAAGAGTTACAAGATTTATTACAAAATGTAAATAAAGAAGAAATGTATGCTAATATTTGTAGAAATATTAAGAAATTTCGTTTAGAAAAATATAATGAATTTAAGAAACAAAACTTAAATACATCTATTAATCCATATTCTACTGAGAATATTTCAGCACTTTTAGATTATAATCATAATCATTATAAGAGATTTGAAAGTGAGAATGATAGTACTAAGATGATACCTTTAGAAAAGCTAGTTAAATTATCTATTATTTTAGATAAAAGATTAGATGATTTTATTAGGTAACTATTTGTTAAAAAAAGTTTTAAAAAAAGTTTTGACTTTCAAGGAAAAAAATGGTAAGATATGCCTCGAAAAGAGGAGTATCATTAACAAATTTAAAATTACTAAAATCTTCTTTTTAATATTTTAAATGAAAAGGAGGCAATAATGTGTTTGAAACGGAGGTTAGATTTTATTTTAATAAAAATGAATCTACAAAAATTATATCTTATTTAAAGGATATAGATTCGCTTTCTTTTGATGGTAGATTTTATGAGGTAACTCAGCAATTTGATCATCCAGAAATTTCTAAGTCTTTTTATTCATTGCAAGTTGACGGCAGATTTAGAATTAGATTGTCAAAATGTGAATCGTTTAGTAAGTTAAAAGTATCATGGAAACAGCGTTTAAAAAAAGATAAAATTGATAATAAAATTCATAAGGAAAGGGAAGTTGAAATTAATTTAAATCCAAATGAGTATAATAATTTAATGTATATATTGAATGAAGTTATTGGTATGAGACTTGTAGAGAGTTATGAAAGATATAGGAGTGTTTTTTCTAATAAAGAAGTAGAAATAGTTGTGGATGAGTATCCATTTGCTACAGCTATTGAGATTGAAAGCAAAACTGATGACTCTATATCATTAAATTGGTGGATAGACAGGTTGGGTTTAAAATTAGAAGATGCTTATAGTTTATCTTGGGATGATAAATATAATGAATTATGTAAAGAACAAGGGAAAACAGCAACTAAGTTCGTTACATTTGAATCTGATATGCCGGAGTTAAAAAATTGTATTTTTGGAGAGTAAAATGGAAAGCATAAAGAAAATTGAAAATGGTAATCTTAATGATGTATATAAATTAGTTATAAATAATAAAAAGTATATTTTAAGAATGACAGAATTTAATAATGATTGTGAGATAAATACATTGCTAATTTTAAAAAAATATAATTTGAACGTGCCAAATCTGTTAGCTCATTTTAGTGTTTATAATAAAAATGTAATGTTATTAGATTATATTGAGGGAAGTAATCCTTTGGAAATTGATATTAAATTTATTACTGAACTTTTAAAACAGTTAAAAAAACTTCATAATATTCCATATGAAGATTTGGAAGAAAAATCAATAAATACAATAGAAAATTTTGAAAGATTGAGTAAATATTATGTTGTAAGTAAAAAATCAAATTTTTTAAAGCAAAAAATTCATTTAATTAATTCGATTTTGGAAGATGTTAAAGATATACCTTTTGATAAAATGCCAAAATGTATAGTGCATTCTGACATAAAAAAAGAGAATGTACTAGTAAATAATAATACTGTTTATATAATTGATTTTGGAAATAGTTATATAGGAAATAGGCTAATAGATTTAGTTAGAATAATTATGTGGTTTTTTTTGAAAAACAATGATTTTAATATTGAAGAAATAGAAAACTGTTTTAAAGTTTATTTTGAAAATAATCATCTTATTGATTTAGAATATAATAGTCTTAGTAAAATAATAAAATTTTGTGTTATTTATAATTTAATTAAAGATGTTTATTTGTTTGAAAAAGGATTCTTATCTGAAAATTATGTTGTTAAAAATGATACAAAATGGTTAAATGTATTGGAAAACGAACAATTATTAGAGAAAGTAAAGGAGGCTTTAAATAATGCTAGTAGATATTCATAAAAATAAAGATTTAAGGAATATAGAGGTTAATAATATAGGAATTTGTGATTATAAATTGCCAATAATATTTAAAAATAAGAACAATATTTTTCCTACTATTGCAACTATTACTTCTACAGTAGTTTTAGATAGGAACTTAAAAGGTGCTCACTTGAGTAGAATTTCTGAAGTCATTAATGATTCATTAATAAACAAAAATATTTCATTGGGTGATATTAATGATATAACTAAAGAAGTTGCAGAAAGATCAGAAACTAAAGGTGCTAATTTAATATTATCATTCGATTTAATTAACAAAAGATTAACACCTATATCTAAAAAGGATTCTTATTTATCTTCTAAAATTACAATAATTAGTGATATTATTGATAAAAGTGTTAGTAATAAATTGATTGTAGAAACTGTTGGTACAATGCTTTGCCCATGTTCAAAAGCAATTTCTAAGTATGGTGCACATAATCAAATATGTAATTTAAAAGTTTCGTTAACAGGTAATATTGAAAGTATAGATGTTGAAAAAATTATTGATATTATGGAACATCAATTTAGTTCACCTGTTTATAGTACTGTTAAAAGAGAAGATGAGCAATACATTACTGAAAAGGCTTATGAAAATCCTAAGTTTTCAGAAGACTTAATTAGAGATACTATAATAGCTATTCATAATTATTATTCTGTTGGAGATATAAGGGTAGAATTAGTAAACAATGAATCAATTCATCAACATAATGTTTATTCAATGGGAGAGCTAAATGCAGATCTTAACTCATAAAGAATTGTATGACAGATATTTAATCAATGTTGGTGATGACTCTAAAAAGGAAATTAAATCTATATTAACAGCTATGGAAAAACATGGCTATTCTAGTTTAGTAAAACAAAAAATTAACATGAATGAAGAAAAGTTTTATTATTTATATTCTTTGTTAATAAAATTAAAAGAAATATTTGATACAAGATATAACGATAGAAATGATTTAGAAATCTTTTTTGATTATGTATTACAAAGTATTGATGGGATTCCAATTAACTTTTATGCTATTTTTTGTCCTGGTTATAATGATGATGGATACAAAGATAGGTTAGGTAAAACTACTACTATTAAAATACAAAAACTTTTTCAAATGAAACAATTACTAGATAAGGAGAATATTTTACATAATATTCATTGTTTATATGCAGATATTTTTTTAGAGAATTGTGATGAACTTAAAAATCCAAATTGGGAAAAGGAATTAGAGGTTAATAAAAATCTATTTAAGGAATATGCCATTAAATATTTGGAATGTGCAGATATTGATTTTTTATCAAGTTATTTTCCTGATAGTAAATATCAGAGAGGATTTGTTGATTCTAGTATTATTAATGGTAATAATTATGAGTCATTTAGAAAATATAATAATAATTTTTATATGAAAATGGGCTGGGATGATGCTAAAGCAAAAGAACGTAATGATAAGTTATATACAATTTATAATATAATTGCTGAATATATTATCAATACAAAATCAAATGGTATTTATTTACCAATGGAGAATATGTATGCACGAACTAAAGTGTTTACTAAGAAAAAAGTAGGTTCAATGTATTTTAAATTGTAGGGGGTAGTAAATATGAATTATAAAGAAAAAGGTAATCTGTTTTGTAAAGAAATAAATCAATTATTAGCAAATAAAAACGAATATTATGCTTTGGTTACTGGTGGTGGATTTGCTTATGATTCTGTAAAGTATTCGGATACTATACAAGGTGATTATGATTTTATGATAGTATATAAAGATGTTGAGCAATTAGATTCTTTAATAGAGGAATTAGAAAAAATTCCATTTGATTTTGAAAAGAAATATTTAGTTTCTGATTTACATTTATTAAAAAGTAAAGTAATAGATATTATAAGATTAAGTGGTAAATATCGTGGCACCAAGAGTACTATTAACTTAGTAAATATAGAGTTAATTAAAAGAATAGCAAATTTGGAAACAAGAATCCCTTTAAAGAAAATTGCCCATAATAGAAATACTGGTTTGTTTTTTGCATATGGTTCTGATAATAGCAGAATAATTGTAAACTTTTTATCGCCATCATTTGTTAGTGGTGATGGCGAAGATCACTATATTCATTTAGATTTCTCTAATATTATTGTAGATAATAACATTTATTTTGGTATATTAGCAGATGCTATTTTAAAAGGTTTTAATAGTAATTATGATAATATAGGTTTTAAAGAAGTGCGTCAAAAGATGATAAAAAATATTAATAACTTTTTTAAAAATAATAAAATCGATAATAGTAATTATCTAAACTTGTATGCTAACAATATATATTTTCCAGAAAATTTAAAAAGACAATTACTTGATGAATTCAATAAATATGGTAAAAATGTTTTTGAAGAAAAAAATACTACATCTAATACAAAATATCCAATTATTTTTGCTGTTGATAATCCAATTAATAGAAAAATGAATCCATTTAATTTTATAAATAATAAAAGTTATAGATGTTCTTTTGATGATTATATTAATGAAATGCAAAAAAATGAATATGATAGACAATATTTGCTAGACGCATTAGCTAAATTGTTTGGATATGTTGCTTTTTCGAATAGTAAAATAGAAGATGATAGTTATATAGAAAATATCATATCTAAATTTAGTGTATATGGTAATAACGATTTGTATTTTGAAGGAATTGAAAAATATTCTGTTAATACTATTTTTGGTTCATTTATTAATGATTTAAAAGTAAATAGATTTAAATATAACCCTATTTTATATAAAAATTATTTGCTAATGTTGTTAAGTTTTTTGTCATTTTATAATAATAAAAATATTTTTGATATGTCTTTAAAATATGAAGTTAATGTTCAAGAATTGGTTAAACCTGAATTAGATAATACTAAAATGAATAGTGAAGTAATATTAAAGTTGTCTAATTTTGATGATATAGGTATGTATCATAATTATACATCAAAGGTTATGCCTGGATATACACAAACAGAATGTGATTTTTTAGAAAAAGTATTTATAGATAAAAAAGAGCCTGTTTTAGATGTTATGTGTGGATATGGAAGAATAGCTAATGAATTAGTTAAAAGAAATTATAAAAATGTGTATGGCGTTGATTTTTCTGACTATTCTTTTTTGAATGTAGATAAGGATTTTATTTTTTCTAAAGATGATTTCTTTCATTATCGACCAGGTATATTATTTAAATATTTATATAGCTTATATAATTGTTATGAAAATAAAGAATATTTGAGAAAAGTAATTGCTAAAATGACAGAATTGTCTGCTGATAATGCTTTTGTTATTTTAGATGTTTTTAACAAAGAATGGCGAGATAAAATAGATTCTGAATTTTATAAATTGCTTTTTGATAGTTCTCCTGTAAAATTAGAAATTAGTAGACATTATGATGATGAAACTGGTATTGAAACAACTAAATATTTAAAAACAATGTCTGATGATGAACAAGAAGAATATAGTTTTTCTCAAAAGTTTTTTACACAGGCTGAGATAGAGGAGTCTATAGATTATAAAAAATGGGATATAGATTTTTTAACATCTGATGTGGTTGGATCAAGAAATAATAATCAGAAAAGAATTTTGGTTTTAAAGAGGCGGTAAATATGTCAATTATAGCAATTGAAGGAACTAACTGTAGTGGAAAATCAACATTGATAGATTATTTAGTTAAATATTATAATTTTAAAGCTTCAAAATCAGTACCTGAGTGGTTTAGACCATATATACCTTTTGCAAGAGAGTTACAACCTCAATTACAACGAAAAATATATGAGATAGGACATATTGCAGCGTACTATGATGCACTAAAAGAAAAAAGTTGTACTATTTTTGATCGTTGTTATTTTTCAACATATATTCGATTATCATATCAAGAAAGTAAAACTGTAAATGAGTGTGTAGATCAAATTGCTTCTTTTCACTATAAACCTGATTTAATAATTATTCTAACTGTTCCTAAAGAAATTATAGAGCAAAGGTTGGTAGAAAGAAATGAACAGTTTAATCAGGATTTTTTTGAATATGAAAATTCTGTTTATTTACAATTATCATTCAAATATGATAACATTATATTAGTTGATAATAGTAAAGACATAAAATTTTGTACAAATGAAATATTGAGAAAAATAAAAAGGAGATAAGTTATGAATGATGTAAGAGAACAATTGAAATATGTAGTGGAGAATAGTGATTATGTAAAAATTAATTATACTCAATTAGATAGTTTTATAAAGAGTTTAGGGAAGCCAAATTATCAACATTGGTATAATTTTACTTCTTTAAATTTAAACGAAAAGGAAAAAATTATTTTAGCTTTTATAATAGAAAGTTTAAATTTTTGTTTTTGGCAAAAGCCAAAATTTAAAATTGAATATAAAGGTAATATTATAAAAGGGTCTGAGGCTTTATTTTATTCAATTATAAGAGAAGTAGAATCTAATAAAGGTTTTTTAGATATAGAATTTTTGAATAAATTAACAAAAGATGATTTTAAAAAAATATTTTATTCGCCTGATAGTAAAATACCTTTATTTGATTTAAGATATGATCTTTTTAAAGATACTGTTAAAACAA
>CALVUU010000020.1 GCA_944363655.1 uncultured Bacilli bacterium | reverse complement strand
CATAGTTTAAAAGTTCAGGGTGATATGCATTAATTTCTGCAAATAAGGCTTCCGCCGGCAAAAACATGATTGCCTCATCACTTGTTTCCCCAGGTATTATATATTTTTCACTTATATCATTAATATGTTTTTTTACATCCATTACAAACATTTTTTCAGCTTGATCTCTAATTTGTTTATCTTTAGTCTTATCCGTCATTCTTTGATAATTTTCCAAAGGAAATTTTGAATCAATGGCAATTGTACCCAAAGGAGCCGGTGCATAAAGAATTGCATCAGCAATATATCCATTACTAAACTTGTGTTGAGTTTCATATATTCCGTTTTTATTACTTCCAAAAGCATTATTTAAAATATATTCGAGATTTACTTCCCCAAAAGTACCCCTAGTTTTTTTATCCGTTAAAACACTTTGCAAAGACACTATTTCACTATTTAAACCATCAATTTTTTTCTGAGCCTCATCAATTTTTGATAACCTTTCTAATACATTCATAAACGTTTTATTACTTTTTTCAAAATTTTTATCTAACCTTTCATTGACGGCATCATTAATTAAAGTAAGTTTTCTTTCAATTCTTTCATTAAGTTTTTCAAAAGTCTCCATCAAATCTTTAGAAAACGTAAACTTAAACTCTCCAATTTCTTTATTAATATTGGCCTCAAAATGTCCAATTCTCTCAACCATTTCATTGTTATTATTTCTTCTTACAAGTAAAACTATTAAAAGAATTATAACTATAACTAATAACCCAATTACTATATATTCAATCATTTAAATCACCATAACAAATATATCACACAAACAAATATTTGTAAACATTAATTAACAAAATATATTTCATACCATGTAAGAAAACTATAAATTGTCCAAACTTTTCTATAATTATCTTTCTTACCACTTACATGTTCATCAAGCAATTTATTTATTACATCAATTTTAAAAAACTTACTTGTAAAATCTTTATTAAACATTTCTCTAATTTTACCACTTACCTCCGGAGTTTTCATCCATTCTCTAATTGGTACTGGAAATCCTAATTTTTTCTTTTTATAAGCATCGTTTGGTATAACCCTCTTCGCCGCTTCTCTTAAAGCAACTTTGGTATTTTCCTTAGTTACTTTATAATCAATTGGAAGTCCACTTGCAACTTTAAATACTTCTTTATCAATAAATGGTACTCTTCCTTCTAAACTTGATGCCATTGTCATTCTATCAGCTTTAAGCAAAATATCTTTCATAAGCCAAAACTTTATATCTATTGCTTGCATCTTATGAATATTAGAGTATCCCTTAAATTCCTCATAAGTATCCTTTGTTACATCAATTCCCCGCAATTTATATTCTTTACTTAATACTTTTCTTGCCATCTTTTCAGAAAAATTTCTATTTACACCAATATAACTATTTTCTAATTTTTCTCCCCTTCTTACTAAGAAATTAAAACCATATCCTTCTGGAAATAAAGAGGCAATTTTTCCAATAATATGTCTTATAAAATAAGGGATCTTATTATAAAACTTCAAATCTACTTCTTCCCGGTAATAATTATATCCTCCGAAAAATTCATCGGCACCTTCTCCCGATAAAACAACTTTAACATCTTGCCTAGCAAGACGCGCCACAAAATAAAGCGAGATTGCCGCAGGATCACTAGTAGGTTCATCTAAATAATACATGATTTTAGGAAATTCTTCCATGTATTCATCCATCTTTATCACTTTAGAAGTATTATTGATACCCAACTTTTCTGTTAAATCTTTAGCATAACTAATTTCATCATACTTATCGATATCATATCCAACAGTATAAGTTTTATCAGGTCTAGCTAAAGATACTATATATGATGAATCTATTCCACTTGATAAAAACGAACCTACTTCAACATCACTAAGTAAATGTCTATTTACTGAATCTTTCATTACTTCACTAATACTTTCTACTGCCTCATCAAGACTTTCTTCACTATCTTTAAAATCTAGTTTAAAGTATTTATCAATTGTTAACTCACCATCTTTATACATTAAGCTAGATCCAGCATCTAATCTATATACCCCTTTAAAGAAAGTTTCATTCGTCGGTACAAAACTAAATTCAAGATACGCTTGTAAAATGGATTCATTAAATTCTTTTTTAAAATCTGGCAAATCTAAAAATGCTTTAATTTCTGATGCAAACATAAAAGTATCATTCATATAAGCATAATATAAAGGTTTTATTCCAAAATTATCTCTTGCTAAAAATAATTCTTTACTCTTGATATCATAAATAGCAAAAGCAAACATACCTCTTAAGTGTTTTGGCAATTCGCCCTTCCACTCTTCATACCCGTGGACTAAAACTTCAGTATCACTAGTACTTGCAAAAGTATGACCCAAAGCCAATAATTCTTCTTTTAACTCTTTATAGTTATAAACCTCACCATTATAAACAATTACAATACTCTTATCTTCATTAAACATCGGCTGATTACCAGTAGATAAATCGATAATTGAAAGACGACGGTGTGCCAAGGCTATATCATCATCAATATAATAACCTTCCCCATCAGGTCCCCGATGTTTTATTCGTTCACTCATCTTGCTAATTAGTTCTTTTTTTTCTTCTCTCTTTGTTACAATTCCTGCAATTCCACACATATTAACCTCCTAAAACTTTTCTGTAATAATCCTTTGTCATAATATATTTACTCATCGTAATCTTATTAGAAACAACACTATTCATATATTTTATATAATCGTTATCTACAATACTTCCATCCCGACTTACAAATTTTCCGCTACTAGCAAAGTATGTTCCCTTATCACTTACCCAAGAAGAATTACCAAATATAGCGAGTCCTGGTTCAGTACTAAGAATATCTTTGCCAATAATAAGTCTTGAATCATATTCTACTCCAAATAAATTATATATGGTTGGTAGTACATCTATTTGACTACCCACTTTATCAACTTCTACTGTTTCCATTTCACTATTCCATAAAATAAAATTACTTCGATTAATTTCTACTACACTATCCTTTTCATAAGAAGATATTTCATTTACTTCCTCAAGTGATAAATAATATGGATAATGATCCCCTACTAAAGCGATAACTGTATCTTCAAGTATTCCTGATTCATCCAACTTATCAATCAACAACTTAAGGGCTTGATCAAGTTCAATCTGCGCTGCTAAATAAGATAAAGGTTTTTCTGAATAATCTAAATGAGCAACAGCATCTTTATGCTTACGAGCCATCGCACTATAATTAAAACCATAATCCCCATGTCCACTAACAGTAACATAATATACCATAAATGGCTTTTCACTATTAGCATAATCAGCAAAGGTTGCTTCAATCATCTCAACATCAGATTCTGGCCACTGATTACAATTAATTCTATCTTCTAAACCATTACGACAACCCAAGTAATTAAGAAATCCAAGTGCTGCCAAATACTTATGTCTACTTTGAAAAGTATAAGTGTGATTATGATAAGCATAAGTATTATAACCTAAATTTTGGAATGTTGTAGCAATACCAAATGGATAATAATTTTCACCACTCTTCCAAGGTGATAAAAATCCTGATGCCGCCACTAAACCTGTAAGTTCTTGAAATTCTCCACCAATTGTACTACTAATCGTCGGAGTATAAAAATTATTAAATTTAAATCCACTATTTACTAACTCATACAAAGTTGGAGTTATATCTTCCCTTACAGCAATTTCATTAAAACTTTCTGCCATAAACAATATCAAATTTTTTCCTTCAAAATACTTTGTATATGCATTTTGTAAAGTACCACTATCATTTTTGAAATATTCATGCATCATATTAACAGTTTTATCCGTTTCTCTTGCTATTAAAGAATCAAAATCAATATCTAAATTATTATATTCATAAACTATTTCTACTTCTTCTTCATCTTCATTATCTTTATCTAAATCTTCATAATCATCAGGAATATCTATTTTTACATCAAAACCAAAAGTACTTCTTTTAACATCAATTCTAAAAGCATTTAAAACTCCAAATTTTCTAATATTAAGTTCATTATTATTTACATTAAAATATAACTCTTCAGCGGAATTAACTTTATTACCATTAATATATAAAGTACCAATAAATACTAAATAAACTACTACTAAAGATATTAACTTAATAATATTTATTTTAACTTCACTTTTATGAATACTTATTTTTTTAATAAAAATTAAAAGTAAAATAAATGGTAAAAATAATAATATAATTCCCCATATATTTTCTAAAATTAACTTTATACCATCACTAGCAAAACTAGCAACTTGATCAGTTGCTCCAAGTAAAGATAAATCAAAATAAAAACCAAACATTTTATAAATACATAATTGTAAAGCATAAATAAAAGATATAATAAAAATTATTATATAATAAATAACTTTATTAAATTTATTATTACCCCAAGTTACTAAAAAACTTATCAGTAATGAAACAAAGATATTATATAAAGTTACATATAAAAAACTTATATTAAAAATAGAAATATTAGTTAATAATCTAAAAGATAATTCTAAAAACATTAGAATTATAAAATTTATTATTATTACATTAAATTTCTTTAGTTTGTACTTCTTCATTACATCTCACCAATTCATAATTATTATACCACTATCTACCATAATTTATATATATTTATTATACTCATTTACATTACTTTTTGTCATTTTAAAAGCGCTTTTATAGCGCTTTATTTACTTAATACCATTACTTTATTATCCTTTATAATAAAGTAATCACTTACATAACTTTTTATAAGAGGATATACTCCTTCATTACTTTCTAATTTTCCTAAATCCATAATCTCAGGTACATCATATTTTTTAAAACTATTAATCAATTCACTTGTAACAGAAACACTATCCTTACTTATAACTCCATAATATAAAATTTCAGAAGCATTAAGTAAAATATGATAATTATTATCTAATTCATAAGTATAAATATCAAATACATCATCTTCTAGAGAGTCAATAATCATTTTATTTTCTCCATTAGCGCTTTCGATAGCCAAATTATAATCATCGACATATAATTTTACATCATTTAATATAAATTCCTTATCCAAAGCAAAACTTACTTCTCCATCTAAATCTATATTCTCATAAGAATAACATATCTGGGCATTTATTGTCTCTTCCACCGGCACTAGATAAGAAAACAAGAAAAATAATATAATTACTACTGCTACTAATTTTTTAGCTTTAGTAGCATTTTCTTTATCACTCTTAATTACATCTTCACTAACACTTTCATTTACATGTCTTTTTTGTAAATTTAGGTAAGCTCCAACTAAATAAATAATTGAATACACCACCGTTCCTATTACAGTAAATAGTAACATAATACTAGATACCTCCGGATTATTTATACAATCTTTATAACTATTTACTTCTCCAAGTAATATAGAAAAATCATAAAAAGAATGTAAAAATACTACTGTCCAAATATTTTTAGTAATAAAGTAAATTGAACCCAATAATATTCCTAAACTAGATGCTTGTAATACTTGCATAATTGTTGTAATAACATCTTGATTACTTAAAACATTAGATAGATGAACTAAACCAAATATTACACCACTTATAATAATGGATATAATAACTTGTTTTCTTGTCTTTCCATATACTTCAACTATTTCCTCTTGAATAAAACCTCGAAAGAAAAACTCTTCAGCCATTCCAATAGTTATTGCTAATATTATTAAACTAATTAAATTAGGAATATTTAACTCTTCGCCACTAATACCTATTAAACTTCCTAGCAAACTAATAAGACTAACTACAAATATTGGTATTCCTCTTTTAATACCATAAATAATTGATTTACCATGAGGCTTTAAAATATTAAGCCTTTTTCTTAAATAAAGCATTACTAAAGCAAAAAGTAATATAACTATTTCCGAAATAAACATCGTATTATATTTACCATAAAATAACGCTTGATATAACAAACCTGCAATATTACCCCCAAAGAAAAGTAATATTCCATAAAATAAGCCTAAAGAAAGTATTATAAAACCTATTAATTTAATAATTTTCTTATCCATAATTAATCCATATTTACATTTGTATATATCTCAGATACATCTTCAATATTATCCAATAAATTATAAAGGCGATCAAATAACTCTTTATCTTCCCCGGTTAAAGTTATTTTTTCTTTAGCATAATATCCCACTTCATCTAAGTCATATTCGATATTAGGAATTAATTTTTCTAATTCATCTTTAGCCTTATTAACATCACTTGGATTAAGATATAATACTATTTCCCCATCTTCATTTTCAATATCATTTATCTCAATGCCTGCATTAAGTAAAGTATCAAACACTTCTTCTTCGTTATCATATTTAAATGATAATATCCCTAAATGTTCATAGTTATAAGAAACAGAGTTAGTTACTCCCAAACTTTTATTAACTTTATTAAAAGCTGCTCTTACATTACCCACAGTTCTATTGACATTATCAGTTAAACACTTAATCATCAAAGTTGCAGATCCTGGTCCAAATCCTTCATACATAACTTCATGATATTCTTCTTGTCCTAATCCTTTAGCTTTATCTAGTGCCCTATTGATAATATCATTAGGTACTTGTTGTTTTTTAGCCTTTTCAATTAATCTTTTTAAAACCGCGTTTGCATCAGGATTAGGACTTCCCTTATGCGCCGCCAAATAGATTTCTTTAGCAAAAGTCGTATATAACTTTCCCTTTGCAGCTCCTGTTTTTTGAATACTAGCTTTTCTAACTTCATATGCTCTTCCCATTTTCTTCACTCCTTTAAAAAATTATAATATGTAGTATCGTAATCTAATTTAACCCCTCTTAATTGTATCATTTCTTCAATCGTAACAAAAGCATAATTTTCTTTTTCCAACTCTTCCATAGCCATTAAAGCCCCTTCAACTGATTCCGTATAGATATCATGAAGTAATATAATTGCTCCATCATGCACATCTTCAAGTATTTTATCTTTAATTAAATTACGATCCTTAAGCTTCCAATCTTCCGTATCAACGTCCCAATTTATTATATGCATATTAGCCAAAGACTTAATCTCTTCATTAATATTTCCATATGGTGGTCTTAAAAACATTGGCTTTTTCCCAATAACATTTTCCACTACTTCATTCGTTTGATTTATCTCTGCTAAAATACTTGCCTCATCTAACAAAAACAAATTCAAATGATTATATGTGTGTGATCCAATTTGATTACCCTCTTCATACGCTCTTTTTAAAACATCTTTATTACCATCTACTCTACTACCTAATACAAAGAAAGTAACTCTTGCATTATATTCTTGAATACCATCTAACAATCTACTAGTAGTTTTACTATTAGGTCCATCATCAAAAGTAAAAGCAACTAACTTTTTATCTTTAAATTGTTCTAAATCTCTTTTACCTGGCTTAATTATTGTATCAATACTACTTGAAGCATTTTTTTCTAAATATTCATCCTTTATTATTCCTTCTAATTTTTCATAAGGAATACATATATTTATTTCACCATTAGCCCAACTAGCAATTTGATAAGGAACAAACTTTATATTAAGCCCCTTATCATTAAAAGAAAAATGTTGATAATTACTATCACTATAATTAGTACCTTCATTAACCCATTTTTCATTTAAAATAATATTATTTTCCAAAGCATAATTATCAACTTCTTCTAATATCAAAGGTTTTATATTATTAAAATCTTCATCTACCAAAATATCTAAAAAACTTAAATATTTATTAATTTTTTCATCATAAATATAACTTTCTTCTTCTCTAGTATAATGTGCTCCCCCAGTATAAGCATAACTTAATGCATGAACACTTATTATATCTTTATATTTTTCTTTACTAACATTAATTATTAAATTGTACTTACTTGTCTCTACTCTACCCGATTTATCAACAATATCTATAAATTGTTTTCTTTTTGAACTAACAAAACTAGTAATTTTATTATCTATATCTTTAATACCCGTTTTTTCATAATCAATTTTAATATCATAAAATTCATTTGATTCTATTTTATGAACACTTATATCATTTTTCTTATTATTCCACCAAAGAAAAATTAACAAAAATATAAGTATTATTACTATTGCTAAAACAACTTTACCAACTTTAGTTAACTTCATAATTACCTCATTACAATTGATTAATAAATCTATTTACTCCATATTTCTTTTTACCTTTAAGCATTTTTATAACCCTACGAGGATTATAAATATTATAATAACTCAAATTATTTTGCTTCATTAAATATTCTAAAGCTTTTATCACTAATTTCTTATTATTTGTAGTTCTAAAAAATTTTTGCATTTCTTTTAAAGTATTATTACTTACTTTTTTTACTATATAATTATAATACCAATTACTTCTTTTTTTAAATATAAATTTATATCCATCATATTTTTTTATAATTTTCAAAGTATCATAATACCCTAATTTAATATTATCTCTAATTTTATTTAAATTATAATTAAGTATACTTCCTAACTTCCTTGAAGGTTTTATTACAACTACTTTTTTCTTATTTTTATATTTTCTTCTAACCCCAATTGCCTCCAAGTCAACAGCATAAACTAAATCATATCCATGATCTAATAAAGCATTTGCAGGAACATTATCATAAAATCCGCCATCTAAATAATAATTATTATCTATTATTTTTTCAAACTTAAAGATTGGTAAATAACAACTCGCCAAGATATATTCATTTAACAATTTCAAAGGTATATCTTCTTTAAATAGATAAAATGCTTTTAAATCTTTAAATCTAACTGTTACTAAACCAAAATCCTTTTTACTTTTATATAAATCAGTAGCAATATCTAAATTTTGCAATAATGTTTTCATATTACTTGTAGTAAGCCCTTTATTATAAAGAATTTCTTTTATATTATTAAACCCTTCTTTAATTAAACCATAATCAAGTTTATTTTCTTTTAATTCCTCTATCAATTTATCACTAAATCCTAAAAGTTCTCCAACATTAACATTTTGCCAAAATTTATATAATTCTTTATCTCTTCCTGCTGCTAACAAAGCTGCATTAAAAGCTCCAATACTTGTTCCTACAAAGCCATCGATTTTAATATGACTTTTTTTCAAAGCTAAATAAACACCAACCAGATAAGCTCCACGTGCTCCACCCCCAGCTAAAGCAAGACCAGTCATTTTCTACTTATAAATGGTTTAGCAAGCATTTTAGCAAATCTTCTTTTCCTAGAACGACTTCTAAGCCGGTTATAGTATTCTATTAAAGAATCATTACGGTAATTTATCAAGTTATTTAATTCATCTCTATCCCCACAAACCGGACTATAATAATTTTTCTCTAAAAATAATCTACTAAAAACATACTTAAAACTAAGACCATTTATCTCCAAAATCTTATTTAATAAATCTTTATAATATATTACTTCTTCTCCCGTAACATTAAATGTCTTTCTATTAAGTTTATCTAAATATTTTATTCCCTTAACAAACGCATATGCTAAGTCTTCTTTAGTAATAGCATCTACTATACTTTTTTTCTTAACATGAAATATAAAAGAATCTTTTAAAGGATTACTTAAAACTAAAGGTATTCTATATATAGTATAATTTTTAAGTTTTTCTTTTACTAAAACTTCCGCATTATACTTAGCTAAAGAAAAATAATCATATTCATCTAATTCAATACGTGATCTAGTCGTTGGATTTTCTTTATCTTTATACATACTTGTCGTTGATGCTAAAAACAAATGACATTTAGGATTATAATAACTTATTGCTCTAACAATATTTTCACATCCATCATAATCAATCATTTCCGCAAGTCCTCTTTTCATATCCGATAGCGGCGGCAAAGAAGATGCCAAATGAATAATAATATCATGATCTTTAACTAATGCTTCAATTAAAATTCTATCATTAACATCTCCATATAAAATATTAATTCTTTTTTTAAATCTCCGCATTTTTTTAAATACACTTTTATTTTTTAAATCTAAAGCCGTTACTTCATATTTACCTTCTGCCAGCAAATACTTAATTACTTGTAATCCAACACTACCAGCAGCACCAGTTACTAATACTTTTTTCAAAATGTAACCTCCTTTATATCAAGTTAATTAATATTAATATTATAATACCTATAATTATACCACAAAAAGTAGCGTTATGCTTTATATTACTCCAAACTTCTTTTAATAATTCAAAAAATAAAATATATAAAAGCATTCCTAATGTAAGAGCAATAATAATGCCTGTTAAAACTTGAGATATATTACCAAAAACATAAATAATAAGACCCCCGATTAATCCTGATAATACGAGCAAAATAACAGCAACTATTTTACTGCGACTTTTAGAATCACTAGCAATTTGAAAACCAAATGGCAAATTGTGTAAACCAATACCAAGACACATTAAAGCACCACTAGTTAAATTATTATTTGCAACACTAAACAATGCCATACTTTCTACCATATTGTGTAAAACAAGAGCAAGTATTGTAATAAAACTAATATGTTCTAAATGTCCTTGATGTTCTTTCGTTTCTTCATCATTTTTTTTATGTTCATGATGGTGATGTGGAATAAGTTTATCAATTATAAGTAAAAAAACTAATCCTATTATAGTCCATAAAATTAAATACCACTTTCCAATTTCTAATAATTCAGGAATCAAATCTAAACATATAAGACCTAATATAACTACTAAAGCACAAGCCATTGCCCCAATAGTTAATTCTTTTTTATGTTTAACAAATCGATAAACAATAATTCCAATCAAAAAAAATAAACCACTTAAAAATGTTAAAAGCAAAGCCATTTATATCACCAACAATATTGTACAATTAAAGAGAAAAAAAGACAAGAAAAAAAGAGTTACATCTCTTTCCTTAATGAATTAATTTTCTTTATTGTTAGCCCAGTTACATTAGAAATAA
The DNA here is from genome assembly GCA_944363655.1 of uncultured Bacilli bacterium. Next base: position 717 of record CALVUU010000020.1, on the reverse strand, counting down.
ATTCATCCTTACTCCCTAAAGATATCATCTTCTTTGCTGTTGCAATTTGATTATTCTTTATACCATCTTTTTGACCATCTTCATAAGCATAATCAAGTTCCAATTGCAAATGCGAACCATAAATATCGTTAGACTTATCTGCCATATATGCCTTAACAAAAGCTAAAGAATCTTCCATAAATTTATTACCTCCTTTCTTTACTTTTTCTTCCATTTCTGCCACATCCTTACATTTCAAAAAATTTACTATTTGTAAAAACTCATCATCTTCATTATATGGTGCTTCGGGACATTTGTCAACCTTAATTACTATAAATAATTTACAATTATTAAAGTCCTTAATTGGTTCATTTAAAGTTTCCAAATTAACTATACCATATTTATCTAATATTTGGTTTGTATCAAAATTTCCTCTAATAAAATTTACAATTATTACCCTTTTAGGATTTTCGTATTCTTCTCCTTTATCAAATTGTTCCGAAAAAACTCTATCTTGATAAGCCTTACTCTTTATAAATTCCTTTTTTCTAAATTTGTTATATGCCTCAAGTAATAAGACATCACTATTTTTCATAACAACCATTAAATCAGCATAGTAGTCTTTAGAATCATGATGTTTACCAGGAATAATCTGTTGTATTTTCAATTCTACCTTTGAAAAATCCCAATCGATGTTAATATACTTACTTAAAGCATCAATTAACTGCTTAGCTAAAG
>CALVUU010000019.1 GCA_944363655.1 uncultured Bacilli bacterium | reverse complement strand
CTATTTTAGTAGCCGATTCTAAAAATGTCGTATAGCCGGAGTTATCTTCACGGTCAAATAAGTACCATTCCGGTTTTTCAAGATTTGCAATTTCGGCTTCGGCATCAGCAATTTCTTGATATCCTTTGGCTAGTTCATTTTGAAATGTGGTATAATTTGCATTGTATTCTTCAATAGCTGTATTTAGAGTACTTTGGTTTTCATCTAATTGGGCTTTACTAGAATTTAGAGTATTTAGAGTTTCATTGTAAGTGTTGTTCCAAGTTGTTTTACCTTCATTTAAAGTAGTGTATCCATTATTAATTTCATTTAAATTATTAATGATAGTTTTTAAATTAGTTAATTGAGTGTTATATAAAGCATATTCTTCACTAGTAGGATCGAGAGTTGTCAATAAATTATTTAGGTTAGTTTCTTGAACTTTTAAAGCATTTAGGGAATCATTAATACTTGTAGTAGGTATTCCTAAAGAATTAAGGGTGTTATTGATAGTGGTTAGAGCATTATTTAGAGTCGTTTCTTGAGTACTTAATTCTTGTTCAATTTGGATTTTTTGTTTTTCTAATTCAGCAAGAGCATTGTTAATTTCTTGATAGCCATTGTTAATTTTTTCTTGATTTTCATTTATTTCAGCGAGAGCATCAGCAAATTTAGTTTCATTTTCAGTTCTTTGTTTTTCAATTTCTTCTCTAGCGTCATAGATACTTTCCATGGCTTCCGTTTTAATTTGTTCATATCTTTTCGTTTCTTGGATAGGGGCAAGAAGTTCAAGTTCATCTAATAAAGCGTTAACTGTTTTAGTATAATCTTCTTCATAAGAAGTTGCTTCTTGAGAATCTTTGGCAATTAGATAAATTTCTGTATAGTAATCCATTGTAAATGTATCTTTAGGAATGTAGATGACATTATCTAGTTTGCCATCAGAAACAGTAGAAATACCTAAATTATTATAAATATACATACTACTTCTTATAATACCAGTAACAGTGAAAGTATTAGTACTAAGGTAATCAGTATAGTTACTATCTTCGATAGTGATAGTATCTCTGATATTGTATGAACCTTCCATGACTAGACATTCATTATTATTTTTAGGCATAGTACCATCGATTAAAGTTACGTTATTGATGGTGTCAGTTAAGCCATATATTTTAGTAGCATCACCAGCAATGACAGTTTCGTAAGAATAGTTTTCTTCGACGAGGTAACTATGATTTAAGTCTTTTAAAGCATTTAAATCATCTTCAGTAAGTCCCATAGTACTTATGATACGAAAGTCCATTAGATTAGACCCATCGTAGTATTCATCAAGGGTTTTTATCATATCGGAAGATGTTTCACGCACTCCAGCGAAGAAAGCAGAACCTAAGGCTACAATAAATACTAAGGAAATGAATCGACCTAATTGATTTTTAATTTTAATAAAGGCATTTTTAAATATTAGCATTACCAATCAATCTCCTTAACAGGTTTAGGATTTTCATTAACTTGAATTGATTCAATAGTTCCATTTTTAACTTTGATTACTTTATCAGCAATTTCAGAGATTATGGCGTTATGGGTAATGATAATGGTTGTTGTTTTTGTTTTATGACAAGTATCTTGTAAAAGTTCAATAATCATTTTTCCTGTTTTACTATCAAGAGCTCCGGTAGGTTCATCACAAAGGAGTATTTTAGGATTTTTGGCTAAGGCTCTAGCAATTGATACTCTTTGTTGTTCTCCTCCAGAAAGTTGAGCAGGGAAGTGGTCCATTCTATCACCTAGGCCAACGCTTTTCAGTGTTTCTTTGCTATCTCTTGGATTTTTACAAATTTGATTGGCAAGTTCGACATTTTCTAAAGATGTTAGATTACCTACAAGATTATAAAACTGAAAAACAAAACCAATATCATACCGACGATATTTAGTAAGTTCTTTACGATTATATTTAGATATATCAGTGCCATCGATAATAATGCTACCACTAGTGGGTGAATCCATGCCTCCTAAAATGTTTAAAATAGTTGTTTTACCAGCTCCGGATGGTCCAAGGATGACGATGAGTTCTCCTTCATCAATTGAAAAACTTACATTTTCAATTGCCTTAATTTTTACTTCACCCATTTGATAAATTTTTGATAAGTTTTTTACTTCGATAAATGCCATATTTATCCCTCGATTCTTATATCTATATTATAACTTAAAAAGGTGATAAAATAAATGAATATTTTGTGATAAACTATTCTTTTTCTAATAACCAATCTATTATATTTTTGTGAATAATGCCATTTTGAGAATTATTTATTTTATCCATTGAAAGAACATATTTAGGATAATTGTCAGATATTTTTTGATAAGCCCCAAATTCTCTATCTATTATTGTTTGATCATTTAAATAATAAGTTACTTGAATGTATATTTTTTCTTCAAATCGTGTAGCAATAAAATCGATTTCGCCATTTTCCATTGTTCCTATATTGACATTATATCCTCTAGCAATAAGTTCATTATAAACTATATTTTCAAGATAAGCCCCCAATTGTTTTTTTCTTCCTTCACTTAAAATATTAGTGAAACCTAAGTCAGTTAAGTAATATTTATATTTACCGGTAAGAATTCTTTTTCCTCTAATGTCATATCTTTCAGCTTTAGATACTAAATTGGCTCTTGTTATATAATCTAGATAATTATATATTGTTTCTAATGAAACTTTTCGAGATTCACTTTCAAAATAATTTTTTATATTTTCAGCGGAAAATACTTGAGAGGGATTAGTGAGAAGATAAGTTACTATTCTATTTAATAAATCTATATCTTTTACATTAAATCTTTTGACAATGTCTTTAATGACAATAGAATCATATATATCTTTAAGATAAGTTTTTTTAGATAAATCATCATTTTGCATAAATCTTTGAGGCATTCCTCCCCAAGTTATATAATCGATGAATTCATCTTC
>CALVUU010000018.1 GCA_944363655.1 uncultured Bacilli bacterium | reverse complement strand
AGAAATAAGTTTATAGCTTACTTCTTTTTTTATTTACAAATAAGAATTATTATTAGTTTCTAAAATATTTCTAACATCGTCTTCATTTTTTATATTAATATTTTTAAATCTAATATTAGTTATCAATACATCAACAGTTAAAAAAGTTTTTTTGTAAAAGTTATTTTTTATCCATTAGGACACTTTTCGGCAACTTTTCAGCAACTTTTTGATTATCCCTTCAGTAACTCGATACATTTTTATTATAAAAACCAAAAATTGAAATGTTTTTTATAATGTTCTAAAAGAAAAAAGCAAGCTGGACACATCCAACTTGCTCAGATAGAATCCGAAAATACACCATCGTCATTCACTTATAATATACCATAGTCGGTAAAATCATACGATATTTAGTAAAACACGTTTTATAAAAATAAAGTATTTATAATTACTTACATTCTTCTAACATTATTTAATCTTACATCTAAAGAAATACCATGAAGGCTATTATCATTTAAATACTTTATTATTAAATTCAATGACTTTTCTATCTACGTATTCCTGATGGATTTTGTGTTGGAAAGTCTATATCATTTACACTAGTTTTATCTCTTTCTTGATTATCATAAATAGATCCTGGCTCATCATACATTTCTATATACATTTTTCTTAACTCTTGCATAGAATTTTTTTGGTAATTCTGAATTGCCTCTTTTTGTGAAAGTAATGATAATTCTTTTAAAACATCTAAATTAAAACAAATATTATTTGGATCAATATGATTTTGTAAAACAAATTGTTTTAAATTAGTTACTATTTTACTATTAAAAGATGAATCGACTTGTGGTAAAACTGATAACAAATGTCCCATTCTAAAAATATAATTATAATGGTCATCCCTAATTTGCATATAATCTTTGTTAGTATCATCTTTTAAAGATAAGTTAAAATATTCACTCAAAGGAATAATTTTACCCTCATAATTAACTGTATAACTTGGATTTTCTTTAATCCAATCTAGTACCGTTTTTTCAAATGCTTTTATACAATTATTACACATTATACCAGTATAACTATCTTGTCCTTGCAACAATTTATTTTCACTTGCATAACCAACCCAATTATTTATGTTTCCAGTTAAAATATGTGGAGTACCAATTTTAGATACTACCTCAGGAATATTTTTTTCTATTTTTGATAATACAGATAGAGTATTATCTAACTGTTCAGTAGAAGAATATAAAACAATAGCATCTCTTGTTCCCAATTGAGCATTACAATTCACTTTAAAATAAAAAGGGACATCCATTTCACTATATATCTGAATCAAATTTTTCATTAGCTCTGGTAATTCTTTTGCACTTGCATTTATATAGAATCTATGACTAATTTCATTTAGCGAGTATTTTCTATCATTTTGTAATTTCCATGATTGAAAAGTATACCACCCCAACTGATTATTTAATATAGAATCCTGACCATTATCCATAAGACAATAGGTGCCTTTTTTTCGATAAAATTCCCTTATGTTCGTTACCATTTCAGTAACTCGTGAAAATTCTTCACCAGTAGTTTTATTATTAGAATCAGTATTTAATTGCTGTTTAAATAAATTCCGAACATTAGGTACATTTGCCTTTTTAGTCATTGATTTAGCCATTTTTGCATATTCCTTAATTAATCTTTCGATTAAGTTCTCATCAATCTTTACACAAACTTTTTCCATTAAATCTTTTCTATTTATTTCCATAATAATTATTCTCCTAATCAATTACCTCTATATTTTCTATATCTAATAACCTATTATTCCTATCAAAGCTTAATTTAAAAGTTTCACAATAATCCCACTTACCATCAAAAAAAACTCTTTTTTTAAATTTGTAACTACCATTATAATTAATTTCACACCATTTTCCTAATAGGAAGGCAATAGCAGTAGAATGACCAACTATTAATATTCTTTTACCTTTATATTTGTTTAAAATAGATGTCAAAAAATTAAACATTCTTTCTCTAACTTCTTTTTGGGACTCACCATTTCCAAATTTGTAATTTTCATCGCTAAATTGATGCTCTTCAAAATCCGATGGTAACTGATTCCATGAAATAATACCATGAGCTCTTTCCCCTAACTTTTCTGAAATATTTACTTTTATATTATTTTCATTTGCAAAATATTTTGAAGTTGACATCGCTCTAACATAGTTACTAGACCAAACAACATCTATATCAGAAAATTCTTTATTTAAACTGATTTTCTCTGCTAATTTTTCTCCTCTAACTGATAAAGGACTTTTAATGTTTTCAAATAATAAACTTTCTGAAACATCTTCAATTCCTAGGTGAACTTTAAATGGTTCCGAATGTCTTACTAAATATACCGTTGTCATATTCTTTCCTCCAAGCTCTCAATATCTTTTATTTAATTGTACAACAATTCAATTCTTAGGTGTTTTTATAAATTTGGTGCAGGAAACGAGACTTGAACTCGCACGATTAATTAATCACTACCCCCTCAAGATAGTGTGTCTACCTATTCCACCATTCCTGCAAGAAAATAGTTAAATTACTTAACTATCCAAAATGTTGGTATATCTCTTAAACCATTGTCACCAGCGGCAACTGGTGTATTAATAATTTCATTATTGATGACTAAAGCACTAGAACTTCCACCATCCATATTAGCAGCATTAACCGCTCCATAGTTTTCCATTATCTCAGTTAAATCACCCATATCAGCACCAATAGATGTAGCAAGGCGACCATTAATAACTAAGAATAAGACTATACCATCTTCTCTTTGACCAATAGCAGTACGGGGTGCAATACCCCAACCACCATTACCTTTAACAAAGCTACTCTTACCATTAACTATTAAGAATGGTCCAAACTCAATCGCATCTCTTATTCCCATATCAAGTGCTTCTTCTTTAGTCATTTTACCAAGCACTAGTTTATCATCTTTAGTAAAGCCAACGAATCCTCCACCCATCTTAGCATCTTCATAGT
>CALVUU010000017.1 GCA_944363655.1 uncultured Bacilli bacterium | reverse complement strand
TTTTGTTGGGTTTCCTACATTAAAAATTTCTTTCATTAACAAGCCTCCTTTCTTGTATTATATTATAAACTTTTTTCTAAATAAATCAATAATTTTACTCATTATTCCCCATAAAAAGTGTATCTCCACTTTTTACAGTATAATAATTTGAACCTGCTGGCGCTTGATAAACACCTCCAGCATATTCCACAATTGCTTTAGTTACCGCTTCTGCTAAATCTTCCCAATTATTTTTAATTTGATTAACATCATCGCCAGTTGAATCAGCAAAACCATATTCAACAATTACCGTTTCATTATTCGGAGTATCACGCATTATATAATAATAGTCTTTCGCTGGATTACTTGGTAATCTTCTTTGATAATACTTTCTTACATTTTGACCAGCTGTTTCTAATTCTTTAGCAATTTTTTTAGAAAAAGTATCACTATTACGTAACGCATATATTACTTCAGCGCCATCACCACCACCAGCATTTATATGATTAGAAACTACTATTACATCACTACCATCACCATAAAAACTTTGTATTTTGCTAGGTCTTGAATTACTATCTAATGTTACATCACTTGTTCTAGACATTTCATTAGGTATTCCCATTTCATCTAATCTTTTATGAATATATTCACTAATCTTTAATGTATAATCTTTCTCCGTTATTCCATTAGCAATAGTCCCCGGATCACTACCTCCATGTCCTGCATCAATTACCACTTTTTTTAACACTCTATCCATGTATATCACCTAAAATATTATATGAACAAATATTTAAAGTGCCAATTACAAAATATAAAATATTAATATTTGTATTATTATTCATTATTTAGTATATACCAAACAATTAGCGCAACTCAAACTTAACAAGTCTTCCACAATTTAAACATTTATTTTATAATTACATTAAATACATCATTCTTATTATCATAATTCCATATTGCTTGTGCTTCTTCAAAATCAACATTTGATATAAAATCTTTATAATATTTTGTCACACCCCCAAAATAGGATTTATCTGAACTAATATTATATTTTTTTTGACTTTCGCCATTAATAGATAAATTATATGATATTTTATCCTTGATTAATTGCTTATATTCACTTGGAATTCTCAAAATTCTCGCTCTTACATCATTCTTAGTAATTCTTCTGTTAATTGTTTTAACAACTAATTTTTCTTTTGGGTTTTCATCGTCAACAAACAAATCATTTAATTTTTCAATATTAAAATAAAAACATTAAATATATTTATTAAAAAAGCAAAAAATAACATAATAATTCTTATTGTACATTAACAAGATTATATAAAAAAATGATTAAAAGCTCCAATTTACCCCAATTTACTTTCCCCCGTAGCATAATCAATAATAATCCCTGGTTGAACATTATAAACAAAAACATTAAATTGTAATTCCCCATTATCTTCAACCGAATATGCTTCCATTTGTACACCAGTTGCCACCAAATTATTTTCTTCAAAATAAGGTGTAACCCGATAAAGTACATGATTAGAAGTTTCTTTTATATATGCTGCAACTTCTGATTCAAATTGTAACATTGTTGTAGCATTCATATACCTTGTACAAGTTATCAAATTTTGTTCGTTAGCATTTTCTCCCGTTAATTGATACCCAATCAAATGACAACGATTATATAAATATTTTCCACTTACTATATCGTATTTAACTGTATGCCAACCACTAGGTTTAACTTGACCAATACTTTCTCTATCCTCTGTTGGCATCGTATCAAGACTTACATTAGCATAAGCAACCCCACATCTACCTAAAGAATCCATTTTTTGATATCTTTCAAAACTTTGAGTTGTTTTTTCTTCCTCTGTAAACTCTGGAACATTATCGTTTAAATAAATATATGCTTCCCCATTATATTCCGGAATATTTTCTTTATCATAATGCTCATACGTTTTATTACTACCTTCACTATACTTAATCCATTCATCTTTAAAATAATAAACAAAATAAGGTGCCAAAAACACTATTACTAATACTAATATTTTATTTAAATACTTTCTCTTTTTTCTCCTAGCCATTACTACCACCTTATAAATTATATCAAAATTGACTAAAACAGACAATTATGTTAATATATTATGCAAACTGTTAAGGGGGAATTATTTTGAAAAATTATAATGGACAATGTGCATCATGTGCTCATTATCGTATCGAAGACTTAAGAGGAGCAGATCGCGACGGATACGGATGTGATGCCAATGGTAAAGTATTTGGTTCATCTTATTATAAAAGATTTCCATTTGATTACTCATGCAGCAGGTATAAAGTAGACCGTTACAGAAGTGAACGGGATATTGAAAAAGCTTTTAAAGCCTTAGATAATAAATATGGATATCGTCCTGGAAGTTCTTCATGGTGGCATATAGCAACATTTGTAAACAATACTCTAGGAAACAACTTATGCAATAACTATTTTTATAAAATGGTTAACTTTCGAGAAAACTATTTACAAAAAGATTTAAAATATGTTAATTTTTTAGTTCAATATGATATCTATGGACGTCTTATTGCTGATTCGTTATCTAAAGATCCCCAAAAAGAATTAATTGCACAAGAATTACTATTAAATCATATTATTCCTATCTGTTATGCTTATGAAGCTAAAAATTATAATTTAGCCTTTATCAAATATGTGAATATGTTTGAAACATTAAAAACTTTATATCAAATAACCGATGTTACTACTTATGATTTTACTAATCCTAAAGTGTTAAAAGATGAAGAAATAACTACACTTAAAAGAATAATGGAAGAAAAATAACTTACAATTTTTCTTCCATTTTATTTAAAACAATTTTTGTTCCAGCTGCAATATCATGTAATCCTCGACCATCTTTTCTTAAAATAATAAAGAAAACATTAATATAAAATAGTGTTGATGCTAAAACATTTACAACCGAACTAACAACCATATAATCTTTATAACCCAAAACTAATACCGCAATTATTAAAATTAACTCAAAAATAACATTATAAACAATAATTGTCCTAAGTAACATTTGCCACCATTTAACTTTATTATTACCTGTACTAGCTACTTCAATATTAAATAATTTCTTACCTAAAGTTTGATTTTTATTCCATTTTTGAAAACCTACGAAATAAGCAATATAAACAATTAATGATATACAAGATAAACTAACACTATATTTACTTATATTATAATTAATTTTTTGATACTCTTCACTTTCGACAAATTCTACCGCATTAAAAGCGGATAAATCTTCAGATATTTCCATATATTCATCATATGTCTTGGCGTATTCTTCATATGTTGGATTTAAAAACCTGATTTGGTTTAACATAGTTAAAAACAATACTATAAAAATATAATCTATCATATATGCCCCAATTCTTTTAATTGTTGTATTATTCATATCCGCCTCACTAATTCTTAAGAAAAAAGGCAAACTTATGCTGTTTGCCCATCTGCACTAAGAGTAAGTTTTAAATCTCTTGTATCACCATCACGGTATACTGTCACAGTTATATCATCACCAACATTATGTTGATATAAATAATATCTTAAATAAGCTTTATTCAATACATCTTCTCCGTTAATAGCAGTAATAATATCATTTGCTTTAATTCCTGCCTCATCAGCAGCAGAACCTCTTTCTACTGAAGTTACTATTACACCATTTTCAAGTCCAGAATTCCTTATTAAATTATAATATGTAAAATATGCATCTGAAAAATCAAGCATTTGAATTCCAATAACAGGATATACAACAACTTCCCCATCAATAATTTGTTCAGCTTTTTCTACTGCTGCCTCAATTGGAATGGCAAAGCCCATACCTTCAACACCATCACTAATAAGTTTTAATGAAGTAATACCAATAACTTCTCCATTAGCATTACAAAGTGGTCCACCACTATTACCAGAATTTATTGCAGCATCTGTTTGCAAAACTCTCATAATATAATCACTCGTATTAGAATTTGTAAGAGATACTTCAACTAATCTATCTTTTCCAGATATAATTCCCCTCGTTACTGTCCAAGAATAAGCGCTATCAAGTGGTGCACCAACTGCAAATGCTGTATCTCCAACCCGACTTTCTTCATTATCTCCAAGTTCAGCAACAACTAAATCTTCTTTAGATTCTAATGACAAAACAGCAATATCAGCGTATTCATCATGACCAACAATTTCTGTTTCTAAAACACTCCCATTAGTAAATGTTACAGTTACATTATTACCATTTTCTATTACATGATAATTAGTAAGTATATAATAAGTATCATTTTCTTTACGATAAACAAAACCAGTACCTGATGCAAAATAAGTATCATCATGGTAAGTTGAAACAACTACAACAGAATCATATACTTTAGCAACTGCCTCAGCAATACCTGTATCATTAATTGTAACATCCCTTACTTCTTTAATTACATCTTCAGTAACAGCAACTGGAAAGAAGTATATTACCGCATACATAACTAAACAACCTACAAAAAATGTAATGATGTAAGCCATTATATTTTTTGTAGCTTTCTTATTTAAATTTTCTTCCATATTATTATTTAAATTTTCATTCATCTCAATCTAACCTCACAATTTCTTTATAATTATCGGGAAATCCCATTGCATGTAATACTTTATCTATTTTTATTACATCAATCCTACCAGAAAGTCTATCAAGTTCATAACTAACTTCATTCATAAATAAAGTAAAATCATCTTCTTTTAATATAAATTTTAAAATAATTACTAAAGCAAATAAATCATTTTTTCCATAAATATATTCTCCATTAACTTTAGGTATATAAAGTAATCGATGATACTTAGTATCTTCAATTACTTTTTGCGTCTTATTGCAATAACAAATATCCTCATGCGCGCACAAATTTCGATAGTTAGCAAGCACCGGCAAATACTCTACCATACTATGTATATCTACCCCAAATACATCAGCAATTTCTTTTTGATCTTGATACTGCAAAATCGTATAAAGCTCACCAACAATACCAAAAGATAAAACTTTAACAACAACCCAAAGCGGAATATAACCATAATTAATCAAATAATGTGCTGTTGCTGCATGTTGTTTACCATTAACACTTATTTGCCTTTTCATCTTTCTTATTAAGTCATTAATTTGTTTTGTTTTTTTTGAATCTTTAACAAAGTTATGAGGATTCAAATAATTGTTTTCTTTAAAACCATGGTTTTTACTCATCACATATGCTAGTATACTTTTTAAATTGTTTTCAACGATCAAAATATTTTTAAAAATAATATTTCTAAGCTGTCTATCAAAAGAAAACATTGCATACAATTCTCTAAACTTAGTTCCTTCAATGAAAGTTTTCTTATCAGGATTCAAAAAAACATGCCGATAACCACTTAAAAAGAAATAATTTTCTCTTAGCAAAATTGATTTAGCATTTAAAGTATCTTCAAAAACTAAACCTTTACTAGAAAGTATGTCAATTTGTTCATCTAATGTCTTGAAAGTTTTTGTCTTCACACACTAAACCGCCTTTACTCTAAACATTATATCACAAACGACGTAATAAATATACTAACTTTTAATGACTTTAATGTTAAAAAAATGTGAAAAAAAAGTGAATTTATATTATTTATAGTATTCTACTATGGCATTTGCAATAGTTTTTGCTACTATTCTTTGATATTCTTCTGTTATCAATTTATCTCGTTCCAAGGCGTTAGATAAAAAACCACACTCAATTAACACTCCTCTTTTTTCTAATTTTTTATACATATATGTCGATGAAGGGATCTCTTTAATTTCTCTATTCGTTTTTAAATTATTATTTAAATAATCCTGAATACTTTTTGCTAAATACTCGTTATCTTTATTATAAAATACTTGTGCTCCATAATACTTACTATTACTTAAATAATTTAAATGTATTGATAAATACATATCAGTATATTTATTATTTATTATCTTTATTCTATTATCAAAATCGGTTTTCTTTCGATGATTATTTCCATAACTTAAATCATTATCACTATCCCTAGTAAGTATTACCGTAGCACCATATTCACTTAAATATTCTTGTAAATATAAACTTATATTTAAATTAATATCTTTTTCATAAATATTCTTATACACTGTACCAGGATCTTTTCCTCCATGTGCAGGAACATAGAAAATCCAAATTTATTATTTCTTTCTAGAATTCAAAATTCCATTCTATTTCAATATCTCTTGAATTAGTTTCTTTATCAATTTCTCCAATATATATTTTATCT
>CALVUU010000016.1 GCA_944363655.1 uncultured Bacilli bacterium | reverse complement strand
TGTCTTTACTTTTAACACAGGATTAGTTTCAATATAGTCCCAAGCAACTGCTTTATTAAGAATCTTCCTCAAAAGTCTATATACCCCATTAACAGTTGTTTCAGATAATTTTTTTACACTACCATCTACTTGTCTAACAAATAAGAAAATACTAACACCAGCAAATATTATAAATTGAATAATTTGAAATACTTTCCATCTACTGACTTTCACACGCTCACTCCTCTCAACTAATGTACTCTCATTATATCAGAAAAAAACAAACTTAGAATCAGGTCTTCACAAGTTTGCTTTATTAATTATTTGTTGTATTTTTCTTGTACTTTATCAGGTAAATCATCAAATTGTACTTCTTCCCATGTTTTAACACCACGAGTTATCATAATGTCCAATTTTAAATAAGCGTCATCTTTTAATTCTCTACTTGTTTTAAAAGTTACTTCTTTTGACTTGCCATTTTCATTATAAGCATCTAATGTATATTCATATCTCATATCACCAGAATCTAATGTTTCTACTTTAGTATTATCTACCTGAGTATAATAAGTAGATTCTTGGTAAAATAATAACCAAAAAACAAGAAAGAATACTGCTATAACAATTACAACACCAACTCCAGTAAATATTTTACCTTTAATATCTTCCATATTTTTTCCTCCTATTCTGCTACTATTTTTACATTTCCAGTAAAGTTTGTAACTTTAACTTTTAAATAGTAGCTCTTTTCTTTAACATCAACTGTCTTTTCAATCTCTCCAGTATCATTTATCAGAACTTTACTTTCAGTTCCTTCATTACTAATAATTTCAATATTACCACTTTGTTTTTCTACTTTTATTTTCAATTTTACATTATTACCATTTTTTCTATCTAAAGTTGTCCCTCCGAAAATTGTTTCCTCTTTTGTTTTACTATTGTAATTAGCTTTATATGTGCCTACATATTCATCAATGCCGTATTTTCTTTTCCCTTCTAATTTATTATCTTTTGTAAGTCCATTAAGTGAAATATCTTGCAAAAAATTGTCATAGCTATTTACTAGATCATCATTTGACATAGTATCATTATTAGAAATGTTAGAAATAAACGTACATCCTGTAATTAAAATTCCTACAATGACTAGTGAAATTGACTTAAATAACCCAAACATCATTTAATCCTCCTTTTCTTTCCATCTTTTTCATCTATAGTACTCAAATAAGTAATTTTAAATGCTTTATCATAATATATTTTTCCATTTTTAAATAATAAAAATATATTTATTAAGTAGAAAATCATAATAATCATAAAGCAACCTAAATATATCCAAATTGATGGTACTGCAGAAAGATTCATATTATTTACTATCATCATTCCTGCTGCCAATATACATACTGGTAACATAAAATAATAAAGATAGGTAAATATAGTTTTTAAAATCAATCTAATAAATGTCATATTAGGAAAGGATACTCTAACATTTAAAAAGTTACTTGCAAGTGTTTTACCATTCCAAAAATAAGGTATAACTGCATAATAAATGACAAAGAATGCTAATGTCATAAATAAAGTTCCAGAGAATAATGATAATATAGTACTTAGAAAAAGATATACAAATCCATCTAAGAAAAATAATGTTATTCTTCTAAAACCAGATACTCTTTTTCCAACTTCGATAGTTTCTTCATCTATTTCATCTCTTGTTGGTAAAAAGTCATCTACTATCCCCATTATGAAATATCCAATTATTCCACCTAGTGTATTTGTTATTAAATCATCAACATCACAAAGTCTATAAGGTCTTGGATATATTCCATAAAGTCCTGTTACTTGTGTAAATTCAAAGAATAGAGAAAGAAGTAGAGTTAACATAAAAGTCTTTTTTAAACTACACTTGTAATAATATCTTAAATACATTCCAAAAGGTATAGTCATCACAACATTAAATAGCATTGTATAAACACTAGGATGAGATAAAGTAGATATATATGTTGATGGATCTAATATATTAAAATTAGTTTCTCTTGCAATATCTCCAATAAATGAAAATGGGATTAACTGTATTGTTCTACCAGTCATATTTGCCACTTCTTCTCTACTCGGAAGTGGAAGTATTACTAGAAAATACATTGTAATTAAATAAAGTATAAACGAATAAATTATTAGAACTCTAAATTTATTTATAGAACCATATTTATGGTATTGATGTAGTATAAAAGGAATGGTAAATAGAAATGCTATAATTGGAAAAATAATGATTGCTGCTTTTATTGATTCTAAATAGCCCATATTTAGTAAGGGGATTAGTAAAAAATACTAATCCTTTCTCTTACCTCTCCATATAGAAGCAACAATTATAATTAATACTATAATTCCTATTGGAATAAGTATTGGTAACCAAGTGTCTTCTACACTTTGCCATACAGCACTCCAATTATAAGCTAAAAGCATTTTTACCTCTCCTTTATAATATTTTTACTGCATAAATATGTAATTATAAAATATCCACCATATACAAAGACAATAATTCCTGCTGTCATGATAATTGATTTTAATAATTCTCCTTTACCAAATGTTT
>CALVUU010000015.1 GCA_944363655.1 uncultured Bacilli bacterium | reverse complement strand
CTGTTGTACTATCTGATAAATCTCCCATATTTTTACCAAAGTTTTCTTCTGTTGCATGGATATTTATTAAATCACCAAAACTAAATGATAATAGATCTGTTGTACCAGTTATAACACTTGTATCAATACGTCCACTACCACTACCTTGATTTTGAAAGAATGCATATGTTGCACCAAGTGTTACTATAATAAGGGTAATACCCCCAACTAAAAGTAGAGTTAAATTCTTTTTATCTTTCATAAACATCCAATCCTTTATTTTAGTATAACAAGAAACACTTAAATATCTTGTCGAACTATTGTATATCCTAAAATAATTATAAAATAAAATTAAAAAAACAATTAACCACAAGTAGTTAATTGTTAATTAAAAATTAACTTTAAGCAAACTTATTAAAACATTTTATCTACATCTTGGGGAACTTTATCATCTACTATTTTACTAATTATTTTTTCTTTTTGTTCCTCAGTTACTTTTTTACCAGTCATTTGACTTAGGGTATCAATTACCTCTCTTAATGTTCCTTCATCTTTCATATTACCATTTTGTAATTTTTGGGCAAGAGATATAATAGTATTTTTATCTACTTTAGTCTTTTTTTCAACTTTTTTGAAAAAATCATCTCCAAATTTCATGTTTCACCTCTAAAATATTATATGCTAAATATGGGTATATGCTTATTTGACAATTATTAAATACATGGTATAATACTTTTCTCGAGGTGAAACATGTTTAGTTTTGAAGAAATAAAAGAAGTTTTAAATAAACATTCTTATAAAGAATTAATTGAAGATTATAGATTACGTCAGAGATATAATGTTTTTAAAAATGATGAAATTACAGAAGATGTTATTGCACTTTTACCTATTTCATCATATTTATTTCCATTTGATATTCATGATAGTTTAAGTTTATATATTGCTTGTTTAAGATTTAGAAATGATGTAAAAAAATTAAAGATAGTTAAAGAAATACTTGATAAATATCATTATAATTATACCCAAGAATTATTAGTACTATCTCAGTATATTGATCAATTACAAACTGGGGATTATTATATAAAATTATTTAACTATTTAGCTAAAGGTTTGTTATCTATTCAAAGTATTACCAAAATAGATAATGATTTTTTATTAGATACAAATTATGGAAGAATAAAAATAACTAATCAGATAACAGATATAGAAAATAAAAATAGAAGAGGTCTTTGTCATGATGTTACTAGTGATTTTTTAAACCAAACAGATGGAAATTATTATGGCGCCTACTACTATGTGCCTTTGGCATTTAAAGGATTTATTGAACACTCAGTAGTAATAGATGGTGATAATAATTTAGTTTTAGATTTAGCCAATAATAATAAAATAGATTATAATATTTGGAATAAGTTTTATCCTAATTGTAGTTTTATTATATCTAGTAAAGATTTTAAAAAATTAAATAATCAAATGTTAGATTATTATGATATACCTTTACAAACAGCAATTTTAGAAGAAGTAAGAAGAATTAGAAAATAAGGGCGATTATTCATCGCCCTTATTTTTAAATTGTAATATTATTGGAGTACCTGTTAAATCTATGTTTTCTCTTAATTGATTTTCTAGATATCTTTCATAACTAAAATGAACTAACTTTTTATCATTAACTTGGAAAGTGAACTTTGGAGGTTTACTATCTGTTTGACTAACAAAATATATTTTTAAACGTTTTCCCTTATATGATGGAGGAATATGGATACTAACAGATTCCATAATAATATTATTTAAAATAGATGTTTTTACTTCTTTTTTATTGTTTTCATAAGCACTTATTACTTCAGGCATTAAAGTATTAATTCTTTTTTTATTTAAAGCACTTAAAAATACAACTTTAGCATATGGTACAAATTGAAATTCATATTTTATTAATTCTTTCCATTCTTTAATAGCCCTATCCGGATTTTTAACTGTATCCCATTTATTTACAGCAATAACTATCCCCTTGCCGGATTCAATAGCATAAGATAGGATATGTTTATCATGTTCAATGATACCTGTTTTAGCATCAAGAACCAAAACACAAACATCGCTTCGCTCTATTGCTTTTAGACTACGAATTAAACTATATTTTTCTACGCTTTCATAAATACGACCTTTTTTACGCATTCCTGCCGTATCTATTACGGTAAATTCTTCATGATTATATTTAAATTTAGTATCTATGGCATCTCTTGTAGTACCAGCAATATCACTTACTATGGCTCTATCTGTATTTAGTAAAGCATTAATTAAACTACTCTTACCAACATTTGGTCTTCCTATAATACAAAATTTTAAAGTATTATCTTCTATTACTTCTTCATTGGAAATATCCTTACAAATAACATCAAGTAATTTATCAAAACCAATATTATGTTCTGCACTAACCCCGATTACTTCACTAAAACCTAATTCATAATAATTATATAAATTATCTAGTCTTTTACTATTATCTAATTTATTTACAACAACTATTACTTTTTTATTTGCTTTATGTAACTTATTTTTAATATAAATATCTGTTGCATCAATATCTTGTATGCCATCAACTACAAATAAAATTAAATCCGCTTCATCAATAGCTAGTTCAGCTTGAGCTATAATATCTTTATCAAAATCATCATTACCTAGACTAATTCCTCCAGTATCTATTAAAGAAAATCTTTTATCGTTATAATTTACAATACCATAAATACGATCTCTAGTAATACCTGGAGTATCCATAATAATAGCTTTTTTTTCTTTAATAAGTCTATTAAAAATACTACTTTTTCCGACATTTGGTTTTCCTATCAAACATATAGTTTGCATAATACACCCCCTTAATTATTACTACTAACTTCTAACATTATTGAATAAACACGATTATTACGACGATATATTTGAACAGTATCATCAAGCATACTTTTTCCAGTAACATCATTGATTAAATCAATATGTTTACCTGATTCATCAGTAATGGTAGTTTCACTTGTAAAATAATTGCCATCCGATTCAATTAATTCTCTTACCGTTACTACTTTACAGTAATCATAATCTACACCATCAACTTGACAAGTATCCGTAAGTATTTGGGGATTATCTTGACCATAAAGTATCGCCGCTTGTTCTATTTGTTCTATTTTAGTATTAACAATTCTTTCTAAAGATCTTTGTCTTATGGCATTGCCACTAACAAAGGCAATGCCAATTATAATTGCTAATATTACAATAACTGCTAATATTTCTACTAATGAAAAACCCTTTTTATTTTCCATACTATAACCTACTTTCTAATATTTCTAATACTTCTGCTCTTCCTTTTTTAGTTACAGTTGAAAATGTAATAAAATTATCACTTTCACTAATTTTTAAAGTATCTTTTATTAATTTATCTTGTTTAAGTCGATTATTTTTACTTATTTTATCATATTTAGTAGCAACAATTGTAATATCTAAATTATAGTACTTTAAAAATTCATACATCAATACATCATCTTCTGTCGGTTTATGCCTATAATCGATAAGCAAAAAAACATGTTTAAGATTAGTTCTACTCTTTAAATATTCTTCAATCATAAGACCAAACTTCTTTTGTTTATCTTTACTTACACTAGCATATCCATAACCAGGAACATCAACTAAATAAAATTTATTATTAACTAAATAAAAATTTAAAGTTTGCGTTTTTCCTGGTTTTGAAGAAGTACGAGCAAAATTTTTTCTTTCAATTAATGTATTAATAAAACTACTTTTTCCAACATTGCTGCGCCCTACTAATAAAAATTCAGGTAAGTTATCTGTTGGATATTGACTTTGCCTTACAGCAATAATTGGTTCTAAAACATTATCAATTTGCATATTCATCACCAATTCAATTATATAGTAAATGTTTTAAAAATGCAAATTCTTAACTCTTTTTAAACTTAAATCACTTACTTCTAAATCTTCTATTTGGTTATTTTTCGCATAATTTATTAAAAGTATTGCTTCTTTTAATACTTGAATTCTTCCCATTAAAGTATTTGACCAATTTTTTGAATCAATAATGCCATCTTCTATACCAAAGCCTTGAACATTCTTTTTTAATAATTTAGCAAGTATTGCCATACTTCTTTTTAAATGAAAATCAGATGTAACAATGGTAAAACTTGTTTTATCTAAATCATATACACCATCTAAAATAGCTAATGAATTATAAATATTTTCTGTTGTTGTTTTAGAAATTGGTTCAGCAATTATATCTTCTTTAGAGACTCCTGCGTTTAATAAATAATCACGCATTAAAAAGGCTTTTGGATTATTTTTATCATAATTTAGGTAACCAATACCACCGGAGACTATTATTTTTTTTATTAATCCTTTCTGATATAAGGTAAGGGCTGCTGCAGCTCTTTTATATAGTCTTGGTCCTCCGAGGATAATACCAATATCACTAGGACTTTCTATAACATTATTTTGAAATACTATTTTACTAATATCTTCATCTGTTAAATCTAATAAAATATTTTTATATTTAATATCGGTTAGTTTCATGTTTCTCCTTATTGGTTCTTACTAAAACCATTGTATCTTTGCGATCTTCTGATGTAAGGAGTGAGTAATAAAGATTTCCACCATCAACAAATTGTTCTTTATTTTCTTTACTTCCAAAACTAGCATAAAAACATAAATAATCATGCATACTTTCTAAAGAGTACAGAAAATCAATTACCGCTTGGTAAGCGGGAACATCGGTTATTCCTAAAAATTCTTTATATAAACCACTAGAATAAACGGAAGATTGATTTTTTAAAGTTATTTGGGCGTATAAATTGTCTCCATTATCAATACCCGTTATTTTTAATACTTCATTAATCCATTTTTCACTAAGTTTTCGATTATAAAAAGTATTTATTACAGCATAAGCATCAGTATAACTATCTGGAGCCGCTTCACCAATGACAGTTGCAACTATTTCAGCAAATTCTTCCTTAGTTAAATTTTCTCTTTCTAAAATTATATTTATTTTTTCTTCATTAGTAATATTACTTGTTTGAATAGATTTTTCTTTATAAGTTACGATATCTGATATTGTTTTATCATTATCTTTACTTAGGCTTTTAGCATTAGCATTATATGTTGCGACTGAATATTTTGTATTAATTAACATAAGTATTGTTAAACTAATGCAAGTTGCTTTTTTAAATCCTTTGTCTTTAAAATATTTTAATAATTTTGTAATATCCATATACATTCCCCCAAACAAGTGAGTATTTTATCATAATTTTAATGATTAGTAAATATTTGAATAAGATTTACTAAGGAGCAAGTCTATGGATAGAAATTTTCATAATACTAATTTTCCTCCGAATACTGATCCCCATTTATTTGCGGTACTTGCTGTTACCGTTGGTTTTGCTTGTGTAGGCGATTATAATGCAAATGAACAGAATTCTATTGGTAACTGGTTAATTTTAGTAGGACAATACATACTTACTCATGCTGCACAACAACAATTAATTGAAGCAAGACTGGAAAATAACAATTTAAATACTAACTCACAGAAACACAAAAACGGCGGAGGGCCGTTTACAGATAATGAGCAAGGAAGAAGTAATCAAACTCAAAGATATGAAGTTGATTTCTTAATCGATGCTATTAGTAAAATAGAAAAAGAATTAAATAATCTTAAGAAAAGTTGATATCAATTTCACCAATACCACCATCGATATTTATAATATTTATACCATTACCATAACTAGATTTATCATAATCTAAGCCATTTAATGTAATGCTACCAATACCTTTATCAAGACGAAGTTCATATAATGATTCTCCACCAGTTAAATTTATATTTAACTTACCAATGCCAGAATTTATACTGCTTCTACCTAGTAGTTGTCCATTAATATTTACTTCACCTACTCCAGTATCTATTTCACTATTAGTTAAAATAGTATTATTTATATTTATAGTACCAGTTCCCCCATCAATTTCAGCATTAGAAAATTCAGAATTATTAATATTTATTACACCAGCACCATAATCTAAAGTGAATTCTTTAGCACTTATAGAATCAATAGAAGTTTCTCCTGCTCCAGTATCAATATTTAATTCATTTAAATATTCAGGAACATAAACAATTACCTTACCTGCGTTATTATTACCAAATAACCAAAAACTATCTTCTTCAATATATAAAGTATTATGTCTTTTTCTTACATGAAATTTATCAGTTACATTACTTGCTTCAACTTTAAATTCCACACCTTTTTTTATTTCTAGGTTAGTTGTATTTAAATCAATTTCAATATTAGAAATATCTTTATAACTTTCTAAAAAAGTTATATCTCCTTCAGCATAGGCAAATGAACCAACAAGTGCTAAAATTGCATTAATGATTATACATATAATAAAGATTGCTAGAACAATTGCAGCAATTTTTATTCCTTTTTGAACCCCACTCATTTGATATCTACACTCCCAAATAAGGCAAGAGCATCAACATAAATCACTTTTTTAGCATCCTTAGTTTTACTCTTATTACTTACACCACCAAATATTGGAGTGGATTTAACTTTTACTTCCACATCTTTAGGAACGATTATATCAATGCCTCCGAAAATGGCACTAGCAGTAATCACAGCCTCATTTTTAATTTTAGCATTAGTTAAATCAAGCACTACACTACCAAATATAGCATCTAAGTTAGCATTTTTAAACTCCTCGTCATTTTTAACAACAAATTGTTCAGAAAATGTTGCACAAATAGATTCACTATCACTTTTACTCTTAGTTTCGTGGATCTTTTCAGTAATTTTACTTCTAAACATATTACCAAATATTAAATAGATTCCAATAAATACTAATATTGCTGGAACGAATAATTTGAATATTAAATCAAATCTTATCCATCCATTACATAATAGTAGTAAAACTATACCAATAATAAGACCAATAATATTACCAATCCTACTTTCATTGGTTGTATCAAATAAACCAATGAAACATGGAATTATTATAAGTAATGTCCACCATCCATTAAAGAAGATATTAAAATCAATAATATCTAATGCATTAAGGGCTACAACAACCCCTAATACTATAAAAACTAATCCCCATAATATTCTATTTACTTTTTCCATATTTTATCTCTCTTTCTTATTTACATTTAGTTAACTTTGTTTTTTGTTGATAACTCGCGGCCTCCGGGCGGATTGAGAGCCGCCGGCGGAGGCTTAAATGTTCTCACACCGCAAGGCGATATGGATCACTTGAAGTTCCTGTTCCTCCGCTAAGTTCTACATTAGATTCTAGATAAAAGACAGGTCTAGCGGCATACCCGCGGTCAGCGCTGTAGTTGTGCAAGTAGCCGCTGTTGCTCACACGAAACACGTAGTAACCGTTCGACGAACGCGGAGTAATTGTCCATTCAGTTGCTCCCATATACATCCAGTTATTTGCTGTTATTGTTGAATTGTTATATGAACTTAAATTTGTTGTCCACGCATCCGGATTTGCTGTATATCCATAATCACTTGGATACATTAATCCTATTTCATCTGTATATGTTGTTGGATTACTTCCATATCCTACATTATTTCTTTCTCCATCATAAAATGCTTTTGCTGTATTACTACTTGATGTCATTCCTCCTAGATGCCACGTTGTTTCTGCTATTAAGTTTTGCCATGTTGTACCTAAATAATTCCAATAATTGGTATTTAGATTTATTGTATTAAATTCACTTGTTGTCCAGTTATTTGATCCATACGTACTTACACTTGTATCATAATTCCATCTATATCCTGCTATTGTACTTGT
>CALVUU010000014.1 GCA_944363655.1 uncultured Bacilli bacterium | reverse complement strand
CGTCGTCGTAGAAGGAAAAGATAATGTGTAAAGTAATTTACAAATAATATCTTTTCTTTTTTTCCTAGTGTATAATATATAAAAAAGGAGAATGTATGAAAAAAATAAATCATTTAGGTATCATTGTCGATGGTAATGGTCGTTGGGCTAAAGAACGGGGATTATCCCGTAGTGAAGGGCACAAAGCGGGTGCTGAAGCTTTAAGAAAAATAATTCTTTATCTAGCCCATGAAAAAGAAGTTAACTATTTAAGCCTTTATGTTTTTTCTACTGAAAACTTTGCTAGACCTGAAAGTGAAGTAAATTATTTAATGGATTTATTTTTAAAATGGTTTACAACTGTCAAAAAAGAATATCGTAAAGAAAACATTAAAATATATTTTTCCGGTCGTAAGGAATATTTAAAACCTAACATAGTTAAAGCAATGGAAACTTTAGAGGAAGAAACTAAAGATAATACGGGATTAGTAGTAAACTTCTGTTTAAGTTATGGTGGTCGAGCTGAAATAGTAGATGCTACTAAGAGTATTGTTAAAAAAGTTCAAAACAACGAAATAACTATTGATGATATTGATGAAGGCTTATTTGCCAAAAATCTATATCATGAACTTCCTGATGTTGATTTTTTAATCCGTACTAGCGGAGAAAAACGTATTAGTAATTTCATGTTATGGCAAATATCATATGCTGAATTTTATTTCCCTAAAGTATATTTCCCAGACTTTGATACTAATGAATTAGAAAAAGCATTTAGAGAATATGAAAGTAGAGATCGTCGTTTTGGTAAGGTAAAATAATATGGATTTATATAGTAAAATGTTAAATATTCAAAACAAGGATACTGAAATTTTAATAAAATCTGCTATTAGTGAAGTAAAAAATGAATTACTTCATTTATCTTTAGAAAGAATGTGTTTAATTTTTAGTAGTTATTTATATAATGCGCTTTTAAAAAGACATTTAATAGTACACATGATTGATACACATGATTTAGGGGCTAGTTATCAACATCGTTTTATTATTGTTTATAATGGGATAGATTACTATCTTTGCGATTTGACTTATTCTATGTTTCAGAATAATTTATTTCCTGAATTATTAACTAATGGATATATGAAATGTGATAGTAATTTATTAAAAAAATATTTAGAAATTGTTACTAAAGAAAATATTGATTTAAATATAGATGAGGTATTTAATATAAATAATAATTTAGGACGATAAAAAATACTTGACTTAGAGTTAGGTTTATCTGATATTATTAATTTGTGATGTTGAAATGAAAATAAAAGAAGTAAGTGAAAAGTATAATTTATCTGCAGATAATCTTAGGTACTATGAAAAATTAGGTTTAATAGATAATGTTAATAAAATATCGGGGGTAAGAAACTATAATGAAGAAGACTGCTCTAGAATTGAATTTATCATTTGTATGAAACATGCTGGACTAAGTTTAGAGGACATAAAAATTTTTATCAATTTAAATAAAGAGGGTGATAAAACTATTTCTAAAAGACTAGAAATATTAAAAAATCAAAAAATAATATTAGAAAATGAAATAAAAAAGAAAAAAGAAACATTAGATTATTTGAATTATAAAATAAACTTATATAAAAAAGTTAAATGAAAGGAATGATGTTTGTGAAATCAACTGTTTATTTTATTAAGGATATAACTCCAGAAAATATTATTAAAGCATATAATGCTTTAGGAAAGAAATTAGAAGGTAAAGTTGCTGTTAAAATGCATTCTGGTGAAGCAGGAAATAAAAATTACTTAAGACCAGAATTTGTCCAAGATGTTATTAAATATGTTAATGGTACGGTGGTTGAATGTAATACAGCTTATGAAGGTGCAAGAAATACAACTGAAAAACATCGTGAATTAATTAAAGAACATTAATGGGATAAATATTTTCCGTTTGATTTAATGGATGCTGAAGGACCAGACTTAGAATTAGATATTCCAAATGGCAAAATTCTTCATAAAAACTATGTTGGAAAGAATTTAGTTAATTATGATTCAATGTTAGTTTTATCTCACTTCAAAGGACATGCTATGGGAGGTTACGGCGGAGCTTTAAAACAACTTTCTATCGGCTGTGCATCAAGCGCTGGTAAGACTTTAATTCATACAGCAGGTGTTACAGATAATCAATATGAATTATTTAATAACTTACCAGTGCAAGACCATTTTCTAGAAGCAATGGCTGATGCTGCAGCAAGCGTAGTTAACTACTTTAATGGTAATATAGTATTTATCAACGTTATGAAAAACATTTCTGTTGATTGTGACTGTGATGGTAATGCATCTGCTCCATGTATGAAAGACATTGGTATTCTTGCAAGTCTTGATCCTGTTGCAATAGATCAAGCATGCGTAGATTTAGTTTATAATAGTACTGACCAAGGTAAAGATAAGCTTATCGAAAGAATTGAATCTCTTCATGGTGTTCATACTGTTGAAGCTGCTGCTGAACTTGGTGTAGGTTCTCGTGAATACGAACTTATAACAATCGAATAATAATTATTAACTGTTACATTTTGTAGCAGTTTTTTCACACAAAAATTAAAAAACAAAATTTACACATTAAAAACGAACAAATGTTATGATATACTGTATTTAGTTATAGGGGAGATTGGTATGAATAACTTAGTAAAAGATGAAACTAATATTGAAAACTTAATTTATGAAATTCGGGGAGTTCAGGTAATGCTTGATAGTGACTTAGCCAAACTTTATAATTGTGCTAACGGAACAAAATCAATAAATCTAGCTGTAAAAAGACATGTAAATAGATTCCTAGAAAGATTTATGTTTCAATTGTCTAAAGAAGAATTCATTAACTTGCGGTTTCAATCTGAAACTTCAAGTTGGAATAGTTATGGTGGTGTTTGTAAGTTGCCATATGCATTCACAGAACAGGGTGTAGCTATGCTTGCAACAGTACTTAGAACTCCTGTTGCAGAAGAAGTAAGTATCAAAATAATGGATGCTTTTGTTGCTATGCGTAAATTTATCTCTAATAATTTACTTGAACAAAGATATATAAATAATTTAGTGATAGAACATGATTCGCAAATTAAATTATTACAAGAATCGTTTCAGAAATTTGAAGACAAGAAAAAAAGTAAATGAAATATATTTTGATGGCCAAATATATGATGCTTATTCCAAGATTCAAGAAATATTTAAAGAAGCCAAGACCAAATTAGTAATAATAGATGGATATGCAGATACAACAATATTAGATATTATTAAAAGATTAAATATACCAGTAACAATTATAACAAAATCAAATAATCTATTAACTAATCAAGATATAAGTAAATATAATAAACAGTACAATAACTTAACTGTTAAGTATGATAATACATTTTATGATAGATCTTTTATATTGGATGATTCCATAGTTTATCATTGTGGAGTGTTAATAGAATTGGTTATAAAACTTTTTCGATAACTAGAATAAATGATGATGAAGTATGTAAGTCATTAATAAATAAATTATAAGAGGGTAAACAAAATGAATATCTCAATATTTCAAGGACCCAAGTCGGGACTTTGAAACTTAAACAAGGCAAACATTATAAACAATGCCAATCAATAAAGTTATTATCCCAATTTATCAAAGCAAAAAAACACTGTACTTTTAAAGTAACATATGCTAAAGTATGTATATATTTAATTAGAAAAAACACATAACGTGATTATTTCTTAGGCATATGTTATAATATAGTTACAAAAGCAATTATTTTGCTAGTTTTATCTGTGACTTAGAAAGAAGGTGTAAAAGTGGAAGCAATAATAAAAAAAACTTCAATAAATTATGATTATTACAATAATTCAAGCACTGTTACTCTTGTGTTTTTACATGGTTGGGGTCAAAATATTGAAATGATGTTTCCACTCGCTAAACCATTTTTGCAAAAATATAATTGTCTATTAATAGATCTTCCTGGTTTTGGTAAAAGTAATGAACCACCATATCCTTGGAGTTTAGATGATTATGCCGATATGTTAAATGAATTACTAAAAAAATTAAATATAAAAAAAGTTATAATTATTGGACATTCTTTCGGAGGAAAAATAGCCCTAGTTTATGCTTTAAAATATAATGTCGAAAAATTAGTTATCCTAGCGGCACCGTTTATGCAAAAAATAAAAAAGCCAACCTTAAAAATGCGTTTTTATAAATTTATTAAAAAAACACCAGGATTAAGGATTTTTGAAAACGTAGTCAAAAAAATGGTTGGTTCAAGAGATTATAAAAACGCAACACCTACAATGCGTTCTGTATTAGTAAAACATATAAATAGTGATCTTTGTGATAAATTACCAAGGATAAAGTGTCCAACGCTTTTAATATGGGGAACTAATGATAATGACGTCAGCTATGAAGATGCCAAAATTTTAGAAAAATTAATACCCAATGCAGGATTAGTAACTTATGAAGGAGCATCCCATTATGCATACTTGGAAAGACTGGGACAAACTATAAATGTTTTAAAAAGTTTTTTGGGAAGTGATTAAATGATATACTTTTTATTAAGCCTATTACCATGTTTAATTTACCTTTTTTATAAATCTAAAAAGTTTCTTCAAATACTTCAACAAAATTGGTATAATGACTCTAATAGATATCTTAAATGGATATTAAACAATATAGGAAAAATTTTTTTGAATTTAGAAATACTAATATTATTTATTTTCATTTTTAAAAATAAAATAGTTTTAATATGGATATTTACTATATTCTATATAATAATGTTAATATTATATAAGATAAATTCTAAAAAAGAACAAACTAAAAAACCTTTAGTTTTTACAAGCAGAATAAAAAGAATATATGCAACAATGTATATAATATATTTTATATTAATCGGCTTATTCTTAGTAAAATTTAATATAAATTATCTAAGTACATATTATTTGTTTATAGGTATTTTTATATATTTAAATTGGTTTATAATAGCATTTTCTAATTTTTTAAATCGTCCAATAGAAAAAATGATATTTAATAAATATAAAAAACAAGCAAGTAAGAAATTAGCAAGTATTCCTAATTTAATAAAAATAGGTATTACTGGTTCGTACGGTAAAACTTCTGTTAAAAATATGGTAAATGAAGTATTAAAAGTTAAATATAATAGTTATGCTACTGAAAAAAGTTATAATACTATGAATGGGCTTATGTTAGCAATTAATAATAAACTTGATAAGTATACAGATATTTTTATAGCAGAAATGGGAGCATTCCATAAAGGAGAAATTAAAGAAAAAGCAAAGTTTATAAAACCTAATTATGGCATTCTTACTGTTATAGGAACTGCTCATTTAGAAGATTTTAAGACTAGAGAAAATATTAGAGATACTAAATTTGAACTTATTGAACAATTACCAAAAAATGGTACAGCCATCCTTAATATGGATGACCCCTATCAAGTTAATTATAAGTTAAATAATAAATGTAATATATTATGGATTTCTATAAAAAATAATAAAGCTGATTTATATGCTAGCAATATAAAAATGACTAGAGAAGGTATGAGTTTTTTAGTTCATTTTAAGGATTTAAAAAAAGTTATAGAATTTAAAACAAAACTACTTGGAATTCATAATGTTTCCAACATTTTATGTGCTATTGCCATGGGTTATATACTAGGTCTTAGTATAGAAGAATTAAAAATGGGTGTTAAAAACATTAAATCTATTGAGCATCGTTTAGAATTAAAACATTATCAAGATATTTATTTAATTGATGATGCTTTTAATTCTAATCCTGAAGGAGCAAGTATGGCTTTAGATGTTTTAGCACTAATGCCGGGGAAAAAAGTAATAGTAACTCCAGGAATGATAGAATTAGGAGAAAAACAATATAATTATAATAAAGAGTTTGGTAAAAAGATTGCCACAGTTTGTGATGAAGTAATATTAGTAGGTGAGATTCAATCCAAGCCAATTATGGATGGTTTAATTGAAGCAAATTTTGATGAAGAAAAAATATTTATAACAAATGATGTTTTAGAAGCATTTAAAAAATTTAAAGAATATCCCAAAGAAACATATGTATTAATCGAAAATGATTTGCCGGACATATTTAATGAATAGGAGTGATAAAATGTTAAAATTAGGTGTCGTATTTGGTGGTGAAACTGTTGAACATGAAGTAAGTATTATATCTGCTTTGCAAGCAATGAGTAATATTGATACTTCTAAATATGAAGTAATTCCCATTTATATTTCTAAAGATCGTATTTGGTACTATGGAGAAGTATTAAAAGATATAAATTTTTATCGTAATTTTAATAAAAAAAATGTTAAACAAGTAGTTCTTTATAAAAAGAATAATGATTTTTATTTAAGAAGTGTAGACAATTTAATAAATCATGATTTAACTAATATTGATATAATATTACCAATAGTTCATGGTAATAATGTTGAAGATGGTTCTCTTATAGGTTATCTTGATACTTTAGGAATATGTTATGTAGCATCAGGTATATTAGGTAGTAGTATTGCTCAAGATAAAGTAGTTATGAAAGAATTAATGTCTTCTCATAATATCCCCATAGTGCCATATACTTGGTTTTATGATTATGAATATATCCAAGATAAAAATAAAATACTAAAAAAAATTAAAGACTTAGGTTATCCAGTAGTAGTAAAACCTGCAACACTTGGAAGTAGTGTTGGTATAACCTATGTTCATGATTCTAAAGAAATAGAAAACGCTTTAGAAGAGGCTATAAAATATGATATAAAAATAGTAGTTGAAAAAGCCGTTTTAAATTTAATTGAAGTTAATTCAAGTGTTTTAGGTAATTATGAAACTCAAGAAGTAAGTAGTTTAGAAGAAGTTATGGGTCTTGATGAAATACTTAGTTTTCAAGATAAATATTTAAGTAGTTCTAAATCTAAAGGAATGGCTGCAACATCTAGAGTAATTCCAGCAAGAATTGATGAAGTATTAACTAAAGATATTCAAAATACTTCTAAAGAAGTATTTAAGTTACTAAATCTCGGTGGTGTAGTTCGTATAGATTTTCTAATAGATGGTAAAACTAAAAAATATTATGTTAATGAACCAAATACAATTCCTGGAAGTCTTGCCTTTTATTTATGGAAATATGATGGTTTAGAATATAAAGATTTATTAAATAAAATAATTGATTTAAGTATGAAAGAATATAAAAATAAAAAGAAAAAAATTAAATCATTTACATCAAATATATTACAAAATTTTAATGGTACTAAAGGTGTAAAAAAATAATGAAAAATAAGAAGTTAATTAATAGTTTTAAATATGCCTTTAAAGGAATTGGATCAGCCTTTTTAACTGAACGCAATATGAAAATTCATGCAGTAATCATGATATTAGTTATAATCTGTGGCATAATATTTGAAATAAGTATTTTTGAATGGTTTATTTGTATTGCTTGTTTCGGTATTGTTATTGGTGGAGAAATGTTTAATACTGCCATAGAACAAGTTGTAAATATTGCTATGCCCCAAAAAGATCCAAGAGCTAAACTTGCTAAAGATGTATCAGCTGGGGGAGTATTAATTTTAGCTATTGCATCTGCTATAATTGGTTTAATTATATTTATACCTAAAATTATAGAATTATTAGAAAAAATATTATGATTAATCGGAGGATAAATGCTACCTAGTAAAACTACAATTAAATTAAAAGTAACTGATTATGTTTTTGAATACAAAGGTAATGATTTAAATAATGCCTATCTTGAGTACTATTTTGATAAAATGAAATATATAAGGTATGAAAAAAGAAAAATTGTAGAAGAGGGAAATTATCCAGTTATATTTTTCTCTATTAATGCTACTTTAGATAATAAAGAATATTTTTTTAACTTTGTTTTGGAAAAATCTCTAGATGATTTAAATAACTTAAATATAAATGAACAAAGGAATATAACAAAGTTTATTAACGAAGGAGAAACATTATTTCAAATTTCTGATAGATTAGAACCAATATATTTTCCTAGCAAGGATAATTTTTATGGTTATGATCCCGTATTTAAAGTTACTAAATTAGAGCTAAATAAGTTTTTATTTAAAATTCAATGTCAAAATATATTTCTGTGGTTTATTGTATATTTTTAAACAATAACTTGTTAATATCCAGGCTATTGTTTTTTCTTGACACCATATAATTTGCGTGGTATTGTAATGGTACTAAAAAACTTAATATTATATATTAAATTGTTAAAACTAATTAAGGAGGGATGACTATGTTTGAGTTAGTTTCTAAATTTGCCCCATCTGGAGATCAACCAGAAGCCATAAATAAATTAACTGAAGGCATTAATGAAGGTAAAAAAGAACAAGTTTTACTTGGAGCAACAGGAACTGGTAAGACTTTTACAATAGCAAATGTTATTAAAAATGTTAATAAACCAACTCTTGTTCTTGCTCACAATAAAACCCTAGCAGGTCAGCTTTATGCGGAATTAAAAGAGTTTTTTCCCAACAACCATGTCGAATATTTTGTTTCCTATTATGATTACTATCAACCGGAGGCATATGTTCCAAGTAGTGATACTTATATTGAAAAAGATGCATCAATCAATGATGAAATTGATGAACTAAGACATGCTGCAACAAGTGCTTTAATTAATTATCGAGATGTAATAGTTGTTGCATCAGTTTCTTGTATTTATGGGATTGGAGAAAAAGAAGAGTATGAAAAAAACATGCTTATTTTAAATATTGGTGATAAAATATCTCGTAATAAAATTTTAAATCGTTTAATTGATATGACTTATGAAAGAAGTGATTTAGACTTTCACCGGGGAACATTTCGCGTTCGTGGTAATAACATTGATATAGTGCCCATTAATGAACACGCAAGTGGTATAAGAATATCTCTAGAAGATGATATTGTTGATTCTATTGCTTTATTTGACCCCCTAACGGGAGTAGTAACGCAAAATAAAAAAAGTATTACTATTTCTCCAGCATCTCACTTTGTAACTAGTAAAGATAAACTAGATATTGCTATTACTCGTATCGAAGAA
The DNA here is from genome assembly GCA_944363655.1 of uncultured Bacilli bacterium. Next base: position 19,732 of record CALVUU010000014.1, on the reverse strand, counting down.
GAATTAAAGGATAGATTAAAAGAATTACATGAACAAAATAAATTAATTGAAGAACAAAGATTAAGAGAAAGAACTAATTATGACATCGAAATGCTTAGAGAAACAGGTTTTTGTAATGGGGTTGAAAACTATTCAAGACACTTAGCATTAAGAGAAGCGGGTGAAACACCAAGTTGTTTAATTGATTTTTTCCCAAAAGACTTTTTACTTGTAGTTGATGAATCTCATGTAACCCTTCCGCAAGTCCGCGGCATGTATAATGGGGATAGACAGCGTAAACAAACATTAGTTGATTATGGCTTCCGGCTTCCAAGTGCCCTAGATAATAGACCATTAACATTTGATGAATTCAATCAAAAAATTAACCAAGCCATATACGTTTCAGCAACACCTGGTGACTACGAACTAGAAAAAACAAATAATGAATATGTTGAACAAATCATTCGTCCAACAGGGTTGCTTGATCCATTAATTGAAGTTCGCCCTAGTGAAGGCCAAATTGATGATATAATTAGTGAAATACGTGATAGAATAGAAAAGAATGAAAGAGTATTAATTACTACTCTTACAATACGAATGAGTGAAGAATTAACTAATTATTTAAAAGAAATGAATATTAAAGTTGCTTATTTACATAGCGAGGTTAAAACTTTAGAACGACTTAAAATAATTCAAGACTTAAGACTTGGTACTTATGATTGTGTTGTTGGTATTAATCTTTTACGGGAAGGATTAGATATTCCTGAAGTAAGTTTAATATGTATTTTAGATGCCGACAAGCAAGGATTTTTACGTAGTAGCAGAAGTCTTATTCAAACAATTGGTAGATGTGCTCGTAATCAAAATGGTAAAGTAATCATGTATGCGGATAATATAAGTGATGCTATGGATGAAGCAATTAAAGAAACAAAAAGAAGAAGAGAAATTCAAGAGCGTTTTAATGAAGAACATGGAATTGTTCCTAAAACAATTACTAAAGAAATAAAAGAAGTAGTAACTAATAATATGGTTAATGAAAATAAGAAAAAGAAAGTAAGTAAGAAAGAAAGAGAAAAAATGATTTTACAAATAGAAGACGAAATGAAAGAAGCGGCTCGTAACTTAGATTTTGAAAGAGCTATGGAACTTCGAGATATTTTATTTGAAATGAAAAGTATTTAAAAATATAAAATAATATGTTAAAATCATGGAAGTAAAGAGGTGGAAAATGACAACGTTTATTTTTGGACATAAAAACCCTGATACCGATTCAGTGTGTTCTAGTATCGCATTATCTTATTTAAAAAATGAAACCGGAGGTAAAACAGCTCCGAAAGTTTTAGGTAATATTAATAGTGAAACAAAATTTGTTTTAAATTATTTTAAAGTACCTGTACCAAGTTATCTAAACGATGTTCGGGTTAGAATAAAAAATATAAAATATGATAAAAGAGCCTATATTTTTGATGAAGAATCAATTGATGAAGCATTTAAAATGATGCAACATCAAAATTTAACAGCTATACCTTTAATTGATAACAAGAAAAAACTATCCGGTTATGTAACTTTAAAAGAAATTGCTAAATATTTAATTAGTGGTAATAAAGAAATTGTTAATACTACATTAGATAATATAATTGAAACTTTAGATGCTAAAGTAATTGTCAAATGTGATGATTTAATATCTGGGGATATCTTAATTGCTGGATTGCAAAGTAAAACTATTGAAAAATCTATTCAATTATCTTTTCGAGATATCTTAGTAGTTGGAGATCGTTATAAAGTATTAAATTATGCTATCGAATCAAAAGTTAAATTAATAATTTTACCATTAAATGTTAATGTTGATAAAAAAATAATAAAAAAAGCTGAAAAAAGTGGGGTTAATATTATTGCTTCTGAATATGATAGTTTTCAAATTGCTAACAAAATATTACTAAGTAATTTTATAAAAAATATTAATATGAATAAAAACCCTATAACAGTAAATAACGAAGATTATTTTACTGATTTTAAAAATATGTCTCATCGTGTAAATCATTCTAATTATCCTGTTGTTAATAACAAAGGAGAATGTTTAGGTTTAATTCGTTTAACAGGACCAAATAATTATGAAAAACAAAAAGTTATTTTAGTTGATCATAATAATTTTGCTCAATCTGTCGATGGCTTAGATGAAGCGGATATTTTAGAAATAATTGACCATCATAATCTTGGGGCTATTAATACATCTTTACCGATAAATTTCAGAAGTAAACCAGTTGGTTCTACTTCAACAATGATTTATGAAATGTATAAAGAACAAAAAGTAAGTATCCCTAAAGATATGGCTGGCTTAATGCTTTCAGCAATTCTTTCTGATACTTTACTTCTAACTAGTCCTACAACTACTGAAGATGATAAATTTGCAGCTATAAAATTAGCTAGTATTGCTAAAGTAGATATAGATAAATATGGTCTAGAAATGTTAAAAGCTGCAAGTTCTATTGAAGGAAAGAGTGTAGAAGAATTAATTAAAACTGACTTTAAATCTTATGTAGTTGGTAATAAACTTTTAGGTATAAGTCAAATAATGACTTTAGATATTGATGCAATTGAAAAAAATATTGATGAATTTATTGCTAAACTAAACGAAATGGTTGAACTAAATTATAGTATTGTTACTATATTTATAACTGATATTATTAAAAATGGTTCATATGTGCTTTATAATGATGAAGCAGTTGATATTATTAAAGATAGTTTTGGTTTAAAAAACATTCATCAATGTATGTTTTTACCTAAAATAGTTTCTCGTAAAAAACAAATTCAACCAAATATAATAAGTATTCTTGAAGGTGATTAGATGAAATCTTTAATAACTGGAGCATCAAGTGGCATAGGTAAAAATATGGCTTATTATTTAGCAAGTAAAAATATTGATTTAATATTAGTTGCTAGAAATAAAAAAGAAATGGAACGTATCAAAAAAGATGTGAATGTTGAAGTTAAAATAATTTCTTTAGATTTAACCAAAGAAGAAAACGTATATAAATTATATGAAGAAACCAAAAATGAGGATATAGATATTTTGATAAATAATGCTGGTTTTGGTCTTTTTGGTTTGTTCTCCGAAACTAATCTTGATCGAGAACTTGAAATGATTGATTTAAACATTAAAGCATATCATATATTAACTAAATTATTTTTACGTGATTTTATCAAAAGAGACTCTGGTTATATATTAAATGTTTGTTCCAGTGCTGGTTTTATGGCAGGGCCTAGGCTTAGTACATATTATGCAACCAAAAATTATATTACTAAACTAACCATGGCTATTAACGAAGAATTACGCCATGCTGGTAGCAATGTCTCGGTCTCAGCCCTTTGCCCAGGACCTGTTAATACTAATTTTAATAAAGTAGCTCATGGTGAGTTTTCCATAAAAGAAACAGATCCAACATATGTTGCTAAATATGCAATAGATAAAATGTTTGCTCGTAAATTAATAATTGTTCCCACACTAAGAATGAAATTAACATTATTTTTAACTAGATTTGCACCATATCGTCTTCAGTTATTAATAGCATATCACATTCAAGGTAAAAAATTAGGAATCAAGAAATAATCTTGATTCCTTTAAATTTCTTTTCGATTAATATTTTCCGAAGATAATATATGACTATTATCTTTTTTGTTTACAAAAATAACTTGATAATTACATGCATTAGCTATTTTTTCTATATTTTCAAAATTAATATCTGTTTTTTCTCTTTCATAGGGGATCCGGGACAAAGTCCAATCCATACCGTTTATCACTTTAAAAAAATCAACTAAAATTCACCAAAAAGAAACTTAAAATTGGTAGTAATCAACTACCAATTTTATTATCTTTATTACATGAAAAGAATTATTGAAGAAATTAAAGATTTAATTAAAGTAATAATATATGTGGTTATAGTAATATTAACGATTGTTTTTGCATTTTTCTTTCTTCGAATCATGTCTTTATGATATACTAATGTTGGTGAAGTAAATTGAAAAAATATATTTTAATTGGTAGTGTTATTATATTACTTTTAATCGGAGGTATTTTTACATATCGATATTTACGTGTTAAATATGCTAAAGTTGAAATTATATTAAAAGAAGATTTAAATACTCAATTTTTAAGTGATGTTAAAGTTTCAGATTTCATTGAAAGCATTAATGGAAAAATAATTGCTGATAAAAAAATTGATACAACTAAAGTTGGTATACAAGAAGTAGTATTTAAATTTATTAATGAAGATAATATTGAACTTGAAAGCTCTTATAAAATTAATGTATTAGATGTAACACCACCACTTATTTGGTTAAATAGTACCTATAATGTTTTGGTGGGTAGTGAAGATACTTTAGTTGATGATATTCTTTGTGGTGATGATTATGATTCTAATCCAACTTGTGAAATAATCGGCGAATATAATCTGGATGAAGCAGGAACTTATGATTTAGTTTTTAAAGCAACAGATTCTAGTGGTAATATAACGGAAAAAGAATTTGCTTTAAATGTTAAAGTTCCATCAAGTAGTAGTGGAACATCAAGTGGTTCAAGAAAAAGAACTGAATTTTCTGATGTTATTGCGGAATACAAAACGGAAAATACAGAAATAGGAATAGATGTTTCTAAATGGCAAGGTGATATCGACTTTGATGCTTTAAAAAAATCCGGTGTAGAATTTATCATTATTCGCGTTGGCACTGCCGATGGCATTGATGGAGAATATCTTTTAGATAGTAAGTTTAAACAAAATATTGAAGGAGCAAACAAAGCAGGAATACCTGTGGGTATATATTTTTATTCTTATGCTAATTCTAAAGATAGGGCAATAGAAGATGCCAAATGGATTTTAAAACAAATTGAAGGTTATCAAGTTGATTTACCAATTGCTTTTGACTGGGAAAACTGGAGTTTTTATAATGAATTTAATCTAAGTTTCTTTGGTCTAACTGACATGGCTAATAGTTTTTTAAACGTTTTAGAAGATGCCGGATATGAAGGAATGCTTTATAGCAGTAAAACATACTTAGAAAATATATGGCTAGATACTAATTATCCTGTATGGCTTGCTCACTACACAAGTAAAACAAACTATGCTAAAGAATTTTCTTATTGGCAACTATGTAATAATGGACGTGTTAATGGTATCAATGGTGATGTTGATATAAATATACGTTATTTAGCAACCGAGTAGCAAAAAATGCAACCAAGTTACAATTTGCAACCAAATTTCTACAAAAATCAACCTAAAGTTGGTAGTTAAATTAATAATAATTTAATAAAATTTATGGCGAGGTGAGAAAGAATGAAGTTTTGTGAAAAACTCCAAAAATTAAGAAAAGAGAAAGGTTATTCTCAAGAACAGCTAGCAGATTTACTTGATGTATCTCGTCAATCTGTATCTAAATGGGAAAGTGGTACAACTTACCCAGAAATGGATAAGTTATTAAGTCTATGTAAAATATTTGATGTTACTCTTGATGATTTAACCAACGATGAAATAACAGACAAAAAGATAAAAGAAAAAACTAAGAATAATTTTAGTAATTTTGTCTATGCTATTTTAGATATGATTAATAAAAGTATTGAAATGTTTAAAAACATGGAAAAAAAAGAAGTAATAAAATGTATTTCTGAGTTATTTATTCTAATTATTATTTTATTAATATTTAAAATTCCTTTTAATTATATTGATAATTTAGCTAGAGGTATATTTTCTAATTTTTCTTCAGAAACATATAATATTTTAAATAGTATTTGGTTATTTTTATCTAATATAATTTATTTAATTTTATTTATAACTATATTTATTTATGTTTATAAAATTAGATTTTTAGATAAATATAATTATGAAAATACTTTAAAAAGTAAAGAAAAAGTAACTAATGAAACAAAAAGTGAAGAAATACCTTCTAAACATAAAGAAAAACATTCATTTATATTATTTGATTTTCTAGGATCAATATTTAATATATTTATTAAAATATGTTTATTATTTATAGTATTTCCTTTAATTATTTTCTTTATATTTTTAGTAATATGTACAACCATTGCTTTAATTATTCAATTTTTAGGTATCCATTTTATTGGAGTATTTATTGCTTTAATCGGAGCAACATTAGCAATTGGTATTATTATGGAACTATTTATTAGATTTCTTTTAAATAGTAGCATACCTTTTAAAAGAATGTTTTCTTTATTTCTAATTGGTATAATCACTTTTGGTATTGGTTCAGGTATAACGGCTTTTGAAGCCTCAAAAATTAAATTTTATGATGGAATACCTACCAATATTAATAAAAGTATAACAGAAAATACATATGAAATGAATGAATCTCTATTTTTTAGACCTGATTTATATACCGAAGGTATTAATTATAAAATAGATGATAATCTTTATGATAAAGTAAAAGTAGAAATTGCTTACTATGAAGATTTTATTAAAGTTGATACTTATATGGAAGAGGATTTTTATATTATTAGTTCTTATTCCTTATGGAATAATACTTTAAATTATTTAGATATTCTTAAAAATGATTTAAAAGATAAAGTAATATATAATTATGATCTTTTAGGAAAAGTTGATGTAACTATCACTACAAGTTCTAAAAATATTGATATTATTAAAAATAATAGTCAAAAATACTATGAAAAACTTGAAGAAGAAAATGAATATTACTATACTTATCAAGAAGAAATATATAGACTTCAAGAAGAATTACAAAATAAAAACAATGAAAATGCATCATTACGTGAAAAAATAGATGAGTTACAATATAAGTTAGATAATATTAATAGTGTTATAGGATAAATTATTATATACTACTTTTAAAAACTTCTAAAAAATATTATAATATAATTGTGGTTATAGAATAAAAAAGGATTGATTATGAAAACAACAATTAATATTAATTTGAAAAAGAAAGAAGATTTTTATAGTAGATATTCTAATAAAAAACTATCTTCTGAATTAACTGATTATATTTATAATGAATGTTATGGGGAAAATTATAAAAATAATATTGTTATCAACATCTACACTAAATTAAAGATAAGTGATTCAGAAAAGAATGCTATGATGGATACGATAAGAAGAACATTTGGCTTAAAAGTTCAAGATGAATTATATTATTATGAAAAAGCTAAATTTAAAAAAACTATCCTATTTTTAATAGGAATAGTTTTGATTGTAATCTACTACTTATCTTTTATCGAAGTATTAAGTGAGATTATTTTAATACTAGGATGGCTAGCGATTTGGGAATCAGTTTATAGTTTCCTTGCTGATTCTAGTAAAGATTATATTAGTATATATCGTTTACGTAAATTAGCGGCATCTCGTATTTATTTTGTATCACAACAAGACTCTAATTCTTGAGATAAAGTCTTTAAAGATGACTTTATCTTCTTTTCATCTTCCGCTTCTAAGGTGTAGTATCCAAGTTTATATGCTAAATCGAATACTTCTTTAGTTTCTTTATTAATTGCTTTAAACATTTCTAAATATTCTTTATAAAGCTTATCACAACTCGCTTCATTCAAAGCATAAGTCATATTCACGGATAATGATTTTAGAGTATCTAAAGTATCCATTATATATTCTTTATCACTCATTTGCTTCACCTTCCAACAATTTAATTAGATTATTACAATTTTTAAAATGCATATCTGCTAAAGAACTTAATTTTTTAGCAATTTCTTCATTTTCAATATTTTCGATATAATCATCGAATTTTTTCATTGCCACAAAATTCCAATTAAACATATCTTTTATGTATTGCAAATCTTTTGTGGAAATTTCATTAGGAACATTTTTCATTTAATTTACCTCCCAATTATATTATGGATTAATATTTATTTTATAATCTGTCATTATTTGGTATAATCAAGTTATAAGGTGATTTTCGTGAAAAGAACAAACAAAGTGTTTATGGGAATACTAATGGCTACATATGCTTTATTAATGATTTTCTTATTGTTTGTAGGCATAAATATCTATGAAGATTTAAATACTGAAAAAGTATTAGATGCTGAATTTGCAGAAATAGAATATTTAATTGATACCTATGGTTTATCAGATAATAGAATTGATATAAAGTTAAATAGTTATGTATCAGATGGAAAATATTTAAATGTAGAAATGGCTATTAAAGATTATCTTTATGATTTATTAAAGAGTTGTCGTGACTTAGAAAACATTTTCAATAATAAAGAGTTAATTATGGTAATAAATTTATCTAATTTTGATATTGATGCTCCAGACTTTATAGAATCCCAAAAAATAATAGCTGATGCTCGTACTAATTTAAAAAATATTGGTATTAATTTAAATGAATTATTTGATGAATTTAAAATACTTTCTTATGCTAAAAACTATAAGTTAGATGACTATTATTTAGAATATTATAAAAATTCCTTAATTGATCAAGATTTACTTTTAGAAAATAAAGAAGATATTGCTAGTAGTATTGATTATATTATTGCTAATCTTGATGCTTATAAAACGTTTTTTACGTTTTTAAGCACTAATAAAGATTATTGGACTATGGATGAAGAATATATTTATTTTGATACAGATGAATTACTAGAAGAATATAATCGTTTACTAGATATAATTAATAATATAGATTTTACAACAAATACGGATAGTTATATTTAAAAAATGATAAAAGTCATTTAATAGTCACTTTAAAAAAATATACTGTTATTGAAAGGACTGATTAGATGGAAATTTTAAAAGTTGAAAATTTATCGAAAATTTATGGTAAAGGCGATACTAAAATTAAAGCCGTAGATAATATTTCGTTTAGTGTTGAAAAAGGAGATTTTGTTGCCATCGTCGGAGCATCAGGCTCCGGCAAATCGACCCTTCTTCATTTGCTCGGAGGTGTAGATCGCCCAACGAAAGGGAAGGTATTTATTGATGGAGTAGATATCTATGCGATGGATAATGATGCTCTTTCTATTTTTAGAAGAAGGCAAGTTGGACTTATTTATCAATTTTATAATTTAATACCGATATTAGATGTTGAAGAAAATATTACTTTACCAACTAAACTAGATGGTCGAGAATTTGATAAAAAACATTTAGAAGATTTACTAAAAACGTTAGGTTTAGAAAATAGAAAGAAGCATTTGCCTAATGAACTTTCCGGCGGGGAACAACAAAGGGCATCAATAGGAAGAGCCATTATTAATAATCCAGCCTTAGTTTTAGCAGATGAACCAACAGGTAACTTGGATTCTAAAGCAAGTGATGAGATAATGTCTTTATTAAAAAAATCTAATGAATTATATAACCAAACAATTATTGTTATAACTCATGATTTACAAATTGCAGCGAGTGCTAATCGTATCATTACTATTGAAGATGGTAAGATAATTAGTGATGTAAGAAATTAATCATGAAAATTTTAAATAAATTAACCTTAAAAAATTTAAAATTAAATAAAAAAAGAACAATAGTAACAATAATTGGTATCATTTTAGCAACAGCTCTTATATGTGCTGTTGCAGGTATGGTTAGTAGTATGCAAGCAACATTAGTTGAAAATGCTAAAGAAAATAATGGTAATAGACATATAACCATTGAAAATGTTGCTAAAGAAGATTTAAAATATTTTGAAAATAATCGTCATGTAGAGCTTATGTATTTAGTAGAAAACTTAGGATATGCGCCCTTAAATGGAAGCCAAAACCCATATAAACCCTATATGTATGTAGTTAGTTATACTAAAGATGCATTTGCTAATATTCCTCTTAATTTAATTGATGGCAGACTTCCTAAAAATGCATCAGAAATAATAATATCTAAAAGTATCATTGACGATGCGGAAGTTGATATAAATATTGGGAGTAGATTATCACTTAATATAGGAAATCGGCATTGTAGTGATGGATCATTAATGAATCAAAATAATCCTTACTTTGTTTATGAAGAAGGATATAATGAAATAGATGAATGTAATGAATCTTTAGATTATAAATATACTAAAGAATATACTGTTGTAGGTATCATGGAAAGATTAGATTATAACATTGAAGCATATAATGCACCCGGGTATACAGTTATTACTTACACCGATACTTTAAGTAATAACTCTTATGATGTATCATTATTATTTAAAGATCCCGGTTATTATGAAGATTTTTTAAATACTTTAGCCAATAGTAATGATTTAAAAGATTATAGTTATAATTTAAATGCTGATTTACTTCGTTGGCAAGGTGTTGGGTTGAGTGGTTCTAATCAAGACATGCTTTATACAGTTGCGGGAGTAGTAATTGCTATAATAATACTTACTAGTGTTTTTGTTATTCGTAATAGTTTTAATATTTCAATAACCGAAAAAACTAAACAATATGGTATGCTTGCAAGTATTGGGGCAACTAGCAAACAAATTAAGAAAAATGTATTATTTGAAGGCTTTATTCTTGGCTTAATAGGTATTCCCATCGGTATTTTATGTGGCATATTTGCAGACTTTGTTTTATGTTATGTAATTAATATATTATTACCTGATTTTATTCGTGATACTAAATTTATCTTTAGTATTCCCATTTTACCCATATTTTTAAGTGCTATATTATCAATATTAACTATATACTTATCTGTTATTTCTGCTGCCCGCAAGTCCAGTAAAATTTCTCCAATTGTAGCAATACGTAATAATAATGAAATAAAAATTAATTCTAAAAAACTTAAAACTCCTAAAATAATTGATAAATTATTTGGAGTTGGTGGAGTAGTAGCTTACAAGAATTTAAAAAGAAGTCGTAAGAAATACAGAACTACTGTTATATCTTTAGTAGTAAGTGTTTCTGTATTTATTGCTTTATCTTCTCTTTTAAACTATGGCTTTGGAGTTGCAGGACAGTATTACAAAGATATCAATTATAACATGCAAGTATCAATTTATCCTAAAGCTACTCAGGCTGATATAATATCCACTAATGAAATTAAAGAAGCTTATGATGATATCCTAGCACTAGATACAATTGATAAGTACTCTTTACATCGTAGTATTTTATTAGAAATTGATATGAAAAATTATATGACTGATGAAGGATTTTTTAATTACTATGGTGAGGAAAAAGATAAATACAATGATGATACACTATCTTATTTACAAATAATTTCTTTAGGTAATACGGAATATAAAAGATTTATTGAATCCATTGGTGGAAATATTAATGATTATCAAAATGGAGGAATATTAATTGACAACTTTTCTTACTTTACTAATGATCACTACGAACACTATAATATTTATAATATTACTGATGGTGATGCAATATCTGGTAATTTAGAAAATGGTAATCTATATCAAATTAAAGTTATTAAAAGAACCGATATAAGACCTATGGGCTTAGAAAATAATTATACATCAAGTGGTTATTTAATTATATCTGATGAAGTGATGGATAATCTCGACTTTAAATATGAAGGATTATTTATAAATAGTAGTGATACTACTAAATTAGAAAGTGATATTAAAGATTATTTAGAAAACACTAATTATGAATACTATTTATATAATGTTGAAGAAGAAGTAAATGCTCAAAAATCTATGTTATTACTTGTAGCAATATTCTTATATGGTTTTATAATTGTTATCAGTTTAATAGGTATTACTAATATATTTAATACTATAACTACAAATATGAATTTAAGAAGTAAAGAATTTGCTATGTTAAAATCGATTGGTATGACTTCTAAAGAATTTAATAAAATGATTTATTTAGAAAGTATCTTCTATGGAACTAAATCTTTACTTATAGGTATACCTTTAGGATTACTAGGTTCATTTGGAATATATAAAGCATTTGCTGTTGGTAATGATTTAGGATATATAATTCCATGGCAAGCTATATTAATTTCTATTGTTATTGTCTTCTTACTGATTACTATAATCATGTATGTATCTGTTAAAAAGATTAATAAGCAAAATATAATTGAAACAATAAGAAATGAAAATATATAAAAGACTTATTAGTCTTTTTTTCTTAGAATAAGCCTAATAATATATTAAAAAATGTAAAAATGTGTTATGATGTTACTAGGGGGAAATTATGAGCGAATTTACGTTTTTAACTGAAGAAGAAATATTTGGAACAAATAAGCTAGATATTATAAAAAAATATGGTACAAAATGTGCTACAACTGATTTTTCTATTTTATTAGGTGGTTTTGTATCAACAGGTTATTATACTAGTGAAGGAAATACTGGAAAAGATAGAACTGGTTGGTGGTGGACAAAATCATCTGATGGGGATAATGACGCGCGCGTCGTTCACATAAATGGTATTAGGTATTGTTGCAATGTTAATGGACGCGATGGTGGTGCTCGCCCAGCTTTACCTTACTCTTCAATCCAATCAATCTCGAACGGAGTGAGAGGTGTCAGTGGAATTAAGGAAATCCTTTATGGAGAATATCCACAAACAATTGTTGATGAAAATTATTCTCGTGAATTAGAAAGAGCATACAACAATGGAAGTTTAAAAGTTACAGGAAAAAAATATACAACAGATTCGGTTAGCTACCGAGATTATGATACAAGTTTTAGGGCTAGCGCTCATACTGAATATGAATATAATGGAAGTAAATATATTCGTTTTATTGGTGATTCAAACTGTGAGGGTGAAGTTTTGTCAGATGGCAGAACAATTAAATTTGGAAATGCATATTGGGTTCGTGTTGAACCAATAACTTGGCTAGTAGATGAAAGAGCGAATATAGCACTTTCAAAGAAAATAATTTTTTCAGGAGTACAATTTAAAAAGCGTAGAGATTACAAAGGAGATTTTGATAGAACCGATATAAAACAATTTATGGATAATTATTTCTCAAAAGAAATAGCAACTAACAGAGTTTATTCACAAACTACATCAGTAGAGCAAACTCAGAATTTAGAAGAAAAAGAAAAGCCAAGAAAACAAAATCCTTATGGATTTAATTTTAATGGAGTATCAGAAGAAGATATCATAAGAGGAGCAGTAGAAAGTAATGTCCCAGTATTTTTACATGGTAGGTCAAGTGAAGGTAAATCAGCAAGAGTAAAAGAGTTAGATCCTGACTTAGAAATAATATATATGAGAAATGCCACACCTGATAGTTTAAATGGCAAAAGTGTTTATAATGCTCAAACTGGAGAAATGATTGACATACCACCGACATGGTATCAACGCGTATTAGAAAAATGTGAAGCTGAACCAGATAAAATTCATATTATATTCTTTGATGAACTTACAAATGCACTTCCTTCCATACAAGGTATGGCATTTAACATAATTTTAGATGGTGAAGTAAATGGGAAATGGAAGTTACCAAAAAATGCCAGAATAGTTGCTGCTGGAAATGAATTAAATGATTCTCTTGCAGCCAACCAAATGGCAGAACCATTATTCAACAGATTTGCACATATTTATATTCATACAACAGTAGATAGTTGGTTAAAGTGGGCAGTAACACCTAAAGAAAGTTATAAAAGATTAGATTATAAAGAAGAGTTAGTTACTCCGAAAATACATCCAGCAATATATGCTTATATAGCGTATAAATCTTACAATGGTCATGACGTATTAAGAACGCCATATACTGGAGATAAACCTAATGCCGATCCAAGAAAGTGGGAAATGGCATCTAAATTACTTTATAAAACAAAAAGACCAGAAATGTTACGAGCATTAATCGGAGAAGATTTGACGTGTGATTTTACAGCATTTGCCATGAAACAAGTAATAAGTGTTGAAGATGTAATTAATCATAATTATTCTGAGAGTGATTTAGAAATGAATATATCTCAAAAATTTGCAACAGCAGTTGGATTATCCTCAGTTGATGATGAACATTTTGAAATAGTAAGAGACTTTATGAAGCAAATATGTGCAGAACCAAGAGCTGCCTTTGAAGCAATGTGGACACATGGTGATGAAAAAAGATTAGAACGTCTTGCTGAATTACAAATGGCTGATAACTTATCACAAGGAGGAAGAAAATGAATAAAGAAAGATTAAATTTATTAAAAAATTATATTATGAATGGCGTTTCTCCCTTATTGATACAAAATATACCTTCAGATTTTTTGGCTAATTCCGTTATTATTAAATCAAATGTTGTAAATTCTGAATTAAATGGTCATTATGAAAAAACAGATTTTTGTCCTCCACTTTGGTATAAAGAATTATTAAATAAATGTAAAACAAGCCCAACTGTTTTAGTAATAGAAAATATAAACGAAATTCCTTTAGAAGAACAAACTAAATTTATTGAGATACTTAAATATAAAAAAGTTAGTACATTTAAATTACCTAAAAATTGTTTTATTATTGTTACTTGTTCTGATTTAACTGCTAATAAAATAAATGAAGAAGTATATTCTTTATTAGCACATATTTGATGATGTATGAATTTAGAAACTATTAAAAGAAAATTATTAGTTAAGTATCCTTTATTTGGAAGTGTGGTAGCAAATTCTAACTTTATTTTGGAAAGCAGAGTAGCAACCGTTGAAACAAATGGGGAAAATATATATTATAATGCTAACTTTATTGAAGCTATTACAAATGATGAGCAGATATTTGTTTTTGCCCATGAAATATGTCATATAGCCTTTGAACATATTTCTAGAAGTGAAGGTAAAGATATAGAAACTTGGAATATTGCCACAGATGCTGTTATAAATGCTTTTTTAAAACAGGATGGATTACCAATAATTAAAGGGGCAATTGATATTCCAAAAGCAATTAACTATGATGCTGAAGAAATGTATGCAAAACTTTTAGAGGGAAAGAAAAAACAACAGAATGGTAATCAAGGTAATGATAGTAAAAATCCAATAGGACAAAAAGGTAATAACTATAATGGTGGACATGATACGCACTCTATGTGGGCTAAAGCAACCCAAATAAAGCATAATGAAAATGAAGAAAAGAAAAATTATAAAAAAATTAAAAGAATAATAGACTTAGGAGAAAAAGAAATATTTAAACAAAATAAAATAATAAAGAAAAAACAATTAGAAGAATTGCAAGCATCACTAGCGAGCAAGTCACATGGTTATGGAAATACGACAAATAGTGAAATAAGAAACATAACTGACATTGGCATATCTAAACCTCTTATTGATTGGAGGATATTATTAAAAGAAGCAATTAAATATGATGTTGATTGGTCTTATCAAAATGCTGGAATAGAAGATGGGGTAGTAACAGCGTATTTAGAAGAAATGCCACGACCAGAGACAGAAATCGTTTTGGATACCAGTGGTTCTGTAGATGAAACACTTCTTAGAAATTTTTTAAGAGAATGTAAAAATATATTACAAACATCTAAAGTTAAAGTCGGATGTTTTGATACACAATTTTATGGTTTTACAGAAATTAAAGATATATCTGATATTGATAATTTAACATTTTATGGTGGGGGTGGAACTAACTTTGAAGTGGCTGTTAATGCATTTACAAGAAGAGTTGAAAATAAAATAATATTTACAGATGGAGAATCCAATATGCCAAGTACCAAAGTAGATGCCATATGGATAGTTTTTGGTGAAAAAAAGATTAATCCCCTTGATGGAAAAGTAATATATATAGATGATAAGCAACTTAATAAATTATATGAAATGAATAATGGAAAATCACGATAAAATAAATTACTTTTCTTTTCCACATAAAACATCTAAATCAATTTCATATAATTTAGCAAGTAGTATCAATCGATCAATCGGAGGTACAATAACTTTAGTAAAATATCTTTGAACAGTTGATTCTGTACAATTAATATAACTGGCTATTTCTCTATACGTATCTTTATTTATTGTTCTTAACTTATTTAAATTATCAATTAAAGTATCATAATTATATGGTTTTACATTTTTAATTAATTTATATTTCTTATCAATTCCATAAATATATGCTAATCTTACTTTATAAAAACAAGATAATTTATCAGCAATTTCTATTGGTAACATAACTACTTCTTGTTCCCAATTATTGTATGTATTACGATTACAGTTAAGAATATTAGCTACTTCTTTTATGAAATTTTAAATCCAGTAGAAAATACAACATATAATGCCAAAGTAGGCTTAATATACGTAAGTGATTATGGATATGGAGCTATTCCAGAAAAATGGACTAATACATTAGGTACTTTATATTATGGAGTAGATAACTGGTTATATTTAGGCTTTGGTGAATGGACGATTACTCGTAATTCAGATTCTAATTCTGTGTCATTTATATATGATTTGTCTGGCTATATAAATTCTATGAATTTATCATCTAATCCGCCACGTTATACAGCAAGACCTGTCTTTTACCTAAACTCCAATGTAGAGTACCTCTCAGGTAACGGTTCAATTTCTAATCCCATACGCATAAATTAATTGGTTTTAATCTGCCATATTATTTGATAAAATAATATTGGTGAATTATTTATGTATAACATTTTACTTATCGAAGATAATGATTATATACTTAAAGGAATTAAATATTTATTAGAAACACATAATTTTAAAGTAACTATTGCTAAATCTTTAAAAGAAGCAAAAGTGTTAATTGAAAATAAATATGATTTAATAATACTTGACTTAATGTTACCTGATGGTGATGGAATAAATTTTTATGAAGAAAACCTAAAGGATAAAACAACATTAATACTAACGGCTAAAGATGATGAAGATATTATATCTTCATCATTAGATTCCGGAGTAGAAGATTATATAATTAAAACATTTCGTTCTAAAGAATTATTATCCCGAATTAACAAAATATTAAAAAGAAATAAGGATAATGAACTTATTGTAGTAGATAATGTTACCATTGATACTGAAGCAGGTAGAGTATTTGTTAATAATGAGGAAATAATTCTAACTAGTTTAGAATATCGTATTTTGTTATTACTTTTTCAAAATTTAAATAGAATTGTAACTCGAGAAATATTAATTAATCGTATTTGGGATATTTCAGGTAAATATGTTGAAGATAATACATTAACTGTTTATATAAAAAGAATTAGAGAAAAGTTAGGTAATAATGATATTATCAAAACTATTAAAGGTATTGGTTATAGGGTGGATAAATGAAAAAGAAGAAAATAATAGTAATACTAACAGTTATAGTTTTATTTATAATAACAATTTCTGTTACTTATTATGAGTTTAAAACATATTCTAATCTTACAAACGAATTTATATCTGATATTATCAATTTAATTGATAAAAACTATTCCAATATCGATTCTAGTGAAATTATAGAAATAATAAATAATACAGATTATTCAAGTAATTCTGATATTCTCACATCCTATGGATTTACTGACTCAGATTCAAGTATTTTAGCTTCCTTAGAAAGTAAATTTCATGAACAATTAATATTAAATATAATATTATTCATAGTTATTATATTAATAGTAATATTAGGTATATATTTATATGATATAAAAAATAAAAAAGAATTAAATAATTTAATTAATTATTTAAAAGAATTAAATCGTGGTAATTATAATTTGCAAATAAATTTAAATAGTGAAGGTTTATTTTCTATTTTAAAAAATGAAATATATACTACAACTATAATGCTTAGAGAAAAAGCCGAAAAAGAACAAATAGATAAAATAAACCTCAAAAATTCTTTAACCAATATTTCTCATCAACTAAAAACACCTTTAACTTCAATATCTTTACTTGTAGATAATTTATGTGATGAAGATATTCCTGCATCTTTACAAAAAGAATTTTTAAATGATATTAAAAATCAAGTAGCAAGTATCAACTATTTAATTATTGTTCTTCTTAAATTATCTCGTTTTGATGCTAACGTTATTAATTTTAAAAAAGAAAGTATAAATGTAAAAAAATTATGTTTAGATGTCTTAAAACATATTGATGTATTAAGAGAAGTTAAAAACATAAATATTCATGTAAGTGGTGCTAATAATATAACATTTACTGGAGATTATAATTGGGAATTTGAAGCCATAAGTAATATATTAAAAAATTGTTTAGAATATACACCGGAAAATAAAAATATTTATATAAATTTTAAAGAAACTAATATTTATACAGAAATTATAATAAAAGATGAAGGAAAAGGTATGACTAAAGAAGAACAAAGAAGAATTTTTGAAAGATTTTATAAAGGGGAAAATAGTAGTAATAATAATTTTGGTATTGGCATGAGTTTAGCTAAAGAGATAATCAATAAAGATAATGGTAAAATTATAGTTACTTCTATTCCTAATGAAGGTACAACATTTAAAATTCGTTATTATAAATAGTTTACTAATTTATACGTGATTAAAAAAACAATATAAAAAAATATTAGCAATAAAATAATTTGACTTTATTACTTAAAAAATGTAAAATATTATCACTTCTATGAAAGGATATATTATGAAAATAAATAAGGCATTTATTGCTGAAAGAAAAAAGAAATTTGAAGAATTAGAAACCAAAAAAAGAAAAACTGAAGAAGAAAAAAATAAAGTAGAAATAAGACTAGAAGATATAAACGTGTTATTAGAACTTAATAATGAACAAATAGATAGTCTTTTAGAAGAAAATGAAATAGCAAAGCAATCCAAGAAAAAAATGATAAGATTGTTTTATCAAACTATTCTTATCATCATTATTTTAATAGCCTTAGGATTAACAATTAATTTAACTATTCTTATCCTTTTAATTGGTTATAGTATTTTTTGTATACCTAAATATATTAATCTTTATACTGATATTAAAAAATACGATCCTTTAAGAATTAAAAATGATATTAAAAAATTGAAAAAAAGCACCCGTGATTTAGAAAATAAAAAAGAATTGTTATTAAACATAATTAAAAAACTTAATTATTCAATAGATAATATTGATAATGAGCAGAAAGTAATCCAAGACACTCTCACCTTTATATTGAATCAAGAAAAAGATATTATAAATACTGAACTTCAAGAAAAAAAGGAAATAAATTTTTCAAGAATTAAACCTTACATGTAATTAACACTTTTTCTTGCTAATAAATATATTTTTGCTATACTAATGTGTGTGAGGTATTTTATGAAATTAGTAATCAAAAATTTGAAGAAAAGTTTTGAAAAAAAGGAAGTTTTAAAAGATATTAATTTTGAATTTTCAAGTGGTAAAATATATGGCCTTTTAGGTCGTAATGGCGCTGGTAAAACAACACTATTTAATTGTTTAAATGAAGATTTAGATATTGATGCTGGAGAATTTTATATCGTTGATAATGAAGTTCGTAAAATAGAATCTAAAGATATTGGTTATGTACTATCTACCCCCGTTGTTCCTGAATTTTTAACAGGACGGGAATTTTTAAAGTTTTTCATCGATATTAATAAAGAAAATATTTCTAATTTAAAAACTATTGATGAATATTTTGACTTAATAAAACTAGATGTAGAAGATCGTGATAAATTAATGAAGGATTATTCTCATGGGATGAAAAATAAAATGCAAATGTTAGTTCATATTATTGCTAGCCCTAGCATTTTACTTTTAGATGAACCTCTTACTTCTTTTGATGTCGTCGTTGCTGAGGAAATGAAAGAACTTTTAAAGAAATTGAAAAAAGACCATATTTTGATTTTTTCAACTCATATTATGGAACTAGCATTAGATTTATGTGATGAAATAGTAGTTTTAAATAATGGTATTCTTGAAAGTATCGATAAAAGTAATCTTAATAATGAAAAATTTAAAGAAAAGATTATTA
>CALVUU010000013.1 GCA_944363655.1 uncultured Bacilli bacterium | reverse complement strand
GAACAGGTATGTTCGCAAAAGGTTCTTATGTTCCTACAGTAAGCGAAGGTTAATAGAAAGTAGGTGATGCAATGCTAACCGATATTAAAAAGGCATTAGGTCTAACTAATGACGAGTTTGATTCTATAATTAACAATTTAATATCATCTGCTAAAAAAGATTTAGAAATGGTTGGCATTGCTAAATCTATTATTGATGCTAAAAATGTTGATCCTTTAATTTATTCTGCTATTTTAAGTTATGTTCAATCCAAGTTTGATTTAAATAATTCTGAAATGTTTCAAAGTTCTTATGAATTACAAAAAGATAATATTAGAAGAATTGAAAAATACATGGAGACTCAATCTGAATGAAATACACAGAAATATTATATTTAATTAGTAAGAAATTAACTCAAGATGGTATTGGTAATCAGTATTATGAAAAATCTACTAATAAAATTAAAGTATATGCTAATATGCAAAAAGTTGGAACTAATGAGTTTTATAATGCTATTAGTATAGGAGTAAAGATATCTTATGAATTTAGAATTAGATTATCTGAATATAGCAATGAAACTCAAGCTGAATATAATAATCAAATATTTGATATAATTCGTACAATACCGGATAATAGAAACAATGAAATAGTGTTAGTTTTAGGATTAAAAACAGGAGTCAATAATGATTAAGCACAATTTAGCAGATATTAATAAAATTTTGCAAGATTATGCAGATGATATACAAAATGAAATTGAATCATTGGCTGAAGAAACAGCTGATGAAGGTGTAAAAAAATTAAAAAATACTAAAAATGTTTACCAAGTTCGTAGTGGGAAATACAACAAAAATTGGCGAAAAAGAGTTGAAAAGGGATTTACCGATATCCGAGTAACAATTTATAATAATAAATATGGATCATTAACTCATTTAATTGAGAATGGTCATGCTACAAGAAATGGTGGAAGAACCAAAGCTTATAAACACATAGAACCAGTGGAAAAAATGGTATCAGAAGAGTTTGAAAAAGGTGTTGAGGAAATTATAAGGAGGAATTCAAAATGATTACTTTTGATGATATTATAAATGTTTTATCTAAAATGAATATACCATACGCATACCATCATTTCGTTGCAGATGAAACGAATCCTTTACCAACACCACCATTTATTATTTATTATGCGGATAATAATGATTCTTTTTTTGCGGATAATAAAAATTATTGTAATTTTAATCACTTTGTAATCGAATTGGTAACAGAGAAAAAAGATATTGAATTAGAGAGCAAACTTGAAGCTCTCTTTTTTAATGCTAACATACCCTTTGATAAAGAGGGTGACGATTATATAGAAAATGAAAGAATATATCAAGTGAGATATTCTGTTTAAAAAGGAGGAAATTATATAAAATGAAAGTAAAATTCGGTTTAAGAAATGTCTTTTATTCAAAAATGACCATAACTGATAGCCAAGTAACATATGCAACTCCAGTAGCAATACCAGGAGCTGTAAATTTATCTTTATCGCCAGCTGGTGATACAAATGATTTTTATGCGGATGATATAGCTTATTTTAGTGATACAGCCAATCAAGGTTATGAAGGCGATTTGGAAATAGCATTATTACCAGATTCATTCTTAAAAGATATTTTAGGACAACATGTTGATTCTAATGGTGCTTTAATTGAAGGTGCTGATGATAAAAGTTCTGCATTTGCTTTAGGTTTTGAAATTCAAGGCGATGTTATGGGTCGTAGAATTTGGTTATATAATTGTACAGCAACAAGGCCTAATCAAGAAGCTGCTACAATAGAAACAAGTAAAACACCAACAACTGATACTTTAACATTAAAATCATTACCAAGAATTACTGATAGAAAGGTAAAGGTTGTTTTAACTAAAACTGAAGAAAATGCAACTGATTACGAATCGTTTTTCGATGAAGTATATGAACAAGTTGATACAGTTTAAAATGTCCCTCATTAATTGAGGGGCTTTTTTTCATATGAAAGGAGGTATATTATGGCGTCCAAGAAATTGAAAGGTATAACTATTGAAATAGATGGTAATACAACTGGTTTAAGTGATTCTCTTAAGGATGTAAATAAGAATTTATATAGTGTTCAAAGCGAATTAAAACAAGTTGACAATTTATTAAAGTTTGATCCTGGTAATGCAGAATTAGCTGCTCAAAAGCAAGAATTATTATCAGATGCAATCGAACAAACTACTGAAAAATTAAAAACTCTTCGAACTGCTAAAGAACAGGCGGATGCAAAACTAGCATCGGGAGATATGTCTCAAAAACAATATAGAGAATTAGAAAGAGAGATAATAGCAACAGAAAATAGTTTAAAACAATTAAATGGAACTAGTCAAACTTATAAGAATACAACAAATGATCTTGAAAATAATGTAGTGGATTTATCTTCGGCTATGTCCGCTCTTGATAAAGTTGCAAATACAATTAGTGGTGTTTTTAAAACTATTGCTGCATCAGCTGGTGCTTTAGGTGGAGCATTGGTTGCTGCTGAGGTATCTACTCGAGAATATAGGACGGATTTATCAAGATTAGAAGAAAATGCTAAAGCAGCAAATTTAGATTTTGATAATATGAAAAACAATTTATCAGATCTTACTGCATTAACGGATGAAACGGATTCTTCGGTTGAAGCCTTATCAAATTTAATGCAAACCGGATTTGATGATGCTGGCATTAATCAAGTTTTAGAAAGTTTAAGTGGAGCTATTATTGCATTTCCAGATACTTTAAAAATTGAATCATTAGCCGATGGATTACAAGAAACATTAGCAACAGGTGCTGCAACTGGTCAATTTTCTGAATTACTAGAAAGATGTGGCATGGATATAGAAGAATTTGATGCTGGACTAGCGGAAATGTCTAGTACAGCTGAAAGACAACAATATATTCTTGATACATTATCAAAAACTGGTATGTCTGAATTAAGCAAGTCATATAAAGAAACAAATAAAAACTTATTAACATTAAAAGAAGCACAATTTGAATTTAATGATGCTATGGCTGATATTGGAGAAATAATAGAACCTGTTGAAGCTGAAATAATGAGCTTTGGTGCGGATATTCTTAAAAACTTAACATCATCTTTTAAAGAAGGTGGAGTTGAAGCTTTTACAGAAGAATTTACCAATGTAATTAATCAAGTAATTTTAAAGATTAATGAATATTTGCCACAAGTATTAAATTTAGGGATTCAAATTATTCAAAGCATTATAACTGGTATTAGTACAAGTCTGCCTCAAATAGTTAATTGTATTATTCAGGTTATTACCCAGGTCATACAAACCATTTTAAGTATGCTACCGCAAATTTTACAACTCGGTGTCGATATGATCATTCAACTTATTAATGGTATTGCTCAACAAGCCCCAGAATTGGTTCCTCAAATATTAGATTGTTTAATTTTAATGGTGGAAACATTATTAGATAACATCGATTTGATTGTTGATGCTGGAATTAGTTTAATTATGGGACTTGCGGAAGGATTAATTGATGCATTACCAAAATTAATTGAGAAAATTCCTGAAATTATTGAGGGAATAATATCAGCTATTACAACTAATTTGCCAAAATTAATGGCAATGGGTGTTGAGCTAATGATAAAGCTTGGAGCAGGTTTGATTAAGGCAATACCACAATTAATATCCAATATACCAGAAATCATATCAGCAATTTTAGGCGGCTTAAGTGATGGTTTAGCATCAGTTTTTGATGTAGGTGTTAATCTAGTAAAAGGATTATGGGAAGGCATAGCTTCTGTTGGTGACTGGATTTGGGATAAAATAAGTGGCTTCTTTGATGGAATAGTTGACGGTATTTGTGATTTCTTTGGAATTAATTCTCCATCTAAATTAATGGAAGAAGAGGTAGGTAAATTTATTCCTCAAGGAATCGGAGTCGGAATAGTAGATGAAATACCAAAAGTCGTATCAGATATTAATAATGCGATGAGTAGTTTAAACAGTGGTATAGAAAGCAGTGTCAATCCTATAATTAATCCAACAGCTAACACAAATCCATTAATAATAAATATTGAAAACTTTAATAATCAAAGAGAAACTGATATTCAAGCATTAGCAGAAGAATTAGAGTTTTATAGAAGACAAGTATCAAATGCGAAAGGAGAGTCATAATGGTTATTTGGAATAATGTTAATTTAAGAGATAAAGGAATTATTGTTGAAAAAGAACCAACACTATCAAAAGGTAAAAAGAATATTGAAATAATTGAAGTAGAAGGCAAAAGCGGATTTTATACAATCGATAAAGGAACATATCAAAGTTTTTTAGTTAGTGTAGAATGCCACTTTGATCCAGATAATGTTGATATTGATGATATTAAGACTTTTTTAGATGGTGTCGGCACCTTATCATTTGATGGCAATCGTGAATATGTCGCAGTTATTCAAAATTCTATTTCATTTGAAAAAGTCATAAGATTTAAATCATTTTTAATTGAATTTCTTTGCAATCCTTATTGTGAAGATAAAAATTATACAGAAACGACGATAACTAATACACCAACTACTTTAAATATTGCGGATGCAACTTTTGAAATGTATCCAGAATTAGAAATTACTGCTACTGGTAATATTAGTGTAACATTTAATAACAAAACATTTAATATAAATAATGCAAATGGCACTTATATATTAGATTCTAAATTAAAAGTAATAACTTTAAATAACCAAAATGCATCATCTTCAATGCAATATGATTTTCCAGTATTACAACCTGGAGAAAATACCATAAGTTATATTGGAGATATAACCAACTTTAAAATCAAATATAAGAAGGCATATTTATAAAATGAATATTTATTCTGGTATTACTACTGATTTTAATAATAATGGTTATGGTTTTTTAAAGGATTGTAAAACTGCTAGTGTTACTAATGCTACAAATGGAGTTTATGAGTTAAATATAGAATATCCTAGAAATACAGATATGGATGAATATCTGATAGTAGGAAATATAATTAAAACTAATGTAGGTAATAATAATTATCAATTATTTAGAATTAAAAGTGTTAATAAATCGTTTAATCCAATACAAATATATGCTCAGCATATATTCTACGATTTAGCGGATAATTATATTGAAGATGCTTATCCACAAAATCTAAATTGTGAAGCATTTGGTAATTGGATTTTAGATAAAACAAATTTTGATACAAATTTTGTTGTTTATTCTGATATTACTGGAACGAAAACCGCTAGATATGTTGATAAGAATCCAGTTCAATGCTTTTTAGGAGATGATGCTAATTCGTTAGTCAATTTATTTGGTTGTGAAATAGAAAGAGATAATTTTAATATAACTTTTAAAGATAGAATTGGAAATGATAATGGAGTAAAATTGGTTATTGGAAAGAATATTACATCAATAAATATAAAAATTGATATAAGTTCATTATATACTAAAATTAAACCAGTTGGTTTTAATAACCTAACTTTACCAGAAACTTATGTTTCAAGTCCGCTAATTAATAACTGGCCGACACCTAAAATTTGTAAATATGATTTTGGAAATATAAAATATGATCCTAATGATCCAACAGCTTATCAAACTGAAGATGAAGCTTACGAAGCTTTAAGAGATGCAACAGAAGCTTTATTTAATTCTGGAATTGATAAACCTCAAATAAATATTAAAATTAATTGGGTAGAATTATCAAAAACAAAAGAATATTATGATAAATACAATAATATTGAAAGAGTTAGTTTAGGAGATACTGTTTATGCAGAAATTGAAGGATTAAATTATAAAACAAGGGTTATAAAGACAGTTTATAATGTTTTAACGGATTCTATTGATTCTTATGAACTTGGAACAGTTCAACCATCATATGCGACAACGATTACATCGATGAGTCAATCAGTTGAAGAAATTAATCCTACAAATATATTATCTCAAGCTCAAGAAAATGCTACAAATCAAATAAATTCTGCTATGGGAGGATATGTTTATAAAACCAATGAAGAATTATATATTATGGATACAGATAATCCTAACACAGCTACCAAAGTTTGGCGATGGAATTTAAATGGATTAGGCTATTCTAGCAACGGTATAAATGGTCCATATGAAACAGCAATCACACAAGATGGAGCAATTGTTGCTAATTTTATTACTACTGGTAAGTTAAATACCGATGTAATTGAAGGATATGATCAATTAGTTGCAAAAGTTAATTCTGAAATAAGTTTAACAAATGAAGTTAGTAATTTAGAATATGTAGAATTAACTAACGCATATAAAGCAAATATAATATATTTTAGAATTTTTGGAGAAATGAGCCTTTTATATCCTAAAGATGACTTATATCCATCAAATGATTTATATCCACTAGATTCATTTTTAATTGTTGAGGATGAAGATGGAAATCAAAATAAAATTCATTTACCACTTAATTATTTACATTATTTAAATGAAAATGTTTATGATGAATTTATAATTGAGAATGATATAGCTAAAATAATTAGAAGAGTTGGAGAAAATAGTGATGGAACTCTTTATGAATTAGAAAACCAAACAATTGAAGAATTAGGAGAATGTGCTATTTCATTAAATTCTGGATATAACAAATTGTGGCTTGAATCATTCTATGATTTAGAACTAAATTATTATGCCAAATATGCTACTATTAATGATTACACAGATACATTTGCAACGAAAATAGAAATGAATTCTAGCATAGCTATAGCAAAAAATGAAATAAACATTCAAACATCCAAAGAAATAGAAACTGCAACAGGAACAGATGCTTTGATTGCAAAAATAAATTTAAAGCCTGGAGAAATAGATTTAGAAGGTACTGTTACAGCTAATGAAAATTTTAAAATACTAACAGATGGATCAATTGAAGCCACAAATGGTAAATTTACTGGTAATGTTTATTTAGAAGATGGAAATGTTGTTGTCGGTGGAGATGGATTATTAACTAATTTGCAATTTGTTTCTCAAAAAGAATACAACGGTTATGGACTAATGGGATTTAATTATGATACATGGAATGCTGGGTATTCAATAATGAAAACAGCGGTGGATATATGCTTTAGTATACCAGAAAATTTCACTGTTACGGCCGCTTATGCCACAATAATGCACACACCAATTTCATGGATGGATACATCTGGAAATACAGTAAATGGTTATTCCAGAAATATAAAATTGTATAAAACATCTTCGCCTCAGGCTTCAAAAATGTATATGGCATATGCTTCTGGTATGGCAGAAGAACCAGATGAGATGAGTGGAACCGAAATTGCAAATGCATTTGGCTCTGATGGTTATACAGCATCAAATACATCAGGAAATTCTGTTCAATCAGTTAGATCAATAGATATTAAAAGTCACATCGTTAAAGGATTAAATACACTGTTTTTGAAAACTACTGGAACTACAAGTAGTACATCTACAAATTCAACTGATATGTGCAGTAAAACTGGTCTAGGTAGGCTAATAATTGATGTGTATGGATACATGTCATTTTAAATAAAAAATTAAGGAGGAAATTAATGAAAAAAATTAAAAAAATCATTGACACGCTAGTGTCAAATATTTTACACTTAAGCAAGCAAGCAAGCAAGCAAGCAAGCAAGCAAGCAAGCAAGCAAGCAAGCAAGCAAGCAAGCAAGCAAGCAAGCAAACATACTTATGCTTCGAAAGGAGGTGCAGTTATTTAGTAATTGCACCTTCGATAGAAAGGAGAGTGAAGGCTTAAGTCTTTGCTCTTCTTTA
>CALVUU010000012.1 GCA_944363655.1 uncultured Bacilli bacterium | reverse complement strand
AATAGATATCGGAGGATTAATTATGGAAAAATATGTGTATTTGTTTAATGAAGGAAACAAAGATATGCGAAATCTTCTCGGAGGTAAGGGAGCAAACCTTGCAGAAATGACTAATATTGGTCTTCCTGTTCCTAGAGGATTTACTGTTACAACAGAAGCTTGTAACAAATACTATGATGATGGCGGAGTATTAGATGATGCTATTGTTGAAGAAATTAAAAAGAATCTAGCTAAACTAGAAGAAATTACTGGTAAGAAATTTGGAGATATGGAAAATCCTTTACTAGTTAGTGTTAGAAGTGGTGCTAGAGCTAGTATGCCAGGAATGATGGATACTGTTTTAAATCTTGGTTTAAATGATGAAATTGCCAAGTCTTTTGCTGAAAAAATTGCTAATAAAAGATTTGTTTATGATTCATATAGAAGATTTATTCAAATGTTTGCTGATGTCGTAAAAGGTTATTCAAAAAGCAAATTTGAAGAAATAATCGATGAATTAAAAGCCGAAAAAGGTGTCAAAGATGATATTGAACTTGATGAAAATGATATGGTGGAATTAACTAATAAGTTTAAAGTTGCCTATAAAGAGTTTGCAGGTGAAGATTTTCCACAAGATCCATTTACCCAATTAATTGAAGCAGTTAAAGCTGTATTTAGAAGCTGGAATAATGAAAGAGCCATTTATTATCGAAGAATAAATGATATTCCAAGTTCGTGGGGTACTGCTGTCAATGTTCAAGAAATGGTTTATGGTAATAGTGGTGATAAATCTGGTACAGGTGTTGCATTTACCAGAAATCCTGCTACAGGTGAAAAGAAACTGTTTGGGGAATACTTAATCAATGCACAAGGTGAAGATGTTGTTGCAGGTATTCGGACACCTAGTGAAATTGACACTTTAAAAAATGTTATGCCAGATGTATATGAAGAATTTGTACGTATTGCCAAATTACTTGAAGATCATTACAATGATATGCAAGATATGGAATTTACAATTGAAAATGGTAAACTATTTATATTACAAACTAGAAATGGTAAAAGAACCGCTAATGCTGCTGTAAAAATTGCTGTTGACCTTGTTAGTGAAGGCAAAATTAGTGAAGAAGATGCAGTGTTAATGGTTGATCCCAAAAGTTTAGATGCTTTACTACATCCAACATTTACTGATAATGCTCTAAAAAATGGAGTAGTTATTGGTAAAGGTCTTGCTGCATCTCCAGGTGCTGGTACTGGCCAAATTTACTTTAATGCTGCTGATGTTATCAAAGCTAAAAATGCTGGTGTTGATGCCATACTAGTTCGCCTAGAAACATCTCCAGAAGATATTGAAGGAATGAATTCAAGTAAAGGCGTTTTAACTATTCGTGGTGGTATGACTAGCCATGCGGCAGTTGTTGCCCGTGGTATGGGTATTTGTTGTGTATCAGGAGTTGGTTCATTTACAATTGATGAAGAAGCTAAAACTCTAACGACTGATAGTGGCAAAGTATATCATGAAGGTGATTATATCTCCCTTGATGGTTCAACTGGTTTAGTTTATGATGGTAAACTAGAAATGAAAGAAGCATCAATTAGTGGTGACTTTGAAACATTTATGTCCTGGGCGGATAAAGCTCGTGACTTGCGTATTCGTACTAATGCTGATACTCCAAGAGATGCTATCCAAGCAAGAAAGTTTGGTGCTGAAGGAATCGGTTTGTGTCGTACAGAACATATGTTCTTTGAGCGTGACAGAATATTTAACTTTAGAAAAATGATTTGTGCAACAACTGTTGAAGAAAGAAAAGCGGCTTTAGATAAAATACTACCATATCAAAGAAAAGACTTTGAAGGATTATATGAAGCAATGGCACCATTCAGCGTAGTTATTAGATATTTGGATCCACCTCTACATGAATTTTTACCAAAAACTGAAGCCGAAATTAAAGAACTAGCCAAAGATTTAGGTAGGAGTGTCGAAGAATTACATCGTATTATTGATTCATTAAAAGAATTTAACCCAATGATGGGGCATCGTGGTTGTCGTTTAGCTATAACTTATCCAGAAATTGCGGAAATGCAAACAAGAGCAGTTATTGAAGCCGCAATTAATGTTGGTAAAAAAGGTATTAAAGTAAAACCAGAAATCATGATTCCTTTAGTTGGTGAGGTTAAAGAATTAGAATATGTTAAAAATATCGTTGTTAAAGTTGCTGATGAGGTAATTAAAGAAAATAATGTTGAACTTGAATATGAGGTTGGAACAATGATTGAAATTCCAAGAGCAGCATTACTTGCTGATAAAATTGCATCTGTTGCTGATTTCTTTAGTTTTGGTACAAACGACTTAACTCAAATGACTTATGGCTTTAGCCGTGATGATGCCGGTAAATTCTTGGATTCTTACTATGAAAAAGGTGTTTTTGAATTTGATCCATTTGCCAAAGTTGATACCGAAGGTGTTGGCCTTTTAATGCAAATGGCTAGCGAAAAAGGAAGAAGCGTTAATAAAGATTTAAGTCTAGGTATCTGTGGGGAACATGGCGGCGATCCATCAAGTATTGCCTTTTGCGATAAACTTGGATTTAATTATGTCTCTTGTTCACCATTTAGAGTGCCAATTGCTAGACTTGCAGCAGCAAGGGCAGCAATATTAAGAAAAAGAGGAGAATAATTAAAAAATGAGCTTTGGTAAAGCTCATTTTTTTGGTGTTTAATTTTTGTAAAGTAATTAAATTCTTATTTACATATAATTGAACTATATCTAAATTAATGTTAAAATTTATAATAAAGTAGAGGTAGTTTATGAATAATGAAATTAATACTGTAAATGATGTAGAATTTTTAGACTGTTCAAGTGTAATTAATGAAAAGAATTCTGATAATGGAAAGAAAAAGAATAAAAAGAAATTTATTATAATTGGTATTGTTTTGGGAGCTATAGTACTAATTTTTTTAGGTATTTTTATATATTTCAGAGTTTATTTTTCGGCCAAAAATTATATTCAAAATAAAATGGATGAAATATCTTTATTTATTGATGATGTTTTTGAAGGAATCAATTATGAATGTGATAAAGATTATATGTTTGATGGAAACTTGGGTATTACAACAGATGTAAGTGAGTATTCGTCTTTAAATAATACTAATCTAGATTTTACAGCTGAACTTTCTTATAATAAACAAATATTAAATATATATACTGATTTATTAAAAGATAATGAAGATTTTTTCGATTCTCAGTTTTATGTAGATGAAAATAACTTTTATATTAACTCAGATGATTTATATCCATCAGTCTTATATACTAGTTTAGATGAAAGTATTTTTAATGATTTTGGTAATAGAGATATTAAAGATATATTTAAATCATTTTTTAGTTATTTAGAAACTGTTATAGTTGCTGCGGATGTAAATACAGAAATTAAAGGATTAAATGCTATTTATACTTATAATATTAATAGTACTGATATAAATAAATTGAATGAGTTAATAGATAGTGATAATGCTTTAAGTAGTTTTTTAAGTATTTTAGGTATGGAAGATATAACTGATGCTCGTAATGTTTATTTTGAAGTATCTGTTAGTTTACCAAGTGCTAAATTAGAAGATTTTAGAGCAAATATCGATGGAGTTGAAATAAAATTAAATAAAATTGATAATAATAATTATGAAATTGTTATAAATGATACTGTAGCAATCGATGTAAATGTTAATAATGATGAAGTAACTATAAGTTTGGCAGTTGATGATGAAGGAGAACTTTTAGTTGAATATAATAAAAAAACACATGATTTTAAATTTTATATAAGAGAATATGCTTATGTAGATGATTATATATTTAATATTGAGATTTATAATAATGACGATGAGAAAAATATAATATTTGATTATAGTTCTGAATATAATGGAACTGATTTAAATATTGATTTAACAACTACAAAAATAGATGATAATAACTCACTAGTTAGTGGAACTATGGATTTGCAAGTATATGAATTAATTCTTAATCTAGATTATGAAATAAATGTTGATATAGGTGATGATTTAGTTCAAAATCAAACATTTAGTAATATAAAAGATATTAATTCTTTAACTCGCAAAGAAGATGAAGAGTTTGCAAATAACATGTTTTATATATTAAATAGTCTTGATTTGGCGGAAATTTCTGGCTTAGGCTTTTATACTGAAGAAGTATTTTTGTTGGGATGTTCAGAAATATATAATGCAGCATTAGCATATTTTGAAAATACTAATGAGAATGGTTGTATTAGTGTTGGAGCATTAGAAGGTTTAGAATATCCTGCAAGTGCGATATATGGGATTGTTACATATAATAATGGAGATTTGTTATTTACTTTAGCATATGATGATTATATGATAATAAATTCATCTTATAATGAATTTGAAGAAAATGTGAAAGAATATGATATCTATGAACTATCTGAAGCATTTTCCGTATGTTACCCAGATGAATAATTAAATGGGCTTTAATGAAGCCCATTTTTTAGTTTACCAATTAAAAATTTTTTAAAGTTTATATTGTGCAAACATAAAAATCATATTATAATATATTTAGGGTGGTATTAATGGATAATTTCTCTTTTGAAACCAATGTTGCAAATAATCAAAATTTAACGTTTGAATATATTAAAAAATCTTTTGGTGAAATTGGTATAGATATAAGTAATAAAAATATTATGAAAAGCTTATCTATGATGGATAAACAAGAAAAATATACTAATCTAGCTTTGTTATTATCTGATCAAAATCCTTATGCTTTTAAAATTGCTGTTTATCCAACTACTGATAAGTTGTACTTTTTAGATAGAAAAGAATTTAGTGGTTCTCTTTTAGAAATATATGATAAAACCCTAGATTATTTAAAACTTAATTCAGCCACCTATGGATTAATTGATGGTACAATAAGAAAAGACATTGAAGAATATCCAGAATTTATAATAAGAGAAATTTTGCTTAATTCTTTAATTCACCGAGATTATTCAACTCTTACATCAAATATTATAAATATTTATAAAAATG
>CALVUU010000011.1 GCA_944363655.1 uncultured Bacilli bacterium | reverse complement strand
GTAGTATCAAATGTAAGTGTAAGTACTACTTGGAATAGTATAACATTAACCCCAAGTGGAACAAATGGAACAAATACAATAGATCATTATGAATATTCAATCAATGGTGGTGCATATCAAACAAGTAATGTATTTAGTAATTTAACAGAAAATACAAGTTATACAATAAGAGTAAAAGCCATAGATAGTGTAGGAGAAGAATCAAATATATATCAAACAACAGCAAGAACAGATACATATAAATTACCAACGATTAGTATAAGTTCATCAGCAACAACCAATAGTATCACAGTAAGTGTTAGTACTACCCCTGGAGATGGTAATATAGTAAGTTATCATTATTCAAGGGATAATGGAAGTAATTATACAACAACAAGTAGTAATACTCATACATTTAGTGGACTTACAAGTGGAGCAACATATTATTTAAGAGTATATGTAACAGATAGCAATGGAAGAACATCAACAGTAGCAACAAGAACACAAGCAACAACATATGTAAACCCAAGTGTAAGTAGAGTAACAGCAAGCAATATAACAAGTGATAGTGTAACTATAAATGTAACAGCAAGTGGAGGAAGTAATAGTATAAGTAGATATTATTATTCAAGTAATAATGGTTTAACTTGGGTAAATAGTACAAGTAGTAGTTATACATTTACTAACTTATCCCCTGGGACAACATATAACTTCAAAGTATATGTAGAAGATACAGCAGGATATGAATCAAGTCAAAGAACAGTTAGCGCAACGACTGATAATCCAATCACATTAGCTGATTATATCAAAGAAGAAGTATATCAAGGTGATGGAGTAAATGGATTATATTATCATGATGGAGAAGGAAGTTATACAAATGCGGATCAAGAAGCAGGAGATAACTCATATAGATATAGTGGAGCAAATCCAAACAACTATGTATGTTTTGGCTCGGATGCAGCAACATGTACAAGAAGTTATTTATATAGAATTATTGGAATATTTAATAATCAAGTAAAATTGATAAAAAATACAAGCATAGGAAGTAATTATTGGAGCGGGTCGAGTTCAAATACATGGAGTAATAGTACATTAAATACTAGAACATTAAATGGAACATATTTAGATGGATTAGGAAGCACATGGTCAAGCAAAATAGCAACAACAAGTTGGCAAGTTGGAGGAAATACATATTTAAACATATTGAGTGCTCCAGTAAATATAGTATATTTAAGTGAAATAGTAGGTTCTGAAATTCCAACAACATATAATGCAAAGATCGGATTAATGTATGTCTCAGATTATGGATATGCCACAAGTCCAGATAATTGGAATACGAATTTAAGAGTTTATAACATTACGACAATAAGGAATAGCAACTGGATGTACACTGGGGAATCTGACTGGACAATAACTAGAGATTTGGATCGTGGTAGCTATGCGTTTAACGTAAGCGAGGAAGGTAACGTTGATCGCCGTGACGTTAGTGGAAACACTTACGGTGTCAGACCTACCTTCTATCTAAACACAGATGTAACGTTTATTTCTGGAACAGGTTCAGCAACCGATCCTTACAGGATCGCCTAAAAATATAAAAAAATTGCAACTTACGTTGCATTTTTTAATTAAATTCTACTAATTCTTGTTGATGTTTATCTACAAAGATTTTTGCAGCCTTTTCAAATTCTTGATCGTTATCAAGTTTTACTAAATATTCTTCATTATTTTCTAATATTGTTTTTCTTATACAAAAATCTAAAGGATTATCTTCTTTTGCTAAATAAACATATTTTGTATTATCGATGCTTATTTCATCGATAATAGCATATGTTCCATTTTCTAAATCAATAATTTTAACTTCTTCCATTATCTTCCTCCACCAGTTAATTGAGTTAATAGTTCTTGTACTTTTGTTGTATCATTTTGACTATAAGCAAGTTTTACTTCTTTCATAAATGATAAATATTCTTCTTTATCCATACCTAGACTGGCTAGGTAATCAGAAAAACTAGAGTGGTCACATGCTCTTACTTCTGCCTCAGTATATTCTAAGGGAGTAGAAGTAACTAATTTTTGTAATTCTTGCATTATTAAATCCATATTGTAATCTTTTTCATGTTCATTTAATTGGTTATATGCTCCATATATTCTTGTATCTATATCTAATTCTTTATTTTCTTCTAGTATGTCTTGGGCAACTTTTTCATGATTATAAGCAATCGCAGGTTTTCCATCTTCTTGTAAAGAACCTGGAAAGTAAGTATTATCAATTACAGATTGGGAAATACGAGTATTAAAGTCTAATGTATCCATATATTCATTAGCATTTTTAACTAATTTGTTTCCAATACCTATAATAGTAATACTGGCTACAACTCCAATAATAGCTTTTTTAAGAAAATCTTTTGGCTTATTTTTAGAACTAGGTTGATATTTTATTTTTTTTTGATCTAAATTTGATTCTTGTTTAATGCTTTCGTATCTAGCCTTAGCAAAATTTCTATTTACAATGTCAATAACTTCTTTATCTTGTTCACTAAATTTATCTAGATTATTCATAATTAACTACCTTCTTTCTATTATTATTTTAACTTATGATGACAATTTTTGCAATGACTTATTGCAAATACTTTTTTTGTTTGGTATAATTTAAAAAGAATAGGTTAGGTGACATAGATGAGTTTAAGTGTTATCGATAAATACGTAGAAAAAAAGAAAAAAGATCTCTTGGAATATTCCAAAATATTGGAATCTTTGATAACATTAGAAGAAAATAAAATGTGGAATAATAAATCAGAATTTAGTGTTTATTCTAAAGAAATAATATCATTATATGCCGATAAATACTACTTTGATAATAATATACATCGTGATAATCCAATTGAGTATTCTAATGATAATATCAATTATGTGTTACAGTCGATAATTGAATATTGTAAAAATAATAATAAAGAAGGTATGTTACGAGAGTTAAAAAATGAAACTTTTTTACTTTCCGTTATTATTTGTACTTCATGTTATTTGGATATTGCTACTAATGTAGTTGATGGTAATTTTAAAGATACTAAAACTAAGTTTAGATATTTGCTTAGTTATTTTAAGAAAACTAAAATATTGAAAGTATTTGCTAATGACAAGATTCGTATTAATGGTTTATTTGATGCTATTAAGAAGAATACTAAAGAAGATAGTAGATTCTTTGAATATTTTAAAAGTGATAATTGTTTTAATGAGTATATAAGTTATACTAAAGATTCTAATTATTATTTAGTTGATTTTAAATATAGTATTCCAGCGTTAGATGATTTTGATGATGCTTTAGTAAAAAAGGTTAAAAAGAGTTATCAAACAAAGATATTAGAAACTTCTCTAGATTTACTTAGTATTCATATATTGGAAGAATTAATAAGTAATAGAGTTATGAGTATTTATTTAGTAAATATAGATGAAGTATTAGATAAGAAACTAAGTTTATTAAAAATGTTTGATAATAAATATTATAAGGAATATATTAAGTTTTTAGTTTCATTAGATAAAGAAGTTGAGTTTAATGATGCCATAAATACTATAAATAATATGGGATTTAAAGTTGTTTATGAATTTGATAACGAAGAAAATGTTAATGAAAATAAATTTACTTATGATATGGAAGTAATAGTACCAAAGGAATTTTTAAATAATAATGCTGAAAATAAATATACATGGGATAAATTTGGTGTAAAGTTTGTAATAAAGAATAAGGAGGATTAATTATGAGTGTGTATGGAGAATTTTTTACAAAATTTATGGAACCTTTTTTTGAAGGTTTATTAGAAATAGTTAAAGGAATAGGTCGGGGTATTGGTCAAATGTTTAATGTCGTCAATTATGTGACGGTTGTTAGTGATTATAAAAGTGATTTGACGGGTGTTGGTATGTTTATTATGATTTTATCAATTATTTTGTTACTCGCTTTATTTGCAGTGATAATATTTTTGATATATCGAGCAATTAGGACATATGTAAGATATCGTCGTAATGTTAAAAAAGAAGATAGATTAATTGAAGAAATTGAAGTATTAAATAATGAAATATTAAAACTTAAAAGACAAAATGCTAAGATTGCTGAACTTACTAATGAAAATGGGGAAATTGAATATGATGAAGATGGTAGTGTTAAGGGTGAATTAAAAGAAGGAGAAAGTAGATTCTTTAAACTTAGTAGTGTTGATGCTAAATTTAAGGAATATACTCCGGAAGAAATTCATAATAGCTTTACATTACAAGAATTGTGTGAATTATTTAGAAATTTTTCAGCATCAAAATTAGGTTTATATTATGATATTAATTTGATAAGATTATTTATTGCATCGTTTGCTTCAAATAAACTTATAATTCTTGAAGGTATTTCTGGTACTGGTAAAACTTCTCTTGCTTATGCTTTCGGAGAATTTACTAAAAATGAAACAACAGTTGCTAGTGTTCAACCTTCATGGCGTGATTCAACGGAAATATTTGGTTATTTTAATGAATTTACGAAGAAATTTAATGAAACTGAAATACTTGAAAAGATGTATGAAGCGCAATATACTGATGAAGTTTATATAACACTTCTTGATGAAATGAATATTTCTCGTGTTGAATATTACTTTGCGGAAATGTTATCTATTTTGGAACTTCCTAATAAAAAAGACTGGGTTGTTGAACTAGTCCCTAATGTATGGCCAAATGATCCGGAAAAATTAGATGAAGGAAAATTAAAAATTCCTGAAAATATGTGGTATGTTGGGACAATTAATAACGATGATTCAACATTTATGATTACTGATAAAGTATACGATAGAGCTATGCCTATTGCAATTGATGATAAATGTGAAGCATTTGATGCTCCAGAAACTGAAGCAATTCAAATAAGTTATAAATATTTTGATGCCTTATTTGATAAGGCTGAGGCTGAACATCCTGTAACTGATGAAACCCTTGAAAAAGTTGCCCAACTTGATAGATATGTAATTGATCACTTTAGACTTGCTTTTGGTAATCGTATTGTTAAACAACTTCGAGAATTTGTTCCGGCATTTGTTGCTTGTGGGGGAGATGAAGTAGCGGGTATCGATTATCTAATTGCCCATAAAATATTAAGAAAATTTGAACAATTAAATTTAGCATATATTAAGGATGAAATTGATGGTTTAATTAATTATTTGGAAAAATTGTTTGGAACTGGTAAAACTCCAGAATGTAAGGCTTATTTACTTAGATTAAAGAAAACTATATAGGTGAGTCATGGATATAATTGATTATATAAATAATTTAAATAAAGAAAAAATTGAAAAATTTATCGAGTCTACTAGTTCAGATATAAATATTAAAAGCGATATTTTAAAAAAGGTAAGTGATACATCTTGGATTGATATGGTTGAAGAGTGTATCCCTTACTTGGATAATATCATTAGAAATCCTCGGAGATTTATAGTTCAAGAAGAAAATATTGTACCAATTGAAAAGGCTAAAGTAGTAACAGAAGAATCAATTAGACATTTGGCACAGAATACTAATTTGATTCAAGAAGTTCATGAGGATGGTACGGTTATTCCTCTTAAACTTTTAAATGTTTATCGGGAAGAGACTATCGATTTATATGAAAATAGATTTATTAAATCATTAGTGGATAATTTATATACATTTGTTCAAAATAAACTTAATGAATCTGATCAAAGATCTTATGCTAAAGTACATAATGTAGTAACCTATCAAGGAGAAAAAAAAGATAAAAATGCTATATACAAAATAAATTTAACTTTAGAAAGTAATTTTGATGATGAAGTTGATGCTTCTAAAGATGGACATACATTAGAAGAACGTATTGAACATATTAGAGATGTTATTGGAGCTTTTAGGTCATCAACATTTATTAAAAGCTTAAAGGAAAGTAGTCCAGTACGAAGTCCAATTAGGAAGACCAATGTCATACTTAAAGAGCCAAACTTTATGAAAGCTCTTGAATTGTGGGAATATTTGGAAAAAAATAATATTAAACCGATGACTTCAGAAATTAATGAAACAAAAGAAAGTAAGGATGCTTCTATAAAAGAAAAATATGATTTAAGTTTCTTTATTGATACTGATGCTTTAAAGGAATCTAAGAGTGAAGTACCAGTATATAATGAAGCAATTATTAGTAAACTTATCAATGATTTTGTTTATTCAGGTGATGTAACTTCGGCAGATTTTAAAAAAATATTAAATAGAGAATTTAAAGAAGCAAGTAAGAGGAAACTTAAAGAGGAAACAAGTGTTAAGAGACAGTTTAAAAACTTCTTTGATGAATTTGATAGGAAATCCAAGAAAGCATTTAGCTTGTTAAAATAGTGAGGGATGAATTTTATGGCAAAGAAAAAGGCAGAAAAGATAAAGAAAAATAATAACAGAGAAGTAATTGATTTAAAAGAATTTATGTTACTCGATGCTAAAAAGCAAGATGAAGAAATTAAGAAAACTCTTGATATCATGTATGAAGAGAGTATTGAAGTAACTAAAAAACATATTGAGAAAGTTTTAAATATTTGTTTTGATACTAAGGATAATGAAATTTACTTGCCGGGGGGATTAAAGGTAGAAAAAGTTGGTAGTAAATTAACATTTTATTTTACTAAGCATAGTAATGTGGGGCTTATAATTCTTTTTTTGCTTGCTTTCTTATTTGTTGGAGGATTTGCTACATATACTGGAGTGCAATATTTAGGTAAGATTCAAATGAATCAAGATTTAGATGATGATGGTGTTGCTGATTTAAATATTGATCTTGATGATGATGGAATTTGTGATATCAATTGTGATACGGATAAAGATGGAAAGCCTGATAGGAATATTGATTATCAAGGTAATCGTAAGCCAACATTTAATGTTTTAATGGATGATGAGACAATTTTTAATCCAATAAATCAAGATACTGATGGCGATGGTGTTTGTGATATTAATTGTGATACCAATGATGATGGTTGGCCAGATATTAATATTGATTTAGATGGCGATGGAGAGCGTGATGTCAATATTGATACTAACGGTGATGGTGTTGCAGATGTTAATATAGATACCAATGGTGATGGAAATCCTGATATTAATATCGATACAAATAATGATGGCGTATGTGATCGCAATTGTGTTTCTCCGACGACTCAAAATAAAGGAGAGTTAAATGTCGATTTAGATGGTGATGGCGTATGTGATATCAATTGTGATACTGATGGCGATGGATATCCTGATACCAATTTAGATTATTGGGGAAATAAAGAGCCAACATTTAATGTTCCTAATGAAGATGGTGGTATAGATAATCCAACAAATCAAGATACTGATGGTGATGGTGTTTGTGATATTAATTGCGATACCAATGGTGATGGTTGGCCAGATACTAATATTGATTTAGATGGCGATGGAGAGGCAGATGTCAATATTGATAGAAATGATGATGGAATACCGGATTTAAATATAGATACCGATGGTGATGGAAATCCTGATATGAATGTCGATACTGATGGTGATGGTATTTGTGATGAAAATTGCGCATCCATTGTCACAAACGACGGTACAACCGATGGTATATATCAAGAGGGTGATGATAATCTTGATTTTAATACCGCTAGTTTAATTGTTATTTTTGAATCTCTTAATAACGTTGTTGCTGATAATATTTATCCTGATGATCAAATCGGAGAAGGTATTAATACAACTATACCAGATTTAGTATTTACTGTTCAAAATATGACTAATCAAACATTGTATTATGATTTAAATTGGGTAGTAAATGAAAATACTTTTGAAAGTACTAATTTTTGGTATCAAGTTAGAAGTGATAATAATGGATTTAATCAAGATTGGATTACTGCTCCAAAAACCGATAGCAATTTTGCAAGTAGAGTAGCGATTGCTCCAGGTGTAACTCAAACTTATCATATTTCATTTACACTTCATGGAACTGGTGAAGAGCAAAATTATGATCAAGGTAAAATATTTGATGGAGAAATCGATATTGATTTACTAGAACAGGGTGATTAACCCTTTTTCTTTTGCATTTGACTTGTTTACTTCTTTTTTGTATAATAACGCAATCAAGGGGGATTATATGCAAGGAGAAGAAAAAGCAAGTTTAGGTACTAGATATTTAATAAATTATATTGATAATAGAAATAGTGTTTATTTAGATGTAGTAAAAAATTGTATTACTGAAGTAAAATTTTATGCGATATTAATGCATTTTTGCAATAATATGGATGAATTATTTGAAAATATACCTGATGGTATTTTAACTAGAGTTTTTGAGTGCCGTGATATTGTTTTAAAAAATGATATATTTGATTCAAGTAAAAATACTAAATTTACTTATGGGGATGGTATAAAATTAAATGTAAGTGGTAAATATCGTTGGCAATTAAAATTAATTAGGAATAATCTTGCTCATGGTAATTATACTTTTGATGGAAAAATAATAACTATAAATGATAATAATTATAAAGTAGTATTTGATATAAAATGGTTAGAATCATTAACCTTATGTATTTTAGCT
The DNA here is from genome assembly GCA_944363655.1 of uncultured Bacilli bacterium. The sequence goes on along the minus strand of CALVUU010000011.1, from coordinate 1,907 downwards.
AATCAAAATTATTTAATAAAAAAAGGTATTACGGATTATGGAATTATAAGTTTAGTAAACATGGAAGGAAAAACAGCAATGAATATCGAAGCTTTAAGAGATTTAGGATATTTACAAATGTTAAAAATTGAGTGTATTACTGATGATATAGATGTAATATTAAAAAAATTTCCTAAATTAGAGGCATTAAAAAATAGAATTACTTTTGATGCACTTAAAACAATAGTTATAACTACTCTTAAAAGCCAAATGCAAAGATATACCTTTTATGATAATTCTATAAATGCTTTTTTAAAAGCTTTTAGAGATTTATCTAAAGCATTTGCGGGTATATTTAAACTTAGTTTAGTACCCATAGATAGTAAAGCATTAAAAGATTCTAATTTTTTAAATCTTGCTTTAGATGATGCTTGTGATTATTTAACTAATGAAGCAAATGCTTTAGATAAAGTAATGAATAATACTATTAATTTAAAAAGTATATTGGAATTATTAGATAAAATTGCTAATAATATTGAATTTAGTAGTAAAGATGAGTATTCTATTAATAATTATCGTTTTTTTCTATTAAGAGTATATGGATATATATTATTTAAAAATTATTTAAATAAAAGAAATAGTGAAGATATTTTCTTAGAATTTTGGGAATACATTACGGGTAATTATGTTCATGCTCATAAAGTTTGGCAAGAATATATTAAAAAAATTAATAATGCTATATTGGTTTTAAAAGAAAATGGACAAAGTAGTAGTCAAATAAATTATTGGGAAGATAAATTGCAATTATATGAAGGAAGAATACAAAATTATAATAATGGTAATAAACAAATATTTAATAATTTTAGAAATTCTTTAACTCATGGATTAGTTGAAGAGCGAGGTAGTGATTTAGTTTTTTATGGAGAAGAGCCTAAAATCTTTTTGCCAAAATTAAAGAAAAAAACTAAAGAAATTGTAGAGGTTGAATTTCAAAATAAAGATCGTATTTTTGAACTTAGAATAGATAAAGATATATATTTGCAATTACTTGATAGATTATATGAATCATGTGGAATAGAAATAAAAGTAAATATTGCCAAATATCGTAAACGAAAAAATTATTTAGAAAGTTAATATTGTAAAAAAAATACAACTAGTATATAATTTTATTTGTAGATAAGGAGATTACATAATGGATTGGTTAAGTATTCGTGAACTTATTATTGATTCACTAAAATTAATTGCAGTAATAGTAGTAATATTATTTTTAATGATTTATGTAGTATCAGTTACACAAGTGGTTGGTAATTCGATGAATTCGACTTTGATTGATGGGGATGTTTTAGTACTTAGTAAGGCTAATTATCGCTTTTTTGATATAAAAAGAGGAGATATAATATCTCTTGATTATGAAGATACTAAGTATTTGATTAAAAGAGTAATTGGATTACCAGGAGATAGGGTAGAAATAAAGAATAATGTATTATATATAAATAATGAAATATATGAAGAAGATTACTTGGATGAAGGTCTTACTTATCCTAATTTTTCTTTGACTGATTTGGGTTATGATGTTATTCCTGAAGATTATTATCTAGTTTTAGGGGATAATCGTGAAAATTCTTTAGATAGTAGAGAAATAGGGTTAATTAGTAAAGATAATGTCAACGGGAAAATTGTTCTGCGAATTTGGCCAATTAATAAAATTAGTTTTTTTTAGAAAACATTGAGCTAATCTTACATAAATTATATATGGGAGGTTAGTTTTTTTTGTTGAATTTTGTTGAATTTTGTCAGATAGTGTGGTATATTAGAGTCAGCTAGAAAGGGAGGAAATATGGATAAGAGAAAAGGTATAATTTTAGCTATTGTACTATTTTTGATCATTGGGCTTGGAACATTCGTGTTTGCAGGTGGCAGTGAAGATG
>CALVUU010000010.1 GCA_944363655.1 uncultured Bacilli bacterium | reverse complement strand
AAAGTAAAGTAAAAGAAAAATTAGAAGCTAGAACTGAATCAATGGGAATGCAAGATTACATTTTCCGAGTTATTATTCCTGAAACTACTGAAGTAGAAGTAAAAGATGGAGTAAAAAAAGAAAAAGTTAAGAAAATGTTTCCTGGTTACGTTTTAGTAGAAATGATTATGACTGATGAAGCATGGTATATTGTAAGAAATACACCAGGTGTAACAGGATTTATCGGTTCATCTGGGAAAGGCGCTAAACCAACACCATTACTTCCGCAAGAAATAGATAGAATTCTTGCTAATATGGGTATGAGTAGAGTAAATATTGAGCAAGATCTTAATGTTGGAGATACAGTAAATATTATCGACGGACCATTCAATGGTATGAGTGGTAAAGTTGATAATATCGATATTGAAAATAATCGTCTTAATATTATTATTGATTTATTTGGTCAAGAAACAAATGTTGATGTTGAATTATATCAAGTAAGTAAAATATAAAAAAAATCGTCGTAATGACGGTTTTTTTTAGTTTTTTTAACAAAAGACATAAGCATCATTGAATTATTGGGAAATGTAGCTAACTTACTTGGATATTTCCAGATTTTATAAGTTAAGATTGTATTGCTTCCATAAGTTCTTTTTCAATCATTTTTTACATTTTCATCATCTTTTATTTCAATTTCGGCAGTGGTACTAACCATCCTAGTTTTACTCCATGACTCATAAAATATTTTCTTACTAACTGCCAATTTAAAGAAACAAAAACAATAATAAATAAAGATAAATAAAAGTACTAACAATATAGAATATACTAATATTGTAGTACTCAAATAAGAAATAATATTTGAACAAATTACTAACAATATTACTGGTAAACCTACATATCCTAAATAAAACAAGAAAGTTCTTAGTATCATTTGTAATAATGATAATTTTTCACTTTTAGTAGAAATAATTTTAATTTTTAAAAATTTACATCCTAGTGTTTGACCTTTGAATAAATATGGTAATAATATAAAATAAGCAATTATAAATATAAAATAATATGGAAATGGTTTAAAATCAAAGATTATATACATAAAAGTAAATATAAATGTTGCTATAAATAAATCAAGTCCATAAGCAAGACTTCTTCTAATAATGGAAACTTTTCTTCCTAATGCTTTAGCAGTATCATCTATTTCCTCGCGATTCGGTAAAAATTTAAGTAACAAACTACCAACAAAGTAGCCAATTAGTCCTCCGAAGGTATTTAATATTAAATCATCAACATCAAATAATCTATAACCGCGAGGATAAATAAAATATAATCCTGTAACTTGGGTAAGTTCAAAAAATAAACTTAGTAAAAATGACCATAAAACTGTCTTTTTAAAACTATACTTAAAATAGTAATGTAAATATGCTCCGAAAGGAATAGTTAAAATAATATTAAATATTGGAACAATAAATTGACTACTTTTTAAAGCCGTAATATATGTAGAAAAGTCATTTAAAACAAAGCCGCTATTATTAATAAAATCTGTTATAAAATTAAATGGTATAAGTTGGGTTGTAGGTGTAGTTAAAGCCATAACATCTTCTCGTGATGGGAGCGGTAATATCACTAAAAAATAAGCAGTAAGTAAATAAAGAATAAAAGAGTATATAATTAATGCTCTATACCAATATACAGAACCATATTTATGATATTCTTTTAATACGTAGGGTAAAGTTATTAAAAATGCAATAAAGGGAAATGTTATAAGTGCAATTTTTATTATAGATAAATAATTCATATTTTTTAATCCTTCTCTCTTAGCTTTTTATTCTTTCCTGTAACTAATGCTAGATATCCTTCCAAACTATGTAAATCTTTTCTCAAAGCCACAATTTTATCAGCTTTTGACATTAATCTTCCTTCAACATAAAATGATTTTCTAAGGGAAAATGAACAAACTTTTCCAATCTTTGTTGATGCAATCATAATCTTTTTGTATTTTTCGTGCATAGCATCATATTTTTCTTGATTGTTTAATTCTAAATCTGTTTCATCGATTGCTCTAACTGGTAAAGGGAACATATGATGTATTATGCCATCGATAATTATTAAAGAATCATATTCATCTTTAAAAAGGTCCGGAAACCAAGTTATAGCGTTGATACAAGCCTCTAGCGGATGGGTAAATCCATGCAAATTTTTAAATTTTTTATTTTTAGATTTTATATTGTTTTGCCAAGGTTCTTCATATAAATCGTGAAACATAGCAATGTAAATAGCAACTTTTAAATTGATAAAAGCAAATTTTTTACTCCTTTTCTTTAATTTATTTATAATTTTATAGGTAACAATTGCATCACAGATAATATGTTCTCCGATTGTTTTAGAGTCATGATGCCAAAAAGGCTCTTTCATTCTTTTAATAAATTCCTTATGATAACAAATTGGTCTTATTATAACCCATAATTTTTTTATATTAAATCCAGTTAATTTATATTGTGCACAAAAAAACTTGTATTTTTCATAAATTTCTTTTTTCATGATCAACCTCTTTAAAATATATTCCAATTAGTTGCTTGTACTTCTATTATAAACTATTAAATCTTATTTTTAAATATTTTTACATTACAATTTAGTCACATTAATTAATAGATAATTATCATTTCTAATAATAACTTTATTGCATATCTTATATAGAAATGAGGTTTTTATTTTGAACAATTATGAAAGAGCCGTCAAAAAAGTTCAATGTTCTGGTTTAGATCAACAATGTTGTTGTTGTTTTGGCCCAACAGGACCAACCGGACCAGCGGGACCAGCAACTATAACAGCAGGTGTAACTGTAACAACAGCTCCTGGTACTCAAGCAGAAGTTACGAACGTTGGAACAAATGAAAATGCAGTTTTAAGATTTGCAATTCCTGCCGGAGCGACTGGCCCAACAGGACCAACCGGACCAACAGGATCACAAGGATTAACTGGAGCAACGGGATCAACAGGTCCAACTGGCCCAACAGGACCGACAGGGGCAACAGGACCAGCAGGAACTGGAACTACTGGAGCAACAGGACCATCGGGTGCTACCGGACCAACTGGACCAACTGGACCAACAGGTGCAACTGGACCAACAGGTGCAACGGGAGCTACTGGTGCTACTGGACCGACAGGACCAAGTGTTAATTTAAGCATAGGTACTGTTTCATCCGGTGCTACTGCATCTGCAACAATAACAGGTGTTTCTCCAAATTTTGTTTTAAATTTAGTTCTTCCAGTAGGGCCAACAGGAGCAACTGGTATTACAGGACCAACCGGACCAACAGGAGCAAGTGGAGCAACCGGACCGACAGGACCAGCAGGTGCAAGCGGACCGACAGGGCCAACAGGCGCAAGTGGACCAACCGAACCAACAGGTGCCCGAGGGGCAACCGAACGAGCAGACGGGAGTGGCGCGCGCGCACCAACAG
>CALVUU010000009.1 GCA_944363655.1 uncultured Bacilli bacterium | reverse complement strand
CTTTACAAGTTGTGTTCCATCACTTTCAACAATACTAGTTGAAAGTCCATCAACTACTGCCCCGTATTTCTTTCCTAAGATATCACTTGATACAATTGGATCCATTGTAAACTTAAGTGTTTCATCTTGATTATCACTAAGTAATTTATTTATTTCTTCAACAGTTGTATTTTTATTAAGTTCTAGTGTTACATCGATTACTGAACCATCTGCAACAGGCACTCTAAAAGCATTACCATCCATTTTATTAAGCAAATCTGGAATAACTAACCCAATTGCTTTAGCAGCTCCAGTTGATGCCGGAACAATATTTTGGGCACATGCTCTACCCCGTCTTGCTTTAATTCCTTTTTTATGAGCTATATCAAGAGTTGCTTGATCATTAGTATAAGCATGAACTGTTGTCATAAATCCTTTTTTAATACCAATATTATCATTGATAACTTTTAAAACAGGTGCAAGACAATTAGTTGTACAACTAGCAGCAGATACTATTGTATCATCACTATTTAAGGTATCATGATTTACATTATAAACAATGGTCTTCATTAACCCTTTGCCTGGAGCTGAAATAAGCACCTTTTTCGCTCCAGCATCGATATGTTTTTTTGCATCATCATAAGCCGTAAACTTACCAGTACATTCAAGTACTAAATCGACACCTAATTCTCCCCAAGGAAGGTTCGCTGGATCTGTTTCTGAATAAACCTTAATATGTTTACCTGCAACTACTAAGTCATTACCTTCAAATGATATTTCATCTTCATGAAATGCTCTATGCACTGTATCATATTTAACTAAATATGCTAAATCTTCTGCACTAGTCAAATCATTAATAGCAACTATATCAAAATCAGTTTGTGTTACTATTTGCCTAAATGCTAGTCTCCCTATTCTACCAAAACCATTAATTGCAACTTTAATCATTATACTTTCCTCCTATAAATTCTCTTAAAATTGAATCATCTGTTACATATTCCCCAGGTATTGGGAAAAACTGATTTAAAAACCCGATTAATCTTCTTGCTTCCTCATAATACTTTGAATCAACACCAACTGAAAGTAATAATGGTTCAACATATACTTTCAAAACCCCAATTTCATATGCTAAAGCCGTATTAATAATCACATCTGCCTGATGGATATAAGGAAATATATATTTTTCTTCTCCATTTCTAACACTTTGCCAATTATCAATCGTCTTTAAACAATCATATCCTCGTGTTCGATTATCCCGAACAATTCTTCTAAGTAACCTTAAATCCAATGTCGATACATAATTATGCATATCGATATTTATTGGAATAAAAGGACTTAAATAAATCCGATACTTATATTTGTTATCTATTCCTTCTGTTATTTTATCATTTAAAGCATGTAAACCTTCAATTAAGAATATACTATTTTCTTTTAACTTTACTGTATTTTTAGGATATTCTCTTTTTCCACTTATAAAATTATAAACTGGCAAACTAATTTCTTCACCATTTAATAGTTTTTGTAAATCTTCATTAAATAGTTTTACATCAATTGCCTCTAAGCACTCAAAATCATACTTACCAAATTCATCCTTCGGTGTATCTTCCCGATTGACAAAATAATCATCTAAACTTATCTTAATAGTATCATAACCTAAAGCCTCTAGATAAGAAGCAATCTTTGCATTAGTAGTTGTCTTACCACTAGATGATGGGCCTGCAATTAAAATAAATTTAATATCATGATTACTAATTATATTATCAACAACTTTTGCAATATCTAAACTAAACATTAACTCATTTGATTTAATAAAATCTTTTATTTTACCATTACCTATTGTTTTATTTAAATTACTTATATAAGGCATATGTAAATTTTCTAACCATTTCTTTCCCTTAAAAAAAGATTCAATTATGTTAGCATAATGTACATATTCAGGAACTTCCCCATTACTTCTAACTGTTGGAAAAATAAATACTATTCTATTTTTACCTAAATAAACTAATTCATATTTATTTATACTACCAGTAGAATAAGGCATAATTGAATAAAAATAATTTAATTTTTTATGTAATTTATATAAAGTTGCTAATCTATCAGTAATACTTTGGATATTATCAGCCTTTTCATATTCATTAAAATGCTGATAATATTTTATTGCTTCTTTCGGAGAAATATTTAACTTCTGAATAATAGCATCTTCTTTAACAATTTCATCCATTCTATTTTTTATTTTTTGCAAATCTTCCTGAGTAATTATTTTATTTCCTTCAACTACTCCTAGCATCCCTCGTGGAACACTATGTTCAAAACTCACTTCTAACTCTGGAAACGTTTCAATTAAAGCCACTTCAAACAAAAATTTAAGTCCTGCTTTATATATTTTATTTCCAATAATATCATTAGTATTAATAAATTCTAGTTTTGTATCTTCAAAAACCTTAGTATCTAAGGAATATACTTCATTATCTATTTTTACAGCCATAATATTTTCCATTGGAAAATCTTTACTCATTTCATAAAATGTTATACCACGACTATATTCATGCACTGTCCCATCAGCGAATGTTATTTTCACTGTATCCATTTATATCCCTCTATTCTTTAAGATTATATCATAATTATATTTTTTTTTGAATAAAAATTGCTTATTTTTACTATTATTTATCTAGGTGATAAATTTTGAATATAATACCCACAGTTATTGAAAAAAGCAGTAATAAAGAATATGCTTATGATTTATATTCCCGTTTACTTAAAGATCGTATTATATTTTTAAGTGGTGAAATCAATGATTCTTTAGCCAACATTATTGTTAGTGAACTATTATACTTAGATAATATAAATCATGATGATATTTATCTTTACATTAATAGTCCTGGGGGATCTATTACCTCAGGGATGAGTATTTATGATACCATGAATTTTGTTTCAAGCAAAGTAATAACTATTGGTTTAGGAATGTGTGCTAGCATGGCAGCATTTTTACTTTCTAGTGGTAGCACAAGACTTGCACTACCTAATACTGAAATAATGATTCACCAACCCATCGGTGGAGCTCAAGGACAAGCAACAGATATCAAAATTGCCGCTGAAAGAATAATTAAATTAAAAGAAAAATTAAATAAGATTCTTGCTCAAAACACTAAACAAGATATAAAAAAGATTATCAAAGATACTGAAAGAGACAATTTCTTGTCGGCATTAGAAGCCAAAGAATATGGTTTAATTGATAAAATAATAAATAAAAATGAACTTTAATCGTCCATTCTTATAATAGTATCTCCTTCTTCTGAATATAAAAACTTTTCTTTAGCATATCTAGCAATATAATCACTATCTTGCAATTTTATTACATCACTTTCTAATTTCTCCTCTTCACTTAAAAGATTATTATATTCTTGAGTCAATTGTTTTATTTGATGATTATTATCCATTATTTCTTGCCAATCACTTGCAACTGTACGCACTAACATAACCATTAATATAACAATCATACTAGAAATTACAAACAGTCTTTTCTTTTCTTTTTTTGTTCTTTTCAAACAATAATCACCCCAATTATCAATGCTAATTATACCCTAAAAAAAGTAAAATGGCTTTATCATTTTACTTTTTTTATTCTTTTTTACACATTTTTTACACTAATATTACTTTCTCTTAAACTTATTTACATAACGTATACAAATATCTTTAAAAATTTTATAATATTTATTCATTAAAATAAAACCTAAAATTACTAGAATAACAAAATATATATGAAAATAACCATTATTAATTTTATACATCATATAAACATATAAAATAACTATATCTATTATAAAAACAAGTGTTACCAGGAATTTTGAAATATTATTCTTCTTTTCCAATATAAAACAATTAAATCTAGACAGTAAATAAAATATCATTCCATAAAGAAAAGATGCTAGAAATGAAAAAAGTTGAATATAACTATTCATTATTTAAACAATTTATTAAAGACACTTTCTTTATTTTTAGCAATATTACCATCTAAAAATGTTAATGAATTAATTTTTCCTTTTATTTTAACATTACCATCATTAGTATCTAATTTAAGCAATTCTAAACCTTCTCCAAGCAATCTAAGATTACCCATTGTTGTTTCCATTAAAAATTCTTCATCATCAAAACTGACAATTTTATTTACTCCCGACAAAGTGATATTACTTCTATCAATTATTTTAATTTCTTGAGTTCCAAAACTAATACCTTCCATAGCATCACCTAAAAAAATATATGAAAAAAGCAAGATAGATATTCTATCTTGCTGATACTTTTTGTCTAGATAAAGGTAAACCACAAAGTTCACTACGAGAATCTTCAGGATCAACATCTTGATACTTATCACTTACATAATCCATTAATTCTTCTCTACTTATTGTATTTTCTCTGTACTGTGCTAATTCATTTTCTAAAGTATCTTCTACTGATATTTCTTTTGTATAAGGTAAAACTGTATCACCCGCTTCTAAAAAATCATATCGCTGTGCTTGAGGAAAATAAATAATCCCTATCGAATTAATTGATTCAGCTCTCCCCTTTAATAAAGAAATATTTTTAATACCAATTTTTTTGGCTAATTCTATATTACTACATAACTCATTCACACTATAAGATTCTCCAACATAAAATTCTTTATCTTGAATATCTTCGCCATCAAAGGAAAATACTTTAGCACCTAATAATTGAACTTCACCGTTTTTATCTTTACCATAGACATATTCAATTTTGCTTAACATTTTTATTTAATCTCTCCTTTTGTAAGCGGTAGAAACAATTTTAGCACATATATATAGTATATGTCAAGTAAATTGAAATGAGACAGCAAAAAAGAGTAAATTTTTTTCGCAATGAATTTGATATAATAAATACATACTAAAGGTGGTATGTAGTGTGTTTGAACAAGAAATTAAAGAAAGTCAAAATCTTCCAAGAGGACAAAGAAGAAA
>CALVUU010000008.1 GCA_944363655.1 uncultured Bacilli bacterium | reverse complement strand
AATAATAAACAATAAAATTTATGATACTGATAATTGTGATATATTAGTTAGTTATTTTACCATAGTAGAACATCCAGGAATGTTTTGTTCATCTTATGTTAAACATGAAGCAAAAATTTATAAAACACAGAAAGGTACTTATTTAAGATATATAGGTAGAGCTAAAGAGACAGGGTGGTCTAGTAAAAATGATTTAGATATTATTGATAAAAAAGAATTAAAAGAATTATTAATTGAACTTAATGAAATAGAAACTTATGAAAAGGAATTTGGTAAGTTGGAGGAAGGATAAAATGGCAAAGTGGCAAGTAGCATTATTAAGTTCACTATGTACTTTGGTAGCAGTAATAATGGTTATATTTATTTATACTTTTATACAGTCAGGAGTAATAGAAGTTATTAAAGAAGAAATAATGGATGATTATTGCAGTAGTATTTCTATAACTGAAGCTAGAGACTTGGAGGTTTGTAATGATTGATTTAATAGATATATTTTGGAATTATGATGATTCTTTACTACATAATATGTCTTTTGAAATAAGAATTAATAATTGCAAAAAGGCTATTTTTTATGATTTAGAAGCCACACAAGAATTTATAGATGCTCTTGATAAACACTATGACAAAGTTAGATGGTTTATATTATCATGTGATCAGGTTATTGTATTTGATTTCTACAATAAGGAGGTTTGTAATGAATAAAAATGGAAATGGTATAGAAATATATTCTATTGATGAAAACAAACAAGAAATGATAATACATTTAGGAAAGATAAGAGATTTTTACAAAGAATATTCACAATTAAAAAATGAAAATCAAGAACTAAGAATACAAGTTAGTTCAAGAGAAAAAGTTGCTAGTAAATACAAAGAAACAATTGATAAATCAATAGAACATGTTGAAGATTTTCTTAGATTCAATTGTGGTATGAACTGTGCTGATATGAATAGTTTATTAAATATTTTAAAAGGGGTAGAATAATGGATAAGATAATAGATTTGTTTAATACACCACAAGCAGAATTAACTTATATGGACCAACTAACTATAGCTTTAGTCTTGGTTGTACCATTAATAATAATTATAGCAATTGTTTATTTTATAGCAGAAAGGAAAAATAGAAAATAGGAGGTATTTTAAATGTTAGATGACAATGAATTATTATTTGATGAATTATATGAGAAAACTAAAGACTTTGGAAGAGTTCAATTTATTAATTTGCTAATGGAAAAAGAAAGAGAGATTAAAGAATTAAAAAAACAATATTGTGAAAGAACTGACTGTTCTGGAAGAATAGGTAATAGTAAGAAATTGGAAATGTTAGAAATGGAAAATAAAAATTTAAGGAGAGCGATAAAGAAACTTCTTAATAATGAAGATATAGGGACAGGTTTGATGAATACATTGTATGGTTATGGATTATTTAATAAACAAGATAATAATTAAATATAAAGATATGGAGGGTGTATGGATAGTAAAATAAATAATAAAGAAATAGTTGGTATTGTTATTGATGAATTAGAAAAAAGGTCTATTATAAAAAAGAATTATTCAACTTATAAAAATACTGAAAGAATATTATATGATTACCCTAAACTTAAGGATACTATTGTTGAAAGAAAAGAACAGATAAAAGAACTTAAAGATTATGGCATACCTAATAAATCTAAATCTATAACATCTATTTCAACTAATAGTTTTAGGCAAGATGCTGATGATATAATTGAACAGTCTATTAAAAATCTCAACAAGGATATTTATAAAACAGAAGTTATTATAAAGTTTATAGATAGAATATTAAATAAGTTTAAAGATGATCCTTATATTTCAGTAATTAAGTTATACTATTTTGAGAATAAGACTCATGAACAAATTGCTGAACTATATGATCAAAAGAAGAAAACATCTAGGCCAACAGCACCTACCACAATAGCGAATAATAAATACAGACTAGTAAAAGAGCTTCAGAAATACATATTTCCGAACGATTATTTATATAATCTATTAGGGTATTGACAAAATGAAAATCGTTTGAAAATGGCCGCTATTTTAATGTGAAAAAGAGTATATTATAATTTGTATAGTGAATTTATTTTAAATATTCACTGAGGGAGATTATGTCTCTCTTTTTTGTTGTAGGAAGGAAAAGATGAAGAAAAGAAGAAAGAGAAGAAAATATTATGACTGGCCAAAGGAAATAGCAAAGGGTAATACTGATGCTTTCTATAACTCAACAGATTATGATATTTGGAGAGAGAAGGTATTAGAAAGAGATCATTATGAGTGTCAATTCTTTGCTGGTAAATGGGATGATGGCATCCATAAACCTAATGTTATAAAACCTGTTCGTGCCACAACTGCTCATCATAAAAAAGCTATTAAAGAAAGACCAGATTTATGTTTAGATGTAGATAATGGTGTAGCACTATCTTTCATGGCTCATGAGATAATAGAAGATAGGGCAAGGTTTCGTTTTAAAAAGAAAAAGAAGCCTTTAACAGAAGAAAAGTGGTAAAAAAATAAAATATTCTTTTCTTTTCTAGAAAAAAACTCCCCCCATCAAAAACTAAGCATTTAATTTGCTTAAGGCTAGCGGGTGTGTGGTTAACGACTAAATAAGTCTTCACGCGTACGCGTGCGTGGAAGGGGGGTAGATAGGTGGTGATTATTGTGTGGCTTCCAAGGTAAAGAAATATTCTAATACAATAAAGAAAGTAACAGAAAAGGACATTTCATTAATTGCAGAAGATATTAATGAACAGTTAGCATCTTTATCAAAATTTGGTAAATTTTATGATGATTTGGTTAATGATTATCTCTCTTTGCTAACAATTAGGGATGCTTTAAAGGAAGATATTCAAGAAAAAGGTGTAAGATATTCTTTTACAAATGGTAATGGTAAAGAGCAAGAGAAAGCTAATGAGTCTGTAAGCAGTCTTATTAAAGTGGAACAGATTATGCTAAAAATACTTAATGATTTAGGTATTAACCAGCCATTTATAAAACCACCAACAGAGAAAAATAATCAAGAGACTGGTCCTGATGAAGATGATTTGTTGTAAGGAGATTAATGATTATTTAGAGTATTATAATAAATGTCCAAATGTCTTTAACAACGAAAGAAAATTATTAATTGAGAATATTGTTAAGCCTACTTTAGTAAGAGACGATATATTCTTTGATGAAGAAACTTATTATAAGTGTCTTAGATTTGTTGAAAGATGGTATTATCCTTTATTTCCATATCAAAAGTTTGTATATGCATTCGTGTTTATGTATAAAAATGATATACCAGTCTTTAGAACATTTATAATTCTTGAAGGTAGGGGTAATGGTAAGGATGGTTTTATTGTTCCATTACTTCATTTTTTGACTACTCAATATTATGGTGTAGAAAATTATAATATTGATATTGTGGCAACTTCTGAAGACCAAGCTAATGATACTTATGATGTTGCTTATAATGTTTTAGAGAATAATAAAGATTTAATGAAAAAGTATTTTTATTGGAATAAAGAATATTTCGTTAATCGAATTACAAAAGCTAGATTTAGGTTTAATACTTCTAATGCCGCTACCAAAGATGGTAAAAAGAGTGGTGCTATTCTTTTTAACGAATATCATGCTTACTTAACTGATAAGAATATTAAAGTGTATCAAGGTGGTTTAGGTAAAGTAAAACATGGTCGCATTTTTATTATTACTTCAAATGGTGATGTAAGAGGCGGACCATTAGATGAATTGCTAGAGATATGCCAACAAATATTAAAAACTGGTAAAAATGAATTGAGATATTTTCCTTTTTTATGTAAGATGGATAATTTAGAAGAAGTTGATAATCCTGAGCTTTGGGAAAAAGCTAATCCTTCACTACCATTTCTTCCAGAACTTCAAGATGCAATTATGATAGACTGGGTAGAACAAAAAAGCAGGCCATCAAAAAGAAGTGAATTTTTAAGCAAAAGAATGAATCTACCAGCAGAAAGAGATGATTTAATCATAACTTCTTGGGATAACATATTAAAAGCATCTTATAAAGATGTTGAGAATAAAATACCAAGAGATTATATTCCAAAGAAAAATCAGCCAGCTATAATTGGAATTGATTTTGCATCTCTTAGAGATTTTGCATCTGTTGGTGTTTTAACAAAAAATGGAGACGAATTATGTTGGAGACAAAAAACTGTTATTTGTTCCTCTAATAAATTTTATAAAGATATAAAATTTCCTTTTGATAATGCTTGTCAAAAAGGCTTTGAAGATTTTATTGTAGTAGATACACCATCAATAGATGAAAGTATTATTGTTAATTGGGCACTGGAATATTTTAATAATTATGATATAAAAAAGATTATTTTAGATAATTATAGGTATCAACTTATTAAGAAAACTTTTGAGGGTGCTGGAATATCAGTAGAAACAAAAGATAATAAAAGTGGTTTAATCAGAATGATAAGATACCCTGCATCTATTGCTTCAATAGTTGCTCCTAAACTTGAAGTATTATTTGAAAATAATAATTTGAATATTGGTGATAGTGCAATTATGCGATGGTCTATCAATAATACTTGTTTGAAAACAAGAAAAGATGGCAATATGTATTTTGAAAAAGTAGAGCCTAAATTAAGAAAAAATGATCCATTTATGGCTATGATATGTGCCTTAAGTGGAGAAGAATTATTAGAAGAAACAGTAGAGTACGTTTATGTTTAATACAAGGAGGTGAAAGACTTGGGATTAATAGAACGACTTTTTGGCAAAACTGATAATAAAAAGATGGAAGAATTTATTAGTGCAATATTTTCTGCTAAAAAGAAACAATTAGAGATTAAAAGACATGCTATAGAACATGCTATAGATATAATTGCTAAAACAATTTCTAAAGCAGAAGTACAAGTTTATAGGTTAAATTCAAAAACTGGTAAAGTTGAAAAAGTAGAAAATGATTTAGAATATTATAAACTGAATATTAGACCTAATGTAAATGAGACTGCAACCTCATTTTTTTATAAAGTAATAAAAAAATATTTAGAGGAAGAAGAAGCTTTGGTTGTTTGTTTCAATAATGATTTATATTTAGCTGATAGTTTTATAGCAAGTCGAAACATATTACTTCCTAAAACATATTCTAATGTGCAAATTAGTGATAATCAAGGTAATACTATTATACTGAATAAGACTTTTACAGAAGAAGATGTTATTCATTTGAGTTTAAAATCGTCTAAAGTAAAGGAAACATTGGATAATTATTATAAAGAGCTAGGAAGTCTGTTAGGAATTGCTAGTTCTCATTACAAATTAAATAATCTTCATAAGTTTCGGTTAAAATTAC
>CALVUU010000007.1 GCA_944363655.1 uncultured Bacilli bacterium | reverse complement strand
CTTGTCCATTAAATACACCTATAATTCGATATAAATTATCATTTGGACATGTTTCTTCATCACTGCCAAAGCATACATAATTATTTGGATTTGCTCCACTAAATCTATATGAATTATCTCCTGCTTCTTGTGATGCATTAGTATAACTTCCTATTCCATCATGATAATATAATTCATTTTCTCCATCTTCTGTATATATATCATTAATAATATAATCTGAAAATATCGGCGCATACACATCAAAATACACATAACACTTATCTGATACTGAAGTTGATACAATTACTCTTTTGTTTTCATTATCCCAAGAAAGCTCACTACCATTTTCACATTTAGATAATCTATCATTAAAAACATATCCCTCCTGCGGCCATGTTGTATCGCTAGATACTTGGTATTCTCCAGTATTAGGACCTGTTTCGTACATCATGGTTAATGTATTAGTATTGCTTGTTGTGTTAATTTTATTGTTAGTGATGATTGCTCCATTAGGTATATTATTATAAAAATAAGAAGCAATAATTATAACTAGAATTAGTAATAGTAAACTTATGCTAAATAATTTACTTTTTTTAATAGACATAACATCAACTCCGCAACTTATTTTAGGTTATCTAAATACATTATAACTTATTTCAAGTTATATTTCAATAACTTATTTTAAGTTGTGATATTGTTAAGCCGGTGATAATAATGAATAGACTTAAAGAATTAAGAGAAGATAAAGATTTATATCAAAAACATGTTGCAGAATATCTAAATATGTCACAGACGGGATATTCCCAATATGAAACAGAAACTAATGATATACCTACTGAGGTATTAAAAAAACTAGCATCATTTTATAATACTAGCATTGATTATTTACTTTATGAAACAGATGAAAGAAAACCTTATCCAAAATCAGTTATGAAAAATCCTCAAGAAAAATAATCTTGAGGATTTTTCAATCTTCTCTATCTACATTTTTAAATAAATCATCATCAAAAAAATCTTTTAAAGTAATATTTAAACCATCACAAATACGCACTATCGTTAGCACTTTAGGATTAGAAGAATTACCATCAATAATATTTTGAATTGTACTTTGGGTAAGACAACACATAGTTGCTAATTTATTGATAGAAATGTTTCTTTCACTACAAATTTTTAACAATTTTTTTGATATTGCTTCCTTTATTTTCATTTCAACCACTCATTATTATAGTGTAACAATAAGTGGTGAATTATTACTAACCATGCGTGGTTAATTTTGGTGTAAAAAAGAACACTTTACAGTGTTCAATTTTTAATTATTTTCTTTAAGTATTTCTAAAGCCTTATGCATTCTTAAATCATATTCGATTACATCCGTAGAACCATACACTTGCATAAGTTCTTCTTCAGTAATATTAAATTGTTTTGCAAGTTCTTTTGCTCTATCTTTAATTTCTTTTTCAGTAAATTTAAGATCTTCAGCATCAGCAATACCTTCAAGTAAATAACGGTATTTTATTCTCTTTTCAGCCTCAGGTGCCATCATCTTATGTAAATCTTCTTCAGTTGTACCAGTCATTTTATAGTAATCCTTGATGTTCATTCCTTGCATTTGTAATTGACGCGAATATTCATCGGTCATGCGATGCACTTCATCATCAATTATTTCTTCATTAATATCGACTTTCATGTTTTTAGCAGCTGCCGCAAGGCATTCTTCAATAAAATCATCTTCAGCATGATGTTCTTTATGACTCTTAATTTCTTCTTTAATTTTTTCTTTTAATTGTGCTTCAGTTGCAACATCATCATAACCAAGATCTTTAAAGAAATCTTCATTAATATCAGGTAATACTCTAGTTTTTACTTCATTTACTTTTACTTTAAAAGTAACATCTTTACCTTTTAAGTCTTCAATATAATTTTCAGGAAATTTTAATTCTAAAGTCTTTTCTTCTCCTGATTTAAGTCCAATTAATCCTTCTTCAAAACCAGGTATAAAAGTATGACTTCCTATTTCAAGTGAGTAATTTTCTCCACTACCACCAGCAAGTTCTTCACCATCTACATAACCAGTAAAATCTACAACAGCAGTGTCTCCTTCAGCAACTACGCCATCTTCTTTTACTATTACATCTGCTAGATGTTCTCTTAAGTGATCAATTTCTTCTTTAATTTCTTCATCACTAACAGTAACTTTTTCTTTTTTAACTTTTAAATTTTTATATTCTCCTAAAGTTACATCAGGTTTAGTAATAATAGTAAATTTAAATATTACATTAGAATCACTTATTCCGGTTACATCTACTTTAGGTTCTGTAACAGGAACTAGTTTTTCTTCATCTAACGCTTTTTTATATGCAACACTAATGCAAGCATCAAGAGCATCATTATATAAAGATTCTATTCCATAATGTTTTAAATAAATTTCTTTTGGAGCTGTTCCTTTACGGAAACCATCAATTTTAACATCTTTATTTTTTTTCTTAAATGTTGCATCTAAAGCAGACTTCCATTCCTTATCTAATTTAATTTCAATTTCATGTACATTTTTTTTCATAAATTATTCCTTCCTTCAAGTAATTATTATTATATTATAAATATTTAAAATTAGCAATTTATTTCAAGAAAAAACTAACTATTTAGTTAGTTTTAAGCTATTTTTTCTATTTTTATATTATATCCACCATTAGGGCTAGCAACTTCAACTACATCACCAATCTTATGTTTAAGCAAGGCTATACCTAATGGAGACTCATTAGAAATCTTATTTTCAAATGGGTCTGCTTCCATTGATCCAACTAGTTTATATTCTTCTGTTTCACCATCATCATAAGAAATAGTAACAGTTGAACCTAAATTAACAATATTCTTATCTCTGTTATCGATTATTTCCGCATGTTCTAGTTTATATTCTAATTCTTGAATTTTAGCTTCAACTATCGCTTGTTCATTTCTAGCGGCATCATAATCAGCATTTTCTGATAAGTCCCCTTGGGCTCTTGCTTCTTTAATCGCTTCAATTATTTCTTGACGACGAACATTCTTAAGTTCATTTAATTCTGTTTCTGCTTCTAAATAGCCTTCAGCTGTCATAATAAATTTATCATTTTTCATTTAAATTATCTCCTTTTTATTTCATTTTCAGTTCATAATATTACTATAAAAAATCATTTTTGTCAAATACTTTTAAGCGCATCATCGAATTTTTTCCTATTATTTTATTTATTGGTAATTTGACTAATGTTTTAGGATGTCTTGATGCTTCTATTTTTTCATCCGAATCATTATATATTGTATTAATTTTATAAGTAAAAGTTTCCATATTTGGTCCAAAAAATTCAACAGTATCTCCAACTTTAAAATAATTTCTAGATTCTACTATAACCATATTATTTTTTTTATCGTAATCTATAACTAATCCTAAAAAGTCTTGATTAGAAATTTCTTCACGACCATTAAAGTATTGTTCATCAACTCCTGGCAATTTATCATAAAATTGCGGAGTTGATTCACGATTGGCACAACGGTTTAAAATATTTAAATAGTATCTTTCTAAACCAGGGGTAAGGGTATTATTTTTAGTAGCAAGAATCATCCGCCGATATGAATCAATTACGGTTGCTATATAATATATTGAACGCATTCTTCCTTCAATTTTAAAAGAATCAATACCCATATCTATTTCTTCTTTGATAAAAGGAATCATATTTAAATCCTTGGGAGTAATCGTTAAATCATGGTTATTTTCAACTGTAAAGTTCCATCGGCATACTTGAGCACAGCCTCCACGATTAGAGTCTCTTAATGTCATATAATTGGATAACACACATTTGCCACTAAAGGAAGTACACATAGCACCATGGATAAATGTTTCTACTTCTATTCCTGTTTCTTTTATCCTTTTTATTTCTTCGCGTGATGCTTCTCTTGCCAGTACTACTCTACTAACACCTAAGTTTTGCCAAAACTTAACTGCCCTAGTATTAAGTAAACTTGCTTGGGTAGATAAAGTTACACTAAAATGGAGTTTTAATTCTTGAACTCTTTTAATAACAGCAATATCACTAGCAATTATTCCATCAACATTGATACTATCTAAGTATAATAAATAATCATCTAAACCAGCAAAATCAGAATCATGGAAGACGATATTGACCGTTACATATACTTTTTTACCTAAATGGTGGGCATATTTTGTTGCAATGCTTATATCTTCTAAAGAAAAATTCTTAGCATTAGCTCGAAGACTAAAATTTTGTCCTCCAAAATAAACCGCATCTGCCCCATAAAGAAAAGCAAACTTTAATTTTTCAAAATCGCCGGCAGGAGCAAGTAATTCAGGCATCGATATCACCTACTTTGTAATATGTTTTTTTATCTAAAAATAATGTTTCATTATTTATATTAGTTATATCATTATTTAAAACTAATTTAACTATTTTTTCGGAATCTAAAAATAAAGGATTATACCAAAAATATAAAACATTATCTAAATCTAATAAAGCTAAAGCATTATAATAATTTCTAGCATAAAAAATTGTACCATATTCATTTTCAACAATCTTAAAATATTTATTTTCAATACTAGTATCAATTATTGGTTCTTTTAACAAATTGTGATATGTCTCATAATTTGCTAGTAGTAAACGTCTTGAATACATAAGAGTCTTTAAACCAAAGACGTTTACTACTAAAGGTTTGTTAGCATTTGCTACAATATTTCTAATTTCACTTTCTGTTAAATCACTTGATACTACAATGCTACTTACATATTCTAAATAATAATTAATAGATTTAGTATTAGTTGCTAAATGATCTAGTAATAAAATCTTAGTTATATTTAAATTAGCAACAATATCTATAATACCCAAATCATCAAACACTATACCTTTAATATTGCTATTAATTAAAATACTTTCTAATTTATCTAGGTCAAAATCATCAAGAATTCTATTAACTAGGATGTAATCATCAATTTCAGAAATATCAAAGTATTCGGTAAAACCAACACAAAAAGATTTAAGAGGATATACCAAATGTAAATTTGGTATATTTCTTAAATCATCAATTATATTTTTGTTAGTAACTGTAACTAATTTATTTATTCTTTCCATTTGCTAATTGCTAGTCCATCACCGATATCTTTAAATTCTGTAACAAATTCAGTATTATTTTTTAAAAAATCGACATAGTTTTCGATTTTTTCTACTAAACTTTTTAAATTTCCTTTATCAAGTTTAGAAGATTCTCCAACATAACCATGAAATTTAATATTATCAGTAATTATGACTCCTCCAGGATTTAAAAAATGTTTATATTTTTCAAAAAATTTAGTATATTGTCCCTTGGCGGCATCGATAAAAATTAAGTCATAACGTAGTTCTTCACTTAAATTAAGCTCTAATGCATCTTGGAAAACGACATTAATTTTCTTTTCCATACCACATTTTTTTACATTTTTAAGACATTCCATATATCTAGATTCATCTCGTTCAATAGTTGTAACAGTTACATCTTTATGACTAGATGCCATAAGTATTGCTGAATATCCTATTGCACTACCAATTTCTAAAATGCTTAAAACATTATGGTTTTTAATATACCTCATAATAAACATAATTGATTTTTTTTCAATTATGGGTACATTATTATCTGCGGCATATTTTTCCATCTCTAATATATGTTCTTTCATAAATATCACCTATCCATATAATTCTTTTAATTCTAAAAATTCGTTATAATCATCTGTAAAATAAACATTACCTGTTATAATATCCGCAAAAAAGTAGATGTAATCTGTATTAGATGGATTTAATACAGCATTAATACTTTCAAGCGAAGGGTTGCAAATTGGACCTGCAGGAAGCCCAATAAAAGATGCAACACGAGTATTATAAGGATTTTTATCGTCTAAGTCAATATTTGTTAAGACTTCGCTCATACTTTTCCTTACTCCGTAATAAGCAGTAACATCCATTCCAAGATTCATTTTAATATCAAGTCTTTTATAAATAACTTGAGCAACTTTAGCCCTATCTTCCGCATTAACCGCTTCTTTTTCAACAATAGAAGACATTGTTAAAATTTCATGAACAGAATAATTACTTGCTTTAATTTGATCACGCACTTCACTAAGACGCAAATCGGTAACATCAAGCATTTTTCTTATGGCAGTATCTAAAGATGTATCGATATAAAAATCATATGTTTCGGGGTATAAATATCCTTCTAAACCATAATATAAATCATTATTTAAAATATCATCAGTTAAAAACCAATAATCATTTATCAAAGTATTTAAATATTCAGAGCTATTTACTTCAGCGATAATAGTATCATAATCTAAGGCTGTATTATCCGCTAGAAGATGCATAAATTCTTCTAAAGTAATACCTTCTTTAAAAGTTATTCTAACCGATGGTCTTTCAGAATTAATAATTTTACCACTTGCCAAGACGCTAATTATTTCTTGAGTAGACATGCTTCTATCTAATTCATATTCTCCTGCTTGGATATTAGTATTACCAGAAAGTAAAATATAAACGAGCGTTACATATTTACTTCTAATTAGCTTAGCGTTTTTTAAATTTTCGGCGATAAGTTCTTTACTATCACCTTCATTAACTATAAATTCAACCACTTCTTGATTATTACTTACTGCACTTAAACTAAAAAAATAAGTTCCAATAAATAAAGCAATTAATATAACAATTATACTTATTACAATAATTATAATTTTCTTACTCATCTATATTACCACCATTCATCTTATTTTGAATTTGTAATAAAATAATATCTAAAAATTCTAATACATCTTCATCTTCAATAGGTACTATTTTTTGTTTACCATCACTAAATTCATAATTTCCAGCATAAGCAATAACATCACCACATTCTGTTTGTTCATGCTTAGTATAAATTATATATTCTTTATTACTTGCTTCTACCTTAAGCAAAATATCAAATTCTTCTTTTCCATCCCCTGATGCTATAACTAAATTATTCTTTTTCATTTAATTTCCTCTTTAAAAAACTTTCTAATATTATGACTGCTGATAATATATCAACATTTTCTTTTCTATTTATTTTTTTCACACCATTATTTTTCATTATATTTAATGCTTCAACGGTCGTAAGACGTTCATCTTCTAAATGAACTATTATACTTTTTGATTCTAACATTTTTTTAAATTTTAAACTACGTTTAGCAGCAAAGCCCAAAGAATTATCCATATTTTTAGGAAGACCTAATACAACTTCTGAGATATTTTTTTCTTGCAAAATTTTAAGTAACTCTTTTAAAGCATAGCCATAATTTTCTTTTTTAAATCTAATAAGAGTAAGAGGACTAACTAGAGTATTGGTTTTATCACTTATAGAAACACCTAGAGTAGTTGTTCCTAAATCTAAACCGATATACATTATTTACCCATATAAGCATTAATTATAGCCATTAATACTTCACTACGATCATATTTACTAATTTTCTTACGCGAATCATTAAAAGTTGTAATATATTTTAAATCTCCTGTTGTAAGATACCCAACTAATTGATTAGTAGGATTGTAGCCTTTAAATTCTAAGGCTTCAATTACTTCATTTAGCATTATAAGTATCATTTCTTGCCGTAATTCTCTAACATTAAATACACTAGTTTTAAAAATATCCATTAAATCACTCCATCATCACATTAATTCTAACAAATATTTATTATTTAAGCAATAACTTTATATCTAAGGCATATAACATCAATCCGTTTTGATTGGGATCAAATAAAACTTCTAAATTTTCTTCTAGTAAATTTTTAGAAAAATTTAGTGAAGAAAATTCAAAATAATAATCTTCAGCATCATATCCAGTTATATAACCCCATTCTTCTAAATTATCAATATATTTTATAAAACCACTCATCATCTTGCGTTACTCCGTTCTTGTTTCTTTATATCATTTAAAACTATTAAAAATTGGTATTCTCCTCCAGCAAGGCACTCATAATGTAAATTACCTAGATTATCAAAAGCGATAAACCAATCATCGCTATAATATATTTTAGTTAAATTATATATATCAAAATCAATTGGCAGGTCAATTTTTTCATATATTGCTTTAATAAAATCTAAGGCATCAGTAAAACCTTTATATTTATCAATACGGTTTTCATTATTTAAATTAAATATATTTTGATAAAGCAATATTGATTTTTCTTGCAACATTTTTATATGTCTAAGCATTTCCATTGCCAAAACATCCTGATGATTTTTAAGAAACATTCTTCTAGCATTAGTATATTCGATAATTTCATCTTTTAATTCGTTTCTTTGTTTGATGATTTCTAATTCTTCTAAAGTAAATTCAATAACTTGATAATTTGATGCTAGGGCATCTATTTTATAAGGATAATTATAAGTAACCTCAAAATCATATTTTATATCATTAACAGTATAACCATTTTCCATGGCAAGAATATGATTATCATGATCTAGTGAGGTATAAATATCTTTATATTCACCAGTTGGGTCATATATATGAAATTTGTTATTATTTGGTAAAATTTCAGAAAAAACATCAGTATCTAAATAATAGTCTTCCGCTGATATAACAGTAATTATAGCATCTTTTTTGCTATTTGCACTTATTTTTAATACTTCGCTAGCCCATTTTTTTAGCATTCTTGTAACTAACCATCTTTCTTCTTTAGTTAATTTAATACCTTCGATAGAATGAAGCATCAAAACATTGCCATTACGAAGGATTGGACAAAATGCTATTGTTTTACCAACGTCATCTCTTATTTCAATTCCTCCGCCATAAGGGGTTGATACGCAATATGATAAAAGTCCTGGGCCATCGCCGAAGGAGTCCCCTTGTCCCTGCGGGACAAAGCAATTATTAGTTCTAAAACCTGCACTAATGATATCGCGATC
This sequence comes from uncultured Bacilli bacterium, assembly GCA_944363655.1. The sequence continues at coordinate 1,232 of CALVUU010000007.1, read as the reverse complement.
TTGGGGATGAAAAGTAAATAATTTATATTTACCATCTTTAAAACTTATTTGAGGAAACTTTTTTGTTTCGATATTTTCCATCATTCGCGATAATTCTAGTGCGCGATATGGGGCTTGACGTGGATTAGTAACATATTTATTATATGTACCTATATAATCAAACAAATCAGAATCTAATAACGGCAAATCCCTTATTTCAAAGTTAGGAATTTTTTCATATCTAGTCTTTTTACTCCCTCGAAAGCTTTCTTTTTTCTTAATTTCTCTTTTAGTATCAATAATATTTTCTAAAATTACTTTTATTTGATGGACATTTAATTTTAGTTTTAATGCCTCTAAATGGGACCTTTTAGTAAATTCTTCTAAAATTAAATGCCAATTACTTAATATCAAATTTAAATTATTTAAGAAAAACATTGTATTTTCATCAACATCATTGTTGATGAATCTTTTTAAAGGAGTATTATTAATGTGATAACTACTTCCTAAAAGAATATTGATAATATTTAGATTTAAAATAGGTTCTAATTTATCCAAATCATAAACGACATCTGTCAAATCTATACTTCCAAAAATGATTTTTATTTTATTTTTAGAAATTTCTCCATATAAATCTTTTAATAAATCACGACCTTTAAAATACCCTAAAACATGATATATTTGCAAGCTTAATTTACATGATTGGTTATAATCAAATCCTTTGATGTATAAATAATTAAAAAATTCTTGGAAATGTTTAGGATTCATATTTTTTAATATATCAATAGATAACCTATTAATAAAAGGCATTAATTCTTTAGTAACATCACCAAAATTCATTGCAAATAAATAGTGATTATAACTTTTAATATTAATAAAACAAAAAACATTTCTTTTACCTTCTAAAGCTTTAATAAATAAATTGTTTTTTTCTTCATTAGATAGATTACGGCATGGTATTAAAGAAAAACATTTTTCTATTACTTCTTGATAATGCATTAAACAATAATTGGGTATAATTACCTTATTTTCATATATTACTTGTAAATATAACCATTCTTTTTCAAAATCTTTTTTAATTTTTAAAAAATTATTCCAAAAAGAATTGGGATTATTATTTAATTCAGTAAGTAATAATTCTTTATCCATAACACCACGCCCTAATATATCAATTATATCGTATTTAACTATTTTTTTAAAGAAAAAGATAGAAGAAAATCTTCTATCTGGAGGATGGAGGTACTAACAGCAGT
>CALVUU010000006.1 GCA_944363655.1 uncultured Bacilli bacterium | reverse complement strand
AGAAATAGGAGACTGGAATCGAGCTGGTTGGGGTGATATTACCTTTGATCGTGGTTTTGCTTTATCTAGTAATGTTGGAGTTATTAACTTAATTGATCGACATCTTTCTGCTGATATCTTAAGAAGCTACTTTAAGAAATTAGGGTTTGGTAAAAAAACAGGAATTGAGTTACCTAATGAAGCGAAAGGCAAGATTGACTTTAAATACGAAACAGAAATCTTTAATGCTGGATTTGGTCAAGGTATTACGACAACACCAGTTCAAAATATTCAAGCTTTAACCTCTTTAACTAATGGTGGTGTCATGTTAAAACCATATTTAGTTGAAAAAATTGTTGATCCTGATACGGGTGAGGTAGTTTATGAGGGTGAAAGAACAGAGGTTGATACTGTTGCTAGTGAAACTACCGTTAATAAAATCAAAGACTTGATGTGGGATACAGTTAATACCTCAGGAATGACAGGTACAGGATATCGTCTTGAAGGCTATGACTTGATTGGTAAAACTGGTACAGCGCAAATAGCATCAGAAGATGGTAGTGGTTATTTAACAGGAGCTAGTGATATTATTTCTTCTTTTGCAGGAATATATCCTAAAGATGATCCGAAAGTCATTATTTATGCTTCTGTTAAAAGACCAGAAGGAGGTAACCAAAGAGTTATTTGGCAAGCGATAAAAGAGATTGTCGTTAATATTAGTAAATACTATGGAACAGATCCTGAAAGTACTAGTACTGATGAGATTACAGAATATGAATTAATAAGTTACCAAAATGAAACTGTTACAACTGCTAAAAGTGAACTTGAAAGTATGGGGCTTAATGTTACTGTTATTGGTAGTGGTGATAAAGTTATAAATCAATATCCTAATAAAGGAGAAATGATAACGGAAGGAACAAAAGTATTTTTAATAACAAATGGTGATAACCTCTTGGTACCTAATGTCTTGGGCCTTTCTAGTAAACAAGCGGAAGATATCCTGCGTCTTTTAGGTCTTAGTGTCAAATTAGAAGGTAATGGTTATGTTACTGCTCAAAGTCTTGCGGAAGGAACAGCGGTTACAAAAGGAGCAGAAATAACGTTAACTTTAGCACCGAAATTTTAGAGTTAATGGTTGGAACAGATAAAGCTTTTGAAACATCTTTAACTAGGTGAATGTGCATAGTGATATTAACTTATAATGATTATTATCCAAAAATCATATTAACAATTGATATAGATCTAGAAATAGATTATAATAGCAGAACAGAAGAAAAATAAATGTTTTAGATTGGCTATTAGACAAATAATTAGGGGTGCTATGTAAATGATATATTTTATTTCTGACACACATTTTTATCATACTAATATTATTAGATATTGTAATCGCCCTTTTAAGAATATTGAGGAAATGAATGAAACTATAATTAATAACTGGAATAGCATTGTTACTAATCATGATATTATCTATCATTTGGGAGACTTTTGTTTATCTAGTGATGAAGAAATTAAAAACATTTTCAATAGACTTAATGGTAACAAAATATTAATTCGGGGTAATCACGATAGAAAACCAGTTAAGTTTTATGAAAATTTATGATTTAAAGTTTTGACACACGCACCAATTATTTTAAATGAATATCAGTTAATGTTATCTCATGTGCCATTACCAAATACTAAGATACCAGATGGATATATTAATTTACATGGACATATTCATAATAAAAAGATTAATGATGATAATATTACAAACATTTATAGTGAGAGTAAACATATTAATTTAAGTGTTGATGTCACTAATTTTAAACCAATAAGTTTAGATAAAATTATGGAAAAAATAAAAGGCCAATTAAATTAATTAATGGTAAATCAAGTATTTTTCTAGAAAGCGAGTGTCGTTTATGAATAATATTTATTTAAAGGTTCCTACTATAGAAGATCTAAAGTATAGACAACTATGGATGATGGATTCCATAACAATGTCTTATAATGCCGGTTTTGATATTAATTTAAAAGGCTATGATAAGAATACGGGAACAATATCTAAAGATGATAAAGAGATGAAGGAATGGTTTGATAATTGGATTAATAAAGAACCAGATAGATATTTTGCTTATATTTATTCTTCTGATGAACTTGAACCAATTGGAGAGATATATTATTATTTAGATAGTGATATTCATGAAATGGGGATATTAATTCAAGATAAATTTCGAGGCAAAGGTTATTCATATCCAGCTTTAATGGAGTTAGAAAAAATTGCTTTTGAGAAAAATAATATTAATGAACTTTCTGATATGGTTCCATTAGATAGAGTTGGTGCGATAAAAGTGTTTAAGAAAGCGGGATTTATTCATACTGATAAGGAAAGAATAGAAAAAGTTTTTAATGATGATGTTATTGTTAAACAATTATTAATAACTAAAAAGATGTATTTTAAAAATAAAGGTAAGTGAATGTTTAAACTAGTCTTAAATTATAAAGTCATATCATAAACTTACTACTAAGGAGGTAGTAAGTTTATGTTTACTAAGGGAATAGATAAGCGGATAAAAATAGTTTTATTAATATTTAGTAGTATACTCTTAATAATAGTATTAAGAGTATTTTATGTGCAGGTTTTTGATTATAAAAAATTGTCTTCTTTAGCTAGTGATTTATGGAGTAGAAATTTACCCATAGAAGCATCACGAGGGAGAATTCTTGATCGTAATGGTGAGCTTTTAGCAGATAATATTACAACTACCTCTTTAGTCTTAATTCCTAATCAAATAAAAAATAAAGAAGAGGTAACAACAAAATTAGCAGAGATACTTGGTGTTACTTATGATGAAATGAAGGAACATGTTTATAAGGAGACATCTATTGAACGTGTACATCCAGAGGGAAGAAGATTATCTTATGAAATTGCTGATAAGATTGAAGCTTTAAATTTTGATGGCGTTTATTTAGTTAAAGAATCGAAAAGATATTATCCCTATGGAGAGATGCTTTCTCATGTTTTAGGGTATGTGGGAATAGATAATCAAGGGTTATCAGGAATAGAATTACAATATGATGATTATTTAACAGGCGAAAATGGAGCGATTAAATACTTTAGTGATGCGAAGGGGAACAAACTTGCTTTAACAGATTTATATATTGAACCACAAAATGGCATGGATTTACAGCTTACGATTGATATAAATATTCAAAAGTCAGTGGAAAGAGAACTTGATAATGTTGTTGATATGTTTAATCCAGATATGGCCCTTGCAGTGGTGATGGATCCTAAAACAGGGGAAATCTTAGCGATGAGTTCAAGACCTAATTTTGATCCTAATAACTATCAAAATTATACAACTGAGGAATTATCACGTAATTTACCAATTTGGGCTAGTTATGAACCTGGATCAACTCAGAAAATTGTAACAACTGCCGCAGCGGTTGAAGAAGGAGTAGTTGACTTATTTAAAGATACTTTTACAGATACGGGATCAGTTCAAGTAGATACAGCGATGATAAAATGTTGGAAGGCAGGAGGACATGGACATCAAACCTTTTTACAGGTCTTGCAGAACTCGTGTAACCCTGGTTTTGTAAAAATGGGGCAGCTGTTAGGTAAAGAAAGATTATTTTCATACTTAGATTTATTTGGATTTGGACAAAAGACTGGTATTGATTTAACTGGTGAAGGAGAACGAACTATCTTTCCGTTATCACGAGTTGGCAATATTGAACTAGCAACAACTGCTTTTGGACAAGGAATTAGTGTTACTCCAATTCACCTTGTAGTCTAATAAATGATACCCTTACTATTACTAGAGGAATAAATAGTAAATATACTAAAAAATATGATGTGGAGTATGAGTATAATTGTTTTATAGAAATATAAGTAAAATACACAGAAATGTGCTTTTTTCGTGTTATAATAACTAACTAAGGGAGTGTTAGTATGAATAATTTTGATCTAGAAATAAATGCAGAAAATATTAAAGATACAATTAGTAAAAATATATTGGGTCGCAACAAGAAATTAGTTATGTTAGCTAAAATATTAGATAATCAAAAAAATAATGCAATAATTGCAATAGATGGTAAGTGGGGATCTGGTAAAACATTTTTTGTTAAACAATTTGAGTACATTGTAAAAAGCATTGAGCAATTCTATGATTGCAAAGTTTTTGAACAAAAAAGTATAGACGTGATGAAAACATTAAATCAAAATAGCATTATTATTTATTATAATGCCTGGGAAAATGATGATCATATTAATCCATTGGAATCTATTATTTATAATGTATTAAACGAATTTCCAAAATATAAAGATTATATTACTAATAACAAAGATATGTTTAATTTATTTAAAGATTGTATGATTAATTTTGTTGAAAAATCATCTTTAGGAATAATTAAATCTGAAAATTTAAAAAGTTTAAAATCATTTCAAGATATAGCTGATTCTATTCAAACGATTGAAGAAAAAAAGGCAGCATTCAATAAATTAATTAATAGTATTTTAATAGGAAATAAACGTTTAATATTGATTATAGATGAATTGGATAGATGTAATCCTTCCTTTGCTGTTAAATTATTAGAAACCATAAAACATTTTTATAATAATGCTAATATATCAATAATTGTATCTACAAATAACAGTGAGCTTTCATATACAATTAAGAAATTTTATGGTGAGGGTTTTGATGGATATAGATATTTAAATAAATTTTATGACCTTATTATAAACTTAGAATGTGAGGATATAAAGCAGTATGTACAAAATGCTTTGAATTTTGATAATTCAACATACTTTCCTGAAGATTTCTCCTTTTTAATCTTAAAACATTATAATTTCTCTTTAAGAGAGTGCAACAGATTTATTTTTTTCTATAATATTTTACGAGACTATATAGAGTTTGAATCAAGATTTGATAAAGAAGAAAATTATATTGTTTCTTCTATGCTGTTGCCTTTTGCTGTTGCATTGAAAATAAAAAGTATTGATAAATACAGCGAGTTTATGAATAAAAATGGTCAAAAGGAAATTGAGCAGTTTTTAACAAAAGCAATAGATGGTACAGAAATGGAAAGATGGATTAAAGAATTATTACAATGTAAAACTGAGGATTATAAGCAACTTATTATTAAATGTTATGAAAAGATAATTAATGGTGAGAAAAATATTCATGTCACACCATTTCTTGAAGCAATTTCAATGTTAGGTACTAGAATTCAAATTGATGATGAAAGTTAAATGAACAAAGTATTTTCAAGCACGATTAAATATAATATAATTAAGTGTGAAAAGAAAACAAATATAAAATATGAAAATAAAATTTTAAATTTAGTTTTAAGTTATTGCCATAAAACAGTTGACTAATTTGTAAAACATTTGGTAAAATACATAACAAATGTTGAAAGGAGAGCTTGGCTATATGGTTAATTATTCTAAAGTTGAAGCTGAAAACTGTGAACATTTAGAATGTTTAGCTGATGCGTATAATTTGTTTGCCCTTTTTGACTTTCCAGCCAATGTTATTTTTATTGGCCAATTTGTTAGTAATATTAATAAATTTAAAGATATTTTTACGCACTATTTCTCGCATGAAAATATCTTTTTTTCATGTAAATGTAACAAAAGCTATGCTTTACTAAAATATGCTTCAGAGCAAAATTGTGGCATTGAAGTGTCAAGTAATTATGAATTAATTGATGCATTAAAATATACAAAAAAAATAATTGCTTCTGGTCCAGCAAAAGATAAGGATTATTTAAACAACTCAATTAAGAATAATGTAATAATATCTGTTGATGATATTGAAGAATTAAAGCTAATAAAAGAAATTAATAAACCTGCAAAAGTTCTTTTGAGAATTTCTGATTTATTAGGGAAAATAAGTAGATTTGGCATAAATTTAAATCAACTTGATTTGTGCTTAGATATTATTTCTAATAGTTTAATCCAACTTGAGGGTTTTTCATTTCATATTAATAATTATTCATTAGATGATAGGATAGGTGCAATAAATGAAATACTTGAATTTGTTGAACATAAGAAAATCAAAATCAAATTTATTGATATAGGTGGAGGTATCCCAACAAATTATTGTTCTAAAGAAGATTATAATAATTTTTTAAAAAATAATAACAAAGTAATGTATTTTAAAAAACATTTTATTAACGATTATTATCCTTATTATAGTGAAGTAGCTGATGAAAATGCATTAGATTATATCTTGAAAAATGTATATAAAAAATTGAATGATAAAGGAATAGAAATTATTGTCGAGCCAGGAAGAAGTTTACTAAAAAATGTAGGTGTAAGTATATATGAAGTACAGTATTTAAAACAATTAAGTAATGGTGAAAATATACTTGTTACAAATGGTAATATAAATTGTTTGTCAGAGCAATGGTTTAATAGTGATTATCTTATAGAACCTAAACTTATTCCTAAAAGTGTTAGACAGAAAAAGGTCGTTTTTGCGAGTATTGCTGGTAATTTATGTTTAGAACAAGATATGCTAACATGGAGAAAAATAAAATTCTATGTCATTCCAGAAAGAGGAGATTTACTAGTTTATTATAATACAGCAGGTTATCAAATGGATTCTAATGA
>CALVUU010000005.1 GCA_944363655.1 uncultured Bacilli bacterium | reverse complement strand
AAAGTGCTATATTTTGTCATGGGAGAAAACTGCAAATATTGATATTAAAATTAATTTTTTGAACTATTTTGCTCGAATCATATAAAATTCATAAATATTTTTCGTAAAAAACCGAAACTCAAATTTATAATTATTGACATTGTTTTGAAAAATGATTAAAATATCCCTTACAAATGAGGGATATTTTATGTTTGAGTTAAATGCTGGTGAAAAGAGAATATTAGAAGAGTTTATATTGGGAAATAAGACTAAATATTCTAAAGACCTTCAAGATTTTTTTGATGAAGTTTTTGATATTGATGAAATATATCAAAATGATTTTATGAGTCAAATATATGCTTATTTGTTTACAGAAAAGTATGCTAGAAATTCTAATGTTTATTTATTTTTTATTGAATTGTTACAAGTAAAGTTTCCAAATTTATCTAAAAGAACAATATTAGAAGTAGCAAGTGGATATATACCAGGGTTATCAATTCTTATAAATGAATTGTATAAGCCCGATAAAAAAATTACTTGTATAGACCCTAAATCTTTGGATTTACCTATCGATAATATAGTTACATTAAAAAAGAAATTTAGTGCTAGAACTAATATTAGTAAATATGATTTAATACTAGCACATTGCCCATGTGAAGCATTTGATGAAATAGTTAAAAAAGTAATGAATTCTCCAATAGATATGTGTGTCCAAACTTGTCCATGTAGAAATAATGGTCATTTTAGCAGAAGAGATTTTGTTTATTACATGGATAGTCAAGTAGATAGACTTAGATGCTTGGAAGATAAAGGATATATGGTGGAAGTTGATAAGACTGATGCTTATCCATTTACTATGGCACCGGTGGTTACTGTTTTAAAAAGAGAATTTCCTAAGATTAAATATCCAAGAAAATGATATTGTGTAATCTAAATAGATTGCACTTTCTTTTTTCTAATGTTAAAATATTCATATGTGAAAGGATTGATAATATGATTACAAAACCTAAAGGAACCTATGATTTAATGGGAATAGATGCTAAAATATATAGTTATATTTCTCATGAAATTGAAGAAATGATGTCTAGTTTTAATTATGAGTTAATTAGAACACCAATATTTGAAGCAAGTGAATTATTTCATCGTAGTGTAGGTGAAACAACAGATATTGTTACTAAAGAAACCTATGATTTTATAGATCGGGGAAATAGAAATATTACTTTAAGACCGGAAGGGACTGCGGGAGTAGTACGTAGTTTAATAGAAAATAAGTTATATGGGAATAGAAATGATGCTATAAAACTTTATTATAATGGAACTATGTATCGTTATGAAAGACCTCAATCGGGTAGAAATAGAGAATTTACTCAATTTGGTGTAGAAGCATTTAATTCAAATGACCCAATGCTTGATGCTGAAGTAATTAGTATAGGTTATTATTTACTTAATAATTTAGGAATAGAAGCAACTGTTGCTATAAACTCCTTAGGTGATGCCAAGTCAAGAAAAGATTATACAAAAGCCTTAGTTAATTATTTAAAACCTCACATTAATAAGTTATGTGAAGATTGTCAAAAAAGAATTAATACTAATCCTTTAAGAATACTTGATTGTAAAGTTGATAAAGATAGTGATATCCTTAAAAATACTCCTAAAATAAGTGATTATTTAAGTGAAGAAAGTAAGAATCGTTTTGAAAAACTTAAAAATTATTTAAATGTTTTAGATATTAATTATGAAGTAAATGAAAATATTGTCCGAGGACTTGATTATTATGATGAAAATGTTTGGGAATATATTGCTGATAGTAATTCTGTAACTCTAGGTGGTGGGGGAAGATATAACCATTTAGTAGAGGCTCTTGATGGGCCAAGTATTCCTGCGGTTGGCTTTGCTATGGGTATTGAAAGAATTATTTTAAATATTAAAAATAATATAGATATTAAAAATTTAGAAGTACCTATTGATGTTTATGTAATGAGTGTTAGTGAAGAAGAAAAAATTCATGCTTTAGAAATTGCTCAATATTTAAGACTTAATAATGTAGCAACGGAAATAAATAGTGCTAATTTAAGTATGAAATCTCAATTTAAAATAGCGGATAAATTACATGCTAAATTCTTAATTATTTTAAATAATGAAGATTTACAAAAAGGTTTAGTAAATATTAAAGATAATGCTACTAAAGAAGAAATAAAAATCGATGAAAATGAAGTAATTGATTGGATTTTAGGTAACATTTAATGAAAGGATAAAATAAAATGACGATTAAAGAAACTTTAGAAAAAAAGAATGAATTATTGGATAAAAAAATAACTGTAAGTGGTTGGATAAGAAATCATCGTCCTCAGAAAGAATTTGGTTTTATTGATTTTTCTGATGGAACTTGTTTTAAACATTTACAAATAGTTTATGATAATAACTTAGATAATTTTAATGAATTATCTAAGTTATTAGTAGGTTGTTCTCTAGAAGTTGAAGGTATTTTGGTTAAATCCAGTGGTAATCAAGATATTGAGGTTAAAGCAAATAAAATAACTATTCTTGGTGAATGCCCTGAAGATTATCCAATTCAACCAAAAAGACATACTAAAGAATTTTTACGAGAACAAGCCTATTTAAGACCACGAACTAATATGTTTCAAGCTGTATTTCGCATTCGTTCCCTTGCGGCGCAAGCAATTCATAAGTATTTTGGGGATAATGGTTATGTTTATGTTAATACACCGATAATTACGGCGAGTGATTGTGAAGGCGCTGGCGAAATGTTTCAAGTTACAACTCTTGATTTAAATCGTATTGCTAAAAATGGTAAGGTAGAATATGATAAAGATTTCTTTGGTAAAAAAGCGGGTCTTACTGTATCAGGACAACTTGAAGGAGAAACATATGCCATGGCTTTTTCCAAAATTTATACGTTTGGTCCAACCTTTCGGGCAGAAAATTCTAACACCAAAACTCATATGTCTGAGTTTTGGATGATTGAACCAGAAATTGCTTTTTGTGATATCAACGGGCTTATGGATGTCGAAGAAGATATGTTAAAATATGTTATCAATTATTGTCTTAAAGAAGGCAAAGATGAAATGGAATTTTTAGATAAATTTGTAGAAAAAGGTTTAATAGAAAAATTAACTAAATTAGTAAATTCTAAATTTGCCCGAGTTACCCATGAAGAAGTAATAACCGTATTAAAAAACGCTAAACAAAAATGGGAATTTGAACCCAATTATGGTGAAGATATAGCAAAAGAACACGAAAAATATATAACAGAATATTTTGATGGCCCAGTATTTATTACTAATTGGCCAAAAGATATTAAAGCGTTTTACATGAAACAAAATCCTGATGGTAAAACTGTTGCAGCCGTTGATCTTGAAGTACCAGGTGTTGGTGAACTTATGGGTGGTTCCCAAAGAGAAGATGATTATGATAAATTAGTTACAAGAATGAAGGAACTTGATATGAATCCAAGTGATATGTATTGGTATGTAAACTTACGTAAATATGGCACCTGCGTTCATTCCGGATTTGGTTTAGGTTTTGAAAGACTAGTCATGTATTTAACGGGTATGGATAATATTCGTGATGTAATACCATATTATCGTACACCAGGTAATTGTGATTTTTAGAGGTTATTATGCTAAGCATTACTAAGGATTTAGAAACCCAAAACGGTATAAAAGCAAGTAGACATAAAAAAGATTTAGCTTTTTTAACACCTGATAATATCGAAGAAGTTTATCAAAAATTAATGGCTTATGCTCCACCGATAATATCAACGCAAGGTAAATATTCCCTTATTTTTTCATCACCATTAAAACTTATTGATTGTGATGGAAATGCCCTTGATATTGATGGAAAAATAATTTATCATACTGGTAAATATTTTATAATTTATAATGAGGAATGTTATAAAATAATTGATAATTTTGGTAATACTTTATATGATAATATTAGTGATATCGTTTATGTTGGTGGCATTATAAGTTTACGCGATACTAAAAATAAACAAGATTTAATAGTTACTCAAAATACTATAATTACATTACCTATTAATAAAGCAGATATTGTAGCAACAACCAATAATGGATGTTATTTTATCGAAGATAAAGTAAAAAAATGCTATATTGCTTATAATTCTTTCGGAGAATTTCTTGAAACTGGCATTGATTTAGATGAATTAAAAAAACATTATCAGCAAGCAGTACCTAAAAAAAATTTAATGGATATCGCTTTATATGAAAAAGTATTAATAAAAGAATTTCAAAAACATCCTGAATTACAAGCATATAATGCTAGTAATTTACTTGAAATGCTTGCTGCATCTGCAAGCCTAGATATTGATTTTTATATTGATTTATATAAAGTTAAAGTAAATCCAACAAAGTTTACCCATTTACTTAAACTTTCTGATGGTAAACATGAACTTTGGATTCCTGATACAGAAGAAGAAAGAAAAATAATGGAAGAATTTTGCTTAGATAGGAGAAGAAAATGAATAAAATTATTATTGTTGTTGGTATGTGTGGGGTAGGTAAGACGGTTGCTTGTGATTATATTGAAAAGAAAGGCTATAAAAGAATATATTTTGGAGCTATAACTTTTGAAAAATTACAAGAAGAAGGATTAGAAGTTAACCCTGAAAATGAACGCATGATGCGTGAGAAATTACGTAAATATGGTGGTATGGGTGTATTTGCTACTCTTAATTTACCAAAATTAGAAAATTTAGTTAAAGAAGGAAATGTAGTTGTAGAAAGTCTTTATTCTTGGGATGAATTAAAAATCGTCCAAGATAAATTTGATAGTCAAGTAATTATAATAGCAGTTACTGCTGATAAAACGGTAAGATATCAAAGGTTAGCTACAAGAGTAGAAAGACCTTTTAGTAGGGTCGATGCTATAAAAAGAGATATTTCTGAAATTGAAAATATTGCTAAAGCTGGGCCAATCGCCTACGCGGATTATTTTATAAATAATAATGGATCAATTGATGAATTTCATCAAAAACTTAATGATTTATTAGAAAAAATTGATAAAAATGAATGATTGTAAAGAAGCTGTTCTAGAGGCTTTAGCAAGTTTAGATTTAGAAGATTTAAAAGTAAGTGAAGAAGCAATTGAAGAAGTATTAAATAATGATGAAGCGTTAGTAAGAAAAAAAGGAGATCAAAATAATGGAAAATCTAGATGCTAATTGGGATAATTATTTTTATCCTGGAACTAATGTTTTGAAAAATAAATTAGGAATAACTGATGCCGAAACTTTAAGACAAGTTGAAGCAGATGTTACTTTTAAAAGATTAACCGAATTATATGATAATCCTATTGATGGTAATTTTGATACAAAACATTATCAAGATATCCATCGTTATCTTTTTAAAGATATCTATGATTTTGCGGGTCTATTTCGTAATGTTGATATGCGTAAAGATTTTTATTTTACAACTAGTAAAGAAATAGAAAATAGTTTAAAAATAGTATTAGATGAAATGCATAATGACTTTCTTAAATGTCGTACATATCAAGATTTTGTTATATTTCTTTCTGAATTTTATTACGATATATTAACCGTCCATCCCTTTCGGGAAGGTAATGGAAGAACTACAAGAGAATTTTTAAGAGAATTTGTTAATAAATATATTCCTGATTATAAATTAAAATGGTCAAGAATGAATAAAGAAAATCTTAATCTTGGGGTAAAATATGGCCACATTGGTAAAAGTATGTTAGAAATTGAAATCGAAAAAGGACTAGTAAGTCGTAGTGAGGAATTAACTAATGAATCAAGATAATAAGGAGAAGAAAATGAATAAATTCACAAAAGAAATGGTAGATAGTTATGCTGATAAATTGCTTATCGGTTTAACTAAAGAAGAAAATGAATTAGTTTTAAAAGAGTTTGATATTATTGATGAAAATATGCAAATTATTGCTAATATTACTAATATTAGTGAGGTTACACCAATGACCCATGCCTTAGATGATTTTGAGTTTGTTTTAAGAAGTCATGAAGCAGAAGAATCTATTCCCATTGAAGAATTACTTAAAAATTGTGATTCTTATGAAAATGCGGAAATTAAAGTGCCAAAGGTGGTGGGGTAATGACGGAATTAGGAATTGAAAAATTACATGAAATGCTTAAAAATGGTGAAATTACTAGTGAAGAACTAGTAAAAGAATCTTTAAAAAAATCTCATGAATTACAAAGTAAATGTAATGCGTTTGTAACTATTATAGATGATGCCACCGGTAGTGAAGTAACTGATGATTTTCTTTCAGGTATTCCTTATGGAATTAAAGATAATTATTCTACTAAAGGTATATTATCAACTGGTTCAAGCAATACTTTAAAAGTTTATGTTCCTTTTTTTGATGCAACAGCTGTTGCTAATTTAAAGCGTCATGGCGCTGTTGCTGTTAATAAAACAGCTTTAGATGAATTTGGTATGGGAGGCACTGGTACAACTGCTCATACCGGTGTTATTCGCAATCCTTGGGATACATTAAGAATGTGTGCAGGATCTTCTAGTGGTTCTGCAGCAGCAGTGGCAGCTGGAGTTTATCCTTATGCTTTAGGAAGTGATACTGGAGATTCTATCCGTAAACCCGCAGCATTTTGTGGCATAGTAGGTTATAAACCAACTTATGGAATGATTTCAAGATATGGGCTTTTTCCCTTTGCATCAAGCCTAGATACTTGTGGAGTCTTAACGCGTAGCGTTAAGGATGCTGCAATAGTAGTTGATGCCATGAAATGTATTGATGAGCACGATCAAACTAGTTGGGATTCTAGTAATATTCATTTGTATGATTCTATCAATGGCTTAGTTAAAGGTAAAAAACTTTTCTACATAAAAGAAATAACAGATATAAATAATTATCCTAATGCTTCAAATGAATTAAAAAGACATTTAGAAATATTTAATGAATCTCTAGATAAATTACGTAATATCGGTGTAAGTATTGATAGCGTTTCTTTTGATTATCAACTTTTAAAAGCCATTCCTAGTGTCTATGTATGCCTATCTTGTGCTGAGGCCACAAGTAACATGTCAAACTTAACAGGAATTATATTTGGACCAAGGGGCAAGGGTGATACTTATGAAAAATTAATGAAGGATTACCGAACTAATGGATTTTCCCCACTGATTAAAAGAAGATTTGTAATTGGTTCATATATCTTGCAAAAAGAAAATCAAGAAAGATATTTTGTTAATGCTCAGAGGGTAAGAAGATTAATTGTTGATAAAATGAAAGAGTTATTCAGTAGTTACGATGCTTTAATCTTACCAGTTTCTACTGGTGTTGCCCCTTATATTGATGGGGCTAAAGATGAGTTATCTAGCAATAACATATCTATACTTGAAAATCATTTACAAATAGGTAACTTCGGAGGATTTCCATCAATTACTATACCTAACGGTTTTATTGATTCTCTTCCTGTTGGAATAAATATAACTGGTAATTGTTATGATGATGCCAACGTTTTAAATATTGCCTATGCTCTAGAATCCACTATGAATTATAAAGGTATGATTGCGGGGGATAAACATGAATAAATATAAAGCAGTAATAGGTTTAGAAATGCACTGTGAACTTACAAGTAATTCTAAAGTATTTTCTAGTGCTTCTAATACATATAGTGAAATACCAAATACTAATGTTCAAGCCTTAGATATGGCTTTTCCTGGAACATTACCAGTAGTAAATAAAGAATGCATTAAAAAAGCTTTAATGATGAGTATCGTCTTAGGTTGTAAACAACCAGATTACATGTATTTTGACCGGAAAAACTATTACTATCCTGACTTACCTAAAGGATACCAAATTACTCAAATGCATGACCCTGTCGGGGTAAATGGTTCTATTACAATTGATTGTGATGATTATGAAAAAGAAGTATTAATACATGATATACACTTAGAAGAAGATTCAGCTTCCTTAGATCACTATGAAGATGCTACCCTAATCGATTATAATAGATCAGGAGTACCACTACTTGAATTAGTTACAGAACCATGTTTAAATTCTGCTGCTGAAGCAGTTGCTTTCTTAGAAGCAATGCGCAGAATTTATCAATATTGTGGCATCTCTGATGCCGATCCTAAAAAGGGGCAAATTAGATGTGATGTCAATGTATCGATAATGGATATCAATGCAACCGAACTTGGTACAAAGGTAGAAATAAAGAATGTTAATTCTTTTAGCAATGTTTATGAAGCAATCGAATATGAAATAAAAAGACAAACAGAATTAAAAGATGCAGGACGTTATAGCAAAGTAGAACAAGAAACAAGACGTTTTGATGAAGAGACGGGTACTACTATAAGAATGCGTAGTAAAGTTGATGCAATAGATTACAAATACTTTGTCGAACCAAATATACCTAAATATAAAATTGATAAATCTTGGTTAGATGAAATAAAAGCATCAATTCCAATGCTTCCAAGAGAAAGAAAAAAAATGTATATTAATAATTATGGTTTATCAGAATATGATGCAAATATTATAATAAAAGAAAAAGAATATGCGGATTATTTTGAAGAATGTGTACATCTTGGAATGGATGCTAAAACATCCGCCAACTGGTTAATAGTAAATATTATTGCTTATTTAAGTAAAGAAGATATAACATTAAATGAATTTTACTTAAAACCAACATTATTAAAACAAATAATAGATAATCAAACAAATGGAACTATTTCTTCAAAACAAGCTAAAGAAATATTCTTTAAAGCTCTTGAAGAAGAAAAAGAACCTAAAACATATATTAGTAAAGATACTGCTCAAATAACAGATAAAATAGAAATTGAAGCAATAATTACTAAAATACTTGCCAATAATACTAAGCAAATAGAAGAATATAAAAATGGTAAAACTAACCTTTTTGATTATTTCGTTGGTCAAGTAATGAAAGAAACTAGAGGTAAAGCCAACCCAGTAATAACTAAAGAAATATTAAAAGACAAGTTAGAAAACTAACTTGTCTTTTTTCTAGTTTTATTTTCATCATCTTTTTCTGATTTGTATTTTTTCACTGCTTCTTTAATAAGGAATTCTATTTCCTTATTAACACTTCTTGAATGGACTTCTGCCATCTCTTTTAATTCTTCCATTAATTCCTCATCGATTCTTAACGGATATGGATTAAATGTTTTCATACCACACCACCAACTTCTTATTAAAAATGATACCAATGTGATAGCATTTTTACTAGTAGTCAATATGATATCACTTTGATTACTATTAAATGTTTATTTTAAAATTTATAATTATTTATATAGCCTAGTAGTTATTATTTACAAAATTTAAATAATTATCCATAGTTCGACAAGATATTTAATTACTATTTGCTATCATATTTTTAGAGGTGTGATATGAAGAAGAAAGTAATTAATAATAAGTAGTTTAATTATTATTATTTTAATATCTTTAATTACTTTATTTTATAATGAAGATGAAAAAGTAATATTTGAAAATAATAAAAGTAATAAAACAGTTAATACTAATGCTTTAACTATGATGTATGAAACAGAAGAGAATAGTGGAGAATATGAAGTTAGTAGTGATACTTCATGGCCGCAGGAGGGATATGTTTTTAACGAAAGATTATCTAGTTGTGAAAATGGAAGTACACTTACTTGGGATGATGAAAATAAGAGAATATTAATGCAAGCAAATACTTCAGATAAATGTATATTTTGATGTGTATGATCCACCAATATTAACAGATACATGCATAAGTGGTGCAAATTTAGCAGGTTGCATAAAAGAATTTAATGATATTGCTGGAGATGGAGCAGAAGGAATATATTTACATGATGGAGTAGGAAATTATACAAATGCAACACAAGAAGCAGGAGATGGATCATACCGCTTTAGTGGAGCAAATCCAAATAATTATGTGTGTTTTGGGTCTGATGCAGCGACATGTTCAAGTGATAACTTATACCGAATCATTGGTGTGTTTGGTAACCAAGTAAAATTGATAAAATATGATTATTCAGATCAAACTCTACTTGGAATTGCTCCTGTAGGAACGGTTGAATCAAGCAAATATCCATATTATAAAGGAAATTTAAGTGAATTGTCATATTACCATTGGAGCGGATCTAGCGATATTAATAATAATGAGTGGAGCAATAGTATATTAAACACAACAATGTTAAATGGCAATTACGTGAACGTGTTAGGAAATAAGTGGTCAGACAAAATAGCAACAACAAGCTGGAAAGTCGGAGGAAATACAGGAAAAAATATAAGAGATGTACCAGTAAAAACAGCTTATCAAAATGAAATAGTAAGTCCAGCAGAGAGTACAACATATAGTGCAAAAGTTGGCTTAATGTATGTTTCAGATTACGGTTATGCAGCCAGTCCAGAAAATTGGAATACAATTTTATATAATTATAATAATGATGTAAACAGAGATAGTAACTGGATGTATATGGGATATTCAGACTGGACAATTACCCGCTATTCGGGCACTTCTTGGGCATATTTCTTGACAGCCAACGGAAATATTGAAAATCTTGGTGTTTATAATAGTTCTTATGCTATAAGACCCACCTTTTATTTAAACGCAGATATTACTTTAATTTCTGGAGATGGCAGTCAAAACTCACCTTTCCAAATTAGCTAAGCATATCCAAAGTCCGCAATAAAAGGTTAATAGAACAAAGTTGAACATATTGGAAAAACAATAGAATTGTAGAAATTACATAAAAATCCAAAATTTATAATGTAAAAAATAAATTTGGATTTTTTAAAATTTAAAAAGTATTCCAACAAAAAATATTAATTATAGACTTTTTATAATAAATTTAGTACAATTTAATTGGTTAGAGAAGTGAGATAAAATGAAAATATTTTATATATCAGATACCCATTTTGGACATGAAAACATTATTAAATATTGTAATCGACCATTTCAAAATGTTGAAGAAATGAATGAGAGAATAATTAATAATTGGAATAGTGTAGTGGGTAAAGATGATATCATTTATCACTTAGGTGATTTTGCTTTTAAAAATAGTAAAATAACTGATTTAGTAAAAAGATTAAATGGTACAATTTATTTAATTAAAGGTAATCATGATAGTAAAAATGTTGAATACTATAATAAATTTGGTTTTATTGTACTTCCAACAAGAACTTTAATTGAAGATAAAAAATTAATTCTATCTCATAAACCAATACCTGATACAGATATACCTAAAGGTTATATAAATGTGCATGGTCATATTCATAATAATCCTTTAGAAGGAGAGGAATTTAGTAATAAATTACACAAATGTGTTTCAGTTGAATTAATAAATTATACACCTATTGAATTATAAATATGAAAGGAAGTGTTAGTTATGGCTATTTTATACTTTTTATTTGTAATAGGTTTAATAATTATTCCTATACTTGAAAGCCAAAAATTAAAAGATTTTGATAAAAGTTTAGAAAAATTAGAAATTGGAATGTCTTTAGATGAAGTTAAAGAGTTGTTAGGTACTCCCAATTCTGTTTCTGAAATGTTAAATACTTATTTAATACAATGGAATTATACTTCTTCAAGTGGAGGTTATCATATAGCTATGTCTTTCGATTATAATTTTAAATTAATTAAGATAGATAGTGTTATTAAAACTTAAAAAAGAAAGGAGGATTAAGCATGCAAAAACATAATTTTATAAGAGATGATATCGAATTTTTTATTTCAAAGTTATCTAAAGGCTTACAGAATATGATTAAAAAAATGGAAGAAATTTTTAGATAAATTAGAATTTTTATTTAAAAGTATTAAACCATTTAGTATTAATGTTAAATAACATAAGACATTTTATAAAATATTTGATATAATTAATATAAGAATTTAAAGAGGTATGACTATGAAAAATATTAAAGAAATTAAATCCAATATTATATTAGCATTTATAATTTTATTATTACTATTTACTTTATGTTTAGTATTGTATACGCAATGGAATAATGAAAACATTAATGTAACTACTAATATAAATTTTGAAGGTGGTAATGATACTTTAAGTCAAGAATTACAAAATATTATTCCTTACGTATTTACAAATAGTCCCAATTATTTAATGGCTTATCAAGATAAATATGTAACTCTAAAAGATATAGATAATGATATTTTATTAACCAAAGGTTATTTTCATCATCAAAATAGTTCTTTTAATTCCGGAGATATGATAAGTAATCTTTATAATTTATATGGTAATAATGCCTTTATCGTAAATAAAGATTTTAATGTTAATGGCAAAAATTCTTGTACTTATAATGATCAAATATTTAATTGTACTACTTTAGAATATGATGGTATTCTTTATAAAGCTGATAGAAAAGTTGCTAAAATAAATATTAGTGATAATAAGATTTCTTTAATAGAAAATATTTTATTTTATAGTGAAGAAAAAGTTGATGATGTTACTCATTATCATATATATAAAGATGGTTTATATAAAGATTCTTTATTAACTGTTACTAGCAATGATTTAGTGCGAGCTAATATACCATTTACTATGTATATTAATAAATACTTAAGTGATAATATAGTAACGTATCAAAGTGATTTTATAATTAATAAAAATAATTATAATTGGATTGGAACAGGGATTATATGAAAGTAACAAAATACCATTTATTAGTAGGAGTTTTAATAATATTAGTTGTATCTATTGCAGCATTCTTAGGAATATGGTTAGGTAACGGTGGAAAATGGTATCGAACAATTGCTGAAGGTATAATTATACCTAATGATAATAATAAACACTCATCAGTCCTCCTAACGGCATATACAGAATATACAGATCTTTTACGTGATTTAGGTATTGCTCGTGATGTATTTTTAACTTCAGGTAATTTTGATGAATATGATTATATCGTTGATTATATATATTATGAAGATGATTTAAAAATTGAAGAAATTAATTTAAATATAACTGATGAAGGTACAATAATAGAATATATTGTAAATAAAGAAATAACTGATAGTGATGAAATGCTTATATATTTTATTAGAATAGACAAAGGAAAGTTAAATAATTATCAATTTTTAAAGCGTGAATTTAAAGTAAAATAATCTTTTACTTTTTCTTTTGCTATGTTATAATTTATATAGCATAGGAGAGATAAAAATGTTTGGAAAAATAGTTTATATTGGGGATAGTGAAGCCCATGTTGAAAACTTACAAAAAGAGGCAAGCGAAGCCGATTTAATGAATATGAATGTCATATTTGAAGAAAATAATCAAAGAATACTTGGAGAAGTATTTGAACTTGGTAGTGAAGTAATTAAAATTAGATTTCTAGGAGAATATATTAATGGTAAATATGTAAATGGGGTTTTAAGAAAACCCATGCTTACTAGTAAAATAAGAATGATTAATTCGGAAGAACTTATGGAATTAGTGGGTACTTATAATGCTTCAAGTTTTATTCTAGGAGAAAGTGCTATTTATAAAGGATTTAATATTTGTCCAAATATTAATAGTTTATTTTCCAATCACTTAGCAATATTTGGAAATTCTGGTAGTGGTAAGTCTTGTGGGGTAGCAAGAATTATTCAAAATATATTTAATAATAAATATACTATCCAATATAATGCTAATTTATTTATATTTGATTCATTTGGTGAATACAAAAATGCTTTTGGTAGATTAAATGAAATAAATCCTAATTATAGTTATAAATTTATTACAACCAATCCCACAGATGAATCAGATATTTTATTAAAAATACCAGTAAGTTTACTAGAACTTGATGATATGGCACTATTGTTACAAGCCGCAAATCATGCACAACTTCCTATAATTGAGCATACAATTAAACTAGCAAAAATATTTTCAACTGATACTGAAGAAGCAAGGGCATACAAAAATCATTTGATTGCTAAAGCCTTACTTGCAGTACTTTTTAGTAATGAAACTGTTGCTAGTAAGAAAAATGAAATATTTACGATAATTGAAGTATGTAATACTCCGGAATTTAATTTCGATTCCGTTATTCCGGGTCTTGGTTATACTAGAACATTTAGTGAATGTTTTGAAATCGATTCCAATGGTAATTTTGGAGAATCAGTTTTAATTACCAATTACATTTTAGGTAAGATAAATGATGACTTAGATTCTATTAAAGCTCCTGAGACTGCCAGCTATTCTTTAAAAGACTTTGCTAAAGCTATGGAATTTACTTTAATTAGTGAAGGTTTTCAACACAATCAAAACTTACACGATGATGCGGTAATACTTAGAGTTAGACTTAATTCCATTATTAATAGTAAAATGAATAATTATTTTTCTAGTGAATACATTCCTGTTAAAGATTATATTTCATCTTTAGTTGCCACTGGCAACCGTAAAGCTCAAATAATTAATATTAACTTAGAAGATGTCGATGATACTTTTGCTAAAGTTTTTGTTAAGATTATTTCAAGATTAATATTTGATTTTTCTAAAGAAAGCAAAGAAAGAGCTAAAATACCATTTCATCTATTCTTAGAAGAAGCGCACAGATATATTCAAAAAGATAATGATACATTTTTACTAGGTTATAATATATTTGACCGTATTGCTAAAGAAGGAAGAAAATATGGGGTAATACTTGATATAATAAGTCAAAGACCAGTTGAAATATCAGATACAGTTATAGCTCAATGTAATAATTTCTTAATATTTAAGATGACACACCCACTGGATATTAAATATATCGGCGAAATGCTTCCAAATATTTCAGCAGATATTTTAGATAAACAAAAAGTATTACAACCAGGAAATTGCGTATGTTTTGGGGGAGCATTTAAAATACCAATGATTGTTAAAATGGAAATGCCTAATCCAATGCCATTTAGTAGTAACTGTGATGTATCTAGTTGTTGGAAATTAGAAGTTAATGGTACTACTAGTGGTAATACCCAAGATCCAATAAATACAGTAGAAAATCAACAAAATATACCAAACATAGAAGCTTTATCAGATACCCCAATGTCAACAGATCCAGAAATTATTGCTGCTTAAAGATACTAATTACAGTATCTTTTTTCTTGCTTGTCAAAATATTTAATGATAGAATATATTTATAGAAAAGAGGTATTTATGAAGAAGCTACAAGCATTAAAAGTATATTTTACTTTAGGTAGTGAAGCATATAATGTAGTAAAAAGATGGCAAGACGAACCATTACAAGAAAAAGTAATAAAAATACTTTCTTCAGAATATTTTAAAAGTTTAAGTGATTCTAATAAAAATGAAACCTATGAAGTTCTAAATTTTATAGGTATTATAGAAGATATATCAATACAAAGTATACTTTTAGATAATATTTTTAAATTGATAAAAGATAAAAATTTGAATCATAGATATTATTATGCTAATTGTTTGGATTTAATTTGTGATAATCCCTCATTTGATGTTACTACTGCTTATGATTTAGAAAAAAATCCTGATATGAATTCTGAAACAATTTATAGAGTAGTCAAATTTGCTTCAATGGGTATTCCCCAAATGTGCTATTTTGAAGCGAAAAAATGGAAAGAAAAAGCCAATAATGTAATGGAAATTTTTGATTTAGATAATTTTAAAAATATGCCAAATACTTTGAAAGATACAGTATGTTTAAAATTAGAAGAAATTTTGGCAGATCAAGAAATTAACATGTCTCAAAAATCTTCCATATTGGAAAAAATTTATCAATTTTTCCATTTGACTCCATCAAATATAAACGCTTCTAAGTTTTATATTTATCTTAAAATTTTATTAGAATATCCAAAGCTTGGCTTTGTAATTTGGGATATTATGCATATAGCGGATAAATTTGATAAAAACGAAGAAGATGTAAGAAAATGGTTAAATATTTATGCTGAGTTATATATTAAAGATGAAGTTGATTCAACCGATTTTTATTCCATTGTTTTTAATGATAAATTAATGGCTTATGGTGCTCTTGATAATGTAATAAATGGTATATTAATAAGTAAAATACCTAAGAGTGAATTAACTCAAGATATAAAGTATTTATTAGACAGTCTCGATTTTAAGACCGCAATTAATGTGATTCAATCATTATTTAAAATGCCTAGTAAAAAACATTATGATTTAGTTGGTAGTGCTATATATCGAAATGAAGTTATATTTAGTAATCGGTTGCTTGATTTTATTGAAATGGTAATTAAAATGCCGGAAGATAAGTTAGATGAGTTAAAACATAATATGGAATATGAAGTTGTTTATCAAGAAATGTCTTTTAGTAAAGCAGTAGTAGAATATAATACTGCGGCTATGGATTACTTAGATAGTCATTCTAATACAAAATCGACATCTTTAGTAAGAATTCCTATTTGGCGAAAAAGAGATAAATATAAGATATAAATACAAAATAGTTAAAAATAGCAGTTTTATATTACTGCTATTTTTTGGCTTATTTATGCTTAAAAGTAAGGATTTTGCCCCAGCAAATTTGCAATTTTAGGTATTTTGTGGTATAATTATGAGCATACTTGAAATAAGGAGAGTATAATAAATATATGAAAGATTATATAATAAGTAATAAAAAGGGGATAATTTTAGTGATTTTGGGGGTGATGATATTAATAGTAATGTTACTATTATATCACCGATCATCGCCTCAAGAGTTCTTAGTTAGTTCCATAAGTACTTTTGAAGCAAACGCAAATGAAGCTGAATCTAAAAGAGTATTGAGCGAAGAAGAATTAGTAACTATTTATATTAATGATAACCTAGATACTATTAATTTCTTTGCTGATGTATTTAAAATAGATAAAGATACTTTAGTAAACCAATTAAAAAAAGATTACCAAAGTATTGATTTAATGAATACTGATAATTTAGAATACACTTTAATTGAATATCTATTAGCCTTAGAAGATAACAATAAAGAATTATTTGATAAAACATTAGATCCATGTAATGATTCTAAGGAATATATGATAGCCTTAATTAAGTATTTTAGTAATATATATATAAATGTTGATTTTTCTATCGCTGCAGCTATTGCCCAGGTAGAATCAGGATATACTGTCCAAAGTATGCTAAATAAAAACAATATCTTTGGTGGGATGTCTCGAGGATCACTTATAAAATATAAAAATATTGAATATGGTATTTTAAGTTATATAAAACTACTTAGTGAAGGTTATTTTGGTAAAGGTCTTACAACAGTTGAAGCAATAGGGCGTATTTATAATCCAACATTTAATGAAAATGGTATAAAAATAGCTAAACCTAGTTGGGTAAGTAAAGTAAACAATGCTTTAGATAATTATCGTAATACAGATATAAATGTAAGTATTGCTGATGTATTAGCCCTAAAAGAAATTTAAAAAATTTGCCAAAATCTTGAAAATTTGGTAATATATATGTCGCAAGGAAAATTTGTTTCTTGCAAAAAAAATATCGTCTTAGTTAAGGAAACAATTAATTTTATCAAGTATTCATAATACAAATCCTAATAAGTAATGGAAATTTATATTTATTGATAAGACGATAAGCCATTTAAAGAATCACGAGGAATATTATTGATAACATTTTCTAAATATTTAATATCTTCTTTGGTTAAATTATTAAAAGATGTTAATTTAGGACAAAGTGGTTCTTAAACATTGAGGAGTGATAAAAGAAATTTTATCACTCTTTTTAAGGCAAAAAAAATAGACATCAACATCTACCCCTGTTAAAAAGGTAGTTGATGTCAATGTCTATAAATAATTGTATACTAAAAACTCTAAATATGGAAGATAAAAATGTTATTTTTAACGACTTTTTTGTATTGGCTGTATCAATGAAAATACTATTGTAAAGAATGGAACAAAATCTTCTTTTAATTAAAATTCTTAAAATATCTGAATTAAATTGTTATTTAGAACTTAAAAAGTAAAAATACTAAACAGGCAGTTATTAATTATTCTAAAAAGGTAATTCCCCATACTTATATTTCCCCATATTGTATTTCTTCTATAACTCCTCGTGATTTTTTTCTTGACTTTAAAATTGATTATTATATAATAATGGCAAATGGAGGAATTATGCATACAATTGAAATGCTAGATGTTGATACATCTTATATTAATATTTTAAAAAAGGCAAATATTACAACTATTGAAAAGTTAATTTCTATGTCTGAATCAGAAGTAGTTACTATTTTAAATATAGTAAGTCCAGTTGGATTTAGTGTAGTTCGTAATGCCCTAATGAATAAAAGTTACTTGTTTGACTTTGATAAAATAAGATATAAACAATATAACATTCCTGATGAATACATATTTATTAAGGTTGATGACTTACATTTAAGTACGAGATTAATACATGCTCTTAAAAATAGTAATATTAAATATCTTGGTGATCTTCTTACAACTAATTATATAAAAATAATTAGACTAAGAAATGTTGGAAACAATAGTATAAAGGAATTAAGGGATTATGTTCATAAACTTGGATTTAATTTCCCTGATGAAAGAGATAGTTATAAAGATAAAATTGCTAAATATCAAGCTCAAAATATACCTTTACTAAAGGATGCGTTAAATATAAGCAATACTGTTGCTAATGCTTTATATCGTGCTGATATATTTACTGTTGAAGATTTAATATCTTATGGACCTAAAGTTTTTAAATTATATGGCATTGGTAAAATGGGAGAAGAAGAAATAAAAAATGCTATGGCGAATTTAGGTATAACTTTTCAAGAAAAAGAAACAATACTATTAGGTAAAGAACATTTATCTGAAAAAGAAATAGAAAATGAAAAACTTGTAAGTCAAGAAATTAAAACTAGAGTTGAAAAAAAGGAAGAATTACTTAAAAAATTTAATGCTTTAATGGAAGAGAGAAAAGAATTACTTAAAAAAGAAAAAGAGCTTGATGAATTAATTTTAAATGCGATAAAAGAATATAAACAATTGGGAGTTAATGATGGAATTAGAAGATAAATTTTTTGCTATATTAGATGAAGAATTAAAAAAATTAGAACAAGCTATTGAAAATTTGAAAATTGAAAATAATAATTTAAAGAAAAATATTGAAAACAAAGAAAATATTTTACAACAAATAGAAAAAATTACGGAAGATAGTGTGTAAACAATTCTAAAATTATTGCTAAAAGTATTTATATTTGATATAATAAAATTACCTAGAAGGGTAGTCTATGTCTTTATAAAACCGACTAGATATGATATACGGGAATCTAATTGATTTGTGGTGTAGAAGACTTATCCATTAAGTGCATAAGGATCCTAAAACAAGTCATGTGATGCCCACCTGCCGAGAGCGGGTTTTTATCACAGCAGGACTTCCTTCTGGGTTTTATTATGGAGGATTTTATGTTTGATAGACTAATCGGTTTAATTGGCAAGGATAATTTAAATAAATTAAGCAAAGTTAATATTGCTCTTATTGGAGTAGGTGGGGTCGGTGGTTTTACAATAGAGGCTTTAATTAGAAGTGGTATTAAAAACATCACCATAATTGATGGTGATGTAATTGATATAACCAATTTAAATAGGCAAATAATTGCTTTAAATGATAATATTAAAGAATCTAAAGTAAATGTAGCTTTAAAAAGAGCTAAAAGTATTAATCCATATATTAATATTACTGGCATTAATGCTTATATTAATGCCGAAAATGTCAATCAATTACATAACTTTGATTATGTAATTGATGCTTGTGATGACTTATCTGCTAAAATTGCGATGATTAAATATTGTACTAAAAATAATATAAAAATAGTCTGTGCTCTTGGTACTGGTAAAAGACTTAATCCTGAAGGGATTCGTATAACTAAATTAAATAAAACCAAAAACGATCCTTTAGCAAAGCGTTTAAGGCAAAGACTTAAGAAAGAGAATATAAGTTTAGATATTCCTGTAATTTATCATGAAAATATTCCTCTAAACAATGATAAAGTAATATCATCAAGTATTTTTCCTCCTGCTGTTGCAGGTATTTATCTAGCATATTATATAATAAATAATATTATAAATAGTTAATGTAAATTTAACTATTTTTTAGTTACTAGAAACTTTGCTAGTTTTTCCGGATTATCATTATTATATACAATATCATATATAACATTTATTAAATCTATTTTTATGTTTTTTTTCTTAAGCATTCTATATATAGTATCTAATGTATAGTATCCTTCAACTGTATTATTTACTAAATATTCTTTTATTTTTTTAGCATTCTTTGTATTGCCAATAACATAACCAAAACTAAAATTCCTTGATTTAGTACTAGAACATGTAAGCATTAAATCACCAATTCCAGCGAATGATAGGATAGTTTTAGGATTTCCTCCAAGATAGTATATTATATCTTTTATATCGTGCAAGGATTCATTTATTAAAAAACTTCTAGTTGACTCACTATAACCAAGACCTGAGATAATACCTGCTGCAATAGCAATTACATTTTTTATAGAGCCACATAGTTGAACTCCAATCATATCCTTAGTTGGTCTTAGTTTCAAGTGTTCATTTGTTAATGTTTCTATAACTAAATTACGCACTTTTGTGCTTGATGAAGCAATTGCTAAAGCAACCGGTTCATCATGGATAATATCAATTGCAAATGTTGGTCCTGATATTACAGCAATATGTTTAGCCTTTAACTCTTTTTGCACAACATTAGAAAGCAACTCTTCCTTAGATTCTTCAATTCCTTTAGAAGCAATACAAATAGGAACTAATCTATTATAAAATGGTGCCATTTTATTACAAACAGAATCGACATATTTGCTGGCCGTTACAATATAAATTAGTTCAGTATCTTTTAGGACTTTTTTCATATCAGCCATAACACTTATATTTTTAGGAATATTAGTATCAAATATTGAACTTAACTTATGAGTTTGTTCAAATTCTGTTGCAATTTGAGCATTTTCTGTCCACATTACTATTTTATTTTTCTTTTTAGCTAGTTCAAGTGCAATAGCAAGTCCATATGCTCCCGTACCAATAACACTTATTTTCATTTTCCACTCCTCATTTCATCGTGTAATTTATTTAAATTTTGTTCTACTTTATTGTTCTTTGGATGATAATATATTTTACCTCGTAAATTAATAGGCATATATTCTTGTTTAACCCAAGAATTGGGATAATCATGGGGATAAAGATAATCTTTACTAGTTGTTTTAATATTATCAGGAACATTACCAGTATTACCTTTATGAATATCATTTAATGCTTCATCAAGCGCTAGGTGAGAACTATTACTCTTGGGTGATAAAGCCATTTCAACAACGATTTGTCCTAAAGGAATACGTGCCTCAGGTAATCCCACAAGTTCTGATGCCTCAATTGCTGCCATAACTCTAGGTCCGATTCCAGGATTAGCCATGCCAATATCTTCATAAGCAATCACCGATAATCGTCGGTATATGCTATCTAAATCTTCCGCTTCGATAAGTCTTGCTAAATAATGTAAGGCAGCATCAACATCACTACCACGGATCGACTTTTGTAAAGCACTTAAAACATCGTAGTGCCCATCCGCATCTGAATCATGAAAGAATACCGGTTTGGAATTAATGCTTTTAATAATATCTAAAGATATTTCTCCATCACTAGTTGCGTAATAAGCCATTTCCAGTAAATTAATAGCAAAACGGGCATCCCCACTAGCAAGCTCAGCAATATATTTTAAAGCATCAATAGTTATCTTTATATTTTCTAAATAATTACATGCTCTTTTTAAAGCATCCATTATATCTAAAGCTGTAAGCTCATGAAGTTCAAATATTTGACACCTACTTCTTATCGCCGGATTTATTTTATGATATGGATTACTTGTCGTAAGTCCTATTAAAATAATGGTGCCATTTTCAATATAGGGTAGAAGTAGGTCTTGTTTATCCTTATTCATTCTGTGAATTTCATCAATGATTAAAACCATATCTCCATACATTTTTGCCTCAGCAATAGAATTATCAAAATCACTTTTATTATTAATAGTAGCATTCATAAACTTATAATGTAAATCTAGTTCATTAACTAAAGCATTTGCAATACTAGTTTTACCAATTCCTGGTTTACCATAAAGAATCATTGAAAAAATTTTTTTATTATTAACCAAATTAGTTAATATCTTACCATTTCCAATTAAATGTTTTTGTCCAATTACTTCACTTATTTTTTTAGGTCTTAATTTATCTGCTAAAATTTCCATAACATCACTTTAAATATTATAGCACGAATTTTTAAAAAGCGATATAATAGTTATGGGTGTATTTTAATGAATGTAATAGATACTATTGAAGATGAAAATATAAAATTTTATTTAGAATATTTAAAATACGAAAGAAGAGTATCTGATAATACCGTAGAATCATATGGAGAAAATTTAAAAATGCTTAAACAAACATTAAATAAAAATATGTTAGATTTAACTACTAGTGATATAAGAAATTATATTCAAAATATAGAAGCAACTCCGAATACTAAAGCGCATTATCTATCAGTATTTAATTCTTTTTATAATTATATGATATTTAATGAATTACTAAAAACTAATCCTTGTAATGGAATAAGATCTCCTAAATTAGAAAAAAAATTACCTAATTATTTAACTGTTGAAGAAATAGATAAATTACTTGATATTAAACTTACTAAACCAATAGATTATCGAAATAAAGCTATGCTAGAAGTATTATTTGCAACTGGTACTAGAATTAGTGAACTTATCAATTTAAAATTAAATCAAATAGATTTCGATGAATGTATTATTAGAGTACTAGGTAAGGGTAAGAAAGATAGAATTATTCCCATAGGGAATACTGCTTTAGAATATTTATCTTTATATATTAAAGAATACCGTCCTTTTATTTTAAAAACTAGAGTTAGTGATTATGTCTTTGTAAATAAAAATGGAACTAAAATGAGTAGACAAGGATTTTTTAAGATACTTAAAAAATTAGTAACATCTTCAGGTATTGAAAAAGAAATATCTCCCCATACATTAAGACATTCCTTTGCGACATATTTACTCAATAATGGGGCAGATTTGCGAGTTATTCAAGAATTACTAGGTCATGAAAATTTAGTTACAACAGAAATATATTCACATTTAAGTAATAAAAAAATCGAGGAAGATTATCAAAATCATCCTCGAGCTCATAAAGAAAAAGGAATTAATTAATTACAACTTTCGTTACGAGCGCTACTACGTGCTTTAGAATTATTTCTTGCACTGTTTGAGCTAGATGCTTTAGCGTTGCTTCTAGCATTATTTCTAGCTTGATTTCTTGCTTTACTCATTATATTGTTACCTCCCAATATTATTATGATACGTTTTTAGTAATTTAATCATATAATTTACTGGAAATATTTAGTTAAGGAATGATGTGTTTTATGGTAATAATTGGCATTACAGCAAGACTAGTTGATGGTGTTTATAAAGTTAATGAAAGTTTAATAGAAAAAATTAAAAAATATAAGGCTATCCCCTTAGTTATTGTGCCTGGCTTCGATAATTCAAGATTTATTAGTATGTGTAATGGTTTTATTATTCCGGGAGGTTTTACTTGGCATGAGACTGATGAGGAAATTATTAAATATGCAATAGCAAATGATGTACCACTTTTGGGTATTTGTGCTGGAATGCAAGCGCTAGCCAATATTCATAATTTTGATAAAGATATTTTAAGTGATCAAACTATACCTATTGGTAATAGTCTACATGATAGTAAAGATAAGTATGTACATGATATTAATGTTATTAGTAAGTTTTTATATGGCATTTTGGGTAGTAAAAAAATAAGAGTTAATAGTAGACATAAATATAAGGTAGAAAAACAAGATTATTTTATCATCGATGCTTATAGTGATGATGGTTTAATTGAAGCAATTCACTTACCAAATAAGAAATTTATAATGGGAGTACAGTGCCATCCAGAAGATTTAGATGATGAATTTTCCCAAAATATTTTTAAAATTTTTATCAAAAAATGTTAGCGATTTTACAAAATTTGACATTTTTGCTAAAATGTAGTATAATTTAATTGTTTTAAAAAAGGGGGATTTATTATGGGAAAATTAAAGACAAAACAAGATGTAATGATGGATAAAATTGGTGAAGCTAAAATTTTATTAGAAAAAGCTTTATTATATGCTGTAAAAAAGAAATTTTCAAAAAATAAAGATATGGATGAAATTAAAATTCAAATTATTATTGAAAGAATTTCTGGTATACTATCTAATGTTTACTATGAAGCGATACAAGATGTCAAGAAAGCAGGCTTTTCTGGTGGAGCCCTATATCATTATATGGCTCAAATGAATCATCTACTTAATGTATTATTAGTTAATGCTTTGACTACTAATAAAGGATTAAGTATGTGGGAACAAGTATTAGCGCATTATGAGGAAAAAGCAGATGATGTAACTAAGATGGCAGGACTTACTTTATTAGCACTTCCGGATGAACAAAAAACTGCACTTTCTCAAGCAAATTTTTATATGGATAATATTGAAAAAGTTTGCGATAATGCTAAAGATATAATTGATGCTCACCATAAGAAATTTATGGAAACGGAAATTATGCCATTTGTTACAGTGACTTCAGGACCTTACGCAAATGGAGTTCGATCATTAGATTTGCTGCCTAAAATACCTAATATTACTTTTCGGATTGAAGAAGTTAAAGCGCTTTTGCTTGCTGCTGAACTTATGTATAAGGTGCATAGAGATGAATATGAACCTATTCTTAAAAGGTATAAGCAAGTAGATAGCACGCCAGGAAGAAAATAATAAAAATTTTTTGCAATTTATTGCACATACAAAATTATGGTGTTATAATTTAAAAGAGCCTAGGAAGTTCTCCTTAGGCTTTTTTTATTTTTTGGGAGGTAAGTATGGCAAAATTTGTCTTTGTAACTGGGGGTGTTTGTTCAGGACTTGGTAAAGGCATTACAGCATCAAGTATTGCTCTATTACTTAAGGCTAAAGGTTATAAGGTTTTTATGCAAAAATTTGATCCGTACATGAATGTCGATCCCGGTACGATGTCCCCGATTCAACATGGAGAAGTTTTTGTTACTGCTGATGGTTGTGAAACCGACTTAGATTTAGGTCATTATGAAAGATTTATTGATGAAGAACTTAATTACACATCAAATATTACTAATGGTAAAATTTATTCAAGTGTTATTGAAAAAGAAAGAGTGGGAGACTTTCTCGGGGCAACTATCCAAATAGTTCCGCACATATCAAATGAAATTAAAAACAAAATTTATGAAGCCGCAACGAGTAGTGGAGCAGATATAATTATCACGGAAATCGGCGGAACAGTCGGAGATATAGAATCATCTGTTATGATGGAGTCTTTAAGACAATTTAGGTTAGAAACAGGTATTAATAACTCTTTATTTGTTCATACAACCTTAGTTCCTTATTTATTTGGTTCTAATGAACTAAAAACTAAACCAACTCAAAACAGTATTATTGAACTAAGAAGACTTGGTATCCAACCGGATATTATTGTAACTCGCGCTCCTCTTGATTTGGGAGATTCTGTAAAGAAGAAAATAAGTCTTTTTGGAAGTATTCCTGTTGATAATATAATTGAGGCAAAAGATGTAAATAATATTTATCAAATACCAATTAATTTTCATAAACAACATATTGAAGATATAATATTACGCCAATTTGGCTTAAAAGTTACCAAAAGTAACTTAGGTACTTGGGAAAACTTAATAAAAACGGTAGAAAATTTAGATAAGGAAATTGAAATAGCTTTAGTTGGTAAATATACCGAATTAGAAGACGCTTATCTTTCAGTAAAAGAAGCTCTTAAAGCAGCAGGATATAAATATAATACAAAAATAAATATTAAATGGGTAAATAGTGAAGAACTAGAAAATAAAACTACTAATTTAAAAGAAGTCTTTAAAAATAGTAAAGGAATAATTATCCCCGGTGGTTTTGGTTCCCGTGGTATTGAAGGCATGATTAAGGCTTGTGAATATGCTAGAATAAATAAAATACCATACTTAGGTATTTGTTTAGGTATGCAAATAGCAGTAATTGAATTTGCTCGTCATGTCTGTGGCATAAATGATGCATCAAGTCGGGAATTTAATGAATTATGTCCTAATCCTGTAATTGATCTAATGGCTGATCAAAAAGCAATTATCAATAAAGGAGGAACACTTAGACTAGGTAATTATCGCTGTCAAATAAAGAAAAATACCCTTGCATATAATGATTATAAAAGTGATGAAATATTAGAACGCCACCGGCATAGATATGAAGTAAATAATAAATATAAAGAAATATTAGAAAAAAATGGTTTAATAATTAGTGGTATTAACCCTGATGCTTTTTTAGTAGAAATAATAGAACTTGCTGATCATCCTCACTTTATTGCTTGTCAATTTCATCCAGAATTTAAAAGTAGACCAACTAAACCTCATCCCTTATTTGATTCATTTATTAAAGCAAGTATTGCTAAAAAGAAATAATTTGTTATAATATTAACTGAAAGCAATAGCGTTTAGGTTTAGTCCAATTGAGCGAGTCGCTCTTTATAGTAATTTACATAATATATGGAGTAAATATTCAATGTACTTTGGTACAGCTTTGCTGTACACGCTTCGCTTCGTACATTTCCTATTTACAATATTTAGTATTGCTTTTAAAGGAGGTAAAAATATGTGGAAGTATTTAACAATTGATACCTACAATGAATTTTTACTTTCTTTTAATTTGCTTAAAACTAAAGACATAAAGCACTATAAAAAAACTTTATATTATCTTAGTAATAATATAGATGGTAATTATATTGAATATGAAAAGCTTAAAAAAAATGGTAATTTTAGAACAATATATGAACCCAGTAAACTTTTAAAAAAGGTCCAAAGAAATATATTACATAATATTTTAGAAGAAAAAGGGATATCTAAATATGCAACCGCTTATAAAAAGGGGGTAAGTTTAAAAGACAATGCTTTACCTCATATAAATAATAAAATAATCCTTAAGTTAGATATTAAAAATTTCTTTGATAATATAACGTTTAATAAGGTCTATAATTTGTGTTTTAAAGAAGAAATATATACTAAACCATTTGGTATTCTTTTAACCAAATTATGTACATATAATAATAAATTACCTCAAGGAGCTCCGACATCATCATATATATCTAATATAATAATGCGCGATTTTGATGAAGTAGTAGGTAAATACTGTACTAAAAACAAAATAAATTATACAAGATATTCTGATGATTTAACTTTCTCCGGTATTTTTAATATTAATGATGTAATTAATTTAGTAAAAAAAGAATTAAAAAAGAAAGGTTTTAAACTTAATTATGATAAAATACATGTAATAAAAAATAATAAAAGACAAATAGTTACTGGTATAATTGTAAATAAAAAAATAAATATAAGTAAAGAATATAAAAGAAAAATAAGACAAGAGATCTATTACATTAAAAAATATGGAATAGAAAGACATTTAAAGATGTTAAATATTAATAATAAAACTAAATATTTAAATAATTTATTAGGTAGAATTAATTATGTAATTCAAATAACTCATAGTAAAGAATTTTTAGAATATAAAGCATTTTTAGATAGTAATAAAATAAATTTTAAATAAATATACTAGAGTAGGGGATTAATATGAATGATGCATTAATACCACTCTTAGTATCTACAACTGCAGGTCTTTCTACTTTAATCGGAGCAACTTTAATATTTTTTAAAATAGATAAAAGTAAGTATAACAAATTTATTACATTTTGTCTTGCATTTTCTATTGCAATAATGATTGGTATTAGTATATTTGATTTAATACCGGAATCATTTTTTCAATATTTTAATGTATATGGTATATCAAAATCAATTATTTTATTAATAGTTGCTTTTATAATTAGTTATATTTTTATTACTATATTAAGTATGCTTATTAAAAAAGAAACTAAAAAAGATGATTTATATCGTTTAGGCATACTTAATATGATTGTTTTAATATTTCACAATATGCCCGAAGGAATTGCTACATTTTTAAGTAGTTATCAAGATTTATCTTTAGGTATTAAACTTGCTTTAGCTATAATGCTTCATAATATTCCTGAGGGAATAAGTATTGCTGTTCCCATATATTATGCAACTGGAAGTAAAAAACTAGCCTTCCGTAATGCCTTTATTTCAGGAATGGCTGAACCCTTCGGAGCAATACTAGCTTTTATTTTTTTAAAAAATTATATATCTGAAATGATGATTAGTATCACTCTTATTATTGTTGCAGGTTTAATGATTACTTTATCAATTCAAGAATTACTTCCTGAATCTTTAAAATATAAAGAAAATAAAGCTCTTTATTTAGGTCTTACTTGTGGTATATTTTTAGTCTTAATTAACATATTATTGTTTTAATATATTTATTTTGATATAATAAACCCAAGGTGATTATAGTGAAAAAGAAGTTATTTTCTTATCTTTTAGTACTATGTACTTTCATGGCTTTAGGTTTTAATATTTATAATTTATATAATGGAGATACTAAAAATTTATTTAAACTGGGTTTAATAGGGAGTGTTTTATTAATATATTTTATTTATAAATTTTATCATAAAGCTACTATTATATCTAAAAAGAAATCATTAAAAGTTTTAAGTTTAATATTATCATTCTTTATGATATTTGGTAATAGTTTTATGTGTATTGGTAGTACAGCTTTAGTATTTAAAAATATTGGTTATTTTATATTATCTTTAATAATGTTTATAGGTTATTACTATTTATTTTTAATCCTTATTAGTTATTTATTTCGTTTTTTAGATAAAACCAATTTTTCAGAAGAAAAAAAGAATAATAAAGATAATAAATTTATATCTACTTTTAAAAAACATCCTTTTTTATTTAGTTTATGTTTTATTATTATCTGTTGGCTTCCCTATATTATTTCTTATTATCCTATTATATTATCACCTGATCCTAGTTTTCAAATTAAACAATTCTTTGGTATTAGAACAAAATATGCCGACTACGCAATATTACTTGATGAAAATGTTGTTATGACTAATCATCACCCTGTAACGCATACCGTATTACTTGGTAGTTGTTTAAAATTAGGAACATTAATTGGTAATGATAATTTAGGTTTATTTTTTTATAGTATAATTCAAATAAGTATCCTAGCAAGCGTTTTAGCATTTAGTATCTATTACATGAAAAAAATGAATCTTAAAACCAAATATTTAATTGGCGTTTTATTAATATATGCTTTAGTTCCAATGTTTCCTTTATATGCCATGAGTGGTGTTAAAGATGTTTTATTTGGGGCATTTATATTCTTATACATAATATTTTTACATAATATAGTAAAAACTAAAGGAGAAGGTTATAAATGGTGGAATTATTTACTTATAATTATTCTTTTAATACTTATTTGTCTATTTAGAAATAATGGTATTCATGTTTTAATTTTATCACTACCATTTACTTTAATTATTGCTAGAAAAAAATGTATTCAATTATTAACAGTAATGATCTTTGTTTTTGGCTTTTATGGGGTATTTGATAAGATAATACTTCCATATTATAAAATTACTCCAGGTAGTATTAGAGAAGTTCTTTCTGTTCCTTTCCAACAAACAGCAAGATATGTAAAATATCACGCTGATGAATTAACGGAAGAAGATATAAAGGTAATTGATAAAATATTAGGATATGATGATCTAGCTAGTAGATATGACCCAGAACTTGCCGATCCTGTTAAAAATGAATTTAATAAGTATGCAACTGATGCAGATTTAAAAGAATATTTTAAAGTTTGGTTTAATTGTTTAATTACCCATCCCGGTACTTATATTGAAGCAACTATGAATAATGTATATGGATTCTTTTATCCTGAAAAAACCAAATGGTACGTCTATTATAAATTTGATGATCGTATTACAGAAGATGGATTTCTTTATCACTATAACAATTTAAATACTTCAAGAAATATCTTATCAGAATATGCTGTTATATTTCCTTATATCCCTGTAATAGGTTTAATATCTAATATTGGTTTTAATGTTTGGATTATTTTAACATTACTCATATATGCTATATATAAAAAGTTATATAAAAACATATTAATATTAGCACCAGCATTAGTATTAATATTAGTTTGTGTTGTAGGTCCAGCAAATACATATTTTAGATATGCTTTACCATTTGTATTTGCTATGCCTTTTATAATTGGTGTATTTTTAGAAAAAAGAGAAAATAATGATTGATTTTAAACGTATTTAAGATATAATATAGTTAGAAATTAATTGAGGAGTAGTATATATGAAAGAGAAAAAAATTGCAGTTTTAATACCATGCTATAATGAAGCAGTTACAATTGAAAAAGTAATCAAAGATTATAAGAAGGCTTTACCTAATGCCGATATTTATGTATATGATAATAATTCGACGGATGGTACTGATAAAATAGCTAAAAAAAATGGAGCCATTGTTAGATATGAATATCGCCAGGGGAAAGGTAATGTTATAAGGACAATGTTTCGCGAAATTGATGCGGATTGTTATCTAATGATTGATGGTGATGATACTTATCCTGCCGAAAACGCTAAAGAAATGTGTGATTTAGTCTTAACAGGACGAGCTGACATGGTTATCGGAGACCGTTTATCTAGTACTTATTTTAGTGAAAACAAAAGACCTTTTCACAATTTTGGTAATAGAATTGTTCGTTTTTTAATCAATTTCTTATTTAAAAATAAAATAAAAGATATCATGACGGGATACCGGGCATTTAGTAAAGAATTTGTTAAAGGTTTTCCTGTTCTTTCCAAAGGATTTGAAATAGAAACGGAAATGACTATACATGCCGTTGATAAAAACTTCAAACTAGTTGAAGTTCCAGTTGATTATCGCGATCGTCCGCAAGGTAGTGTATCTAAACTTAATACATACAGTGATGGAATCAAAGTCATAAGAATGATTGCTACTTTATTTAAAGAATATAAACCCTTTTATTTCTTTGGATTATTTGCTTTATTATTTTTAATATTAGCATTAGTATTTGGAATACCAGTAGTAATAGAATATTTCAAAATAGGTTTAGTTCCAAGATTTCCAACCTTAATTGTTGCATCAATTTTCTTAGTACTTAGTATGCTTCTTTGGATTACAGGGATTATCTTAGAAGTAATAGTAAAAAAACATAAACAATTATATGAATTATATTTAAATTTGAGGAAAAATAATGATAAATAAATTTATTCATAGCAAATTATTTAAACAATTATTTCGTTTTGGTATTGTTGGAGGTCTAGCATTTTTAATTGATGCTGGACTTCTATATATTCTTACTGAATTTTGTCATATCTATTATCTTATATCTTCAGTTATTTCTTTTATAGTATCTCTTGCGTTTAATTATGTATTAAGTATTATTTGGGTATTTGATGTAAAAAAGAAACAAACATATAAAGAGGTATTATTATTTACTATATTAAGTGTAATAGGACTTGGTATAAATCAATTAGTCATGTTTTTAGGAGTAGATCTTTTAAATATTTATTATATGTTATGTAAAATTATATCAACTATTATAGTTATGGTATATAATTTTATTACGAGAAAAATTTTTATTGAAAAATAGGAGTGATAAAAGTGAATTCTAAATATAATATGTCACAAGAAGATAATATATTTTTTGCTAAAAGAAAGTTAGTTGATAATATATACAAAAGTGCTAATCTAGAAGGTATAGCGGTAACATTTGCTGATACTTATGCATTTGTGAATAATGTAAATAATGGCAATATATCAATTGATGACATGTTAAAATTAAAAGGTTTAAAAGATGCTTGGGAATATGTCCTTAATACTATTAACGATGATTTAACAATTGATTATATTAAAAAAGTACAATTTTTAATATGTAAGGGCAGTAACATAAAGCCATTAGGTGAATTTCGCGATAGGGAAGCAGGCATAACCGGTACTTCCTGGAGACCTAAACTTCCTAGTGAATGCAATTACGAAGAAGAATTAAATGAGATTTTAAAAATTAATAATAAATTAGAGCGTTGTATAACTTTATTTTGTTGGATTCAAAGAAGTCAAATGTTTATCGACGGCAATAAACGAGTTGCTAATTTAATAGCTAACAAAGAACTGATAAAATATGGTCAAGGTATTATAGCCATACCAGTTAAATTAATCGGAGATTACTTAACAAAGCTTATAAAGTATTATGAAACAAATGATATGGAAGATTTAAAAGAATGGTTATACAATAATGCCATTGATGGAATATAAAATATTAAGAAAAAAATTCTTTGTATTTTATATTTCATCAGTAAGTTAACATAATATATATTATTTTGAAAACTATAATTGATTAAAATACATAATATAAATCAAATTCTAAAGAATTATATTATGTTTTATTAAACTAATCATTTTAAATTCATAATTACATAAACATTACATGTAATTTAATTACGAATTTGTTTAAATAATTCCTAATTTATTTTTTAATTTATTATACCTTATTTAAATATATAATAAGGTTATAATACACGCGTAATCATTATATTTATATAATATAAGGTTATATATCCCCCACTATCGTTTTTTTGGGTAGTAGGGGACTTTATAGTAATAATAAATTATTGCTAATAAAAGTAGTGATGCTGTAATGCCACCGACTATATCACTAAAATAGTGTACTCCTAAATATATTCTACTTAACATAACAAGTAAAGCAATTATAACTAAAATAGAAGTTATACCTATCTTTATATTACGTTTTACCTTTTCATTATCCCATAAATAAAAGATAAATAAACCTACTATTGTTGTAATAATCATGGTATGTCCACTTGGAAAACTATATGAAGATTCTATTACTAATTGATTTATATTAGGTCTATTTCTTCCAATAATTAACTTTAAACCTTGATTAAATAATATAGTTAATAGTAAAGTAAATACAAACCCTATTCCCCTACTCTTTTTCTTGAAAAAAATTAAAATTAAAACACATAAAAGAATAATAAACATTTCTGAACCTAAAAAAGAAAAAGCTTTAAATAAAGCTGTATTAAAAGGATTTATAAGCTTACTTACTTGATTATAAATAAAATTATCAATTTCTAAAAAATAATTAGTTTTAACAAGTATTATTTCTACAACAAGTAAAATAGCTAATATTATAATAACTATAATGTTAGTTTTTTTCTTCATTTTTAAAACCTACATTTCTAAATACATAAAATAATACAATTGTAAATACTATATCTACTATAACTTTACTTAATAATAAATTCATATTAAGAAGATTATATCCAATATAAATAAAGAAACCTGCTATAAATATTTTGAGAATCTTTTTTAAAATATATACTAAATTATTACTTATATTATTATGTTTATAAATACTACGATAATTTAGGAAAATATTCATAATAATATTTATAATACCGGAGATAATATTAACTAATAAAATAGCTTTTAAATCGTTATTTGAATTCATAAAGTAAAATACTATTAGAAATATTATTAAACTTAATACATATGGTATAAATAATCTTAAATAGTAATTAAAAAATTCTTTATAAATTATGTATGAATCTTTGAGAGGATTAAATCTTGATTCTTTATTATTTTCTATATATATAGTCTTTATAGGTACTTCAACTATTGGTATATTTTCTTCACAACATAAAATTAAACATTTAAGTTCATAATTATAACGACTTCCCGATACATTAATAAATTTATTAGCAAGATTAGGACTTATTGCTCTAAGACCAGTCTGTGTATCAGTAATATTTTTATTAAATAACCATTTAAACATTAATCTCGTTATTTTATTGCCGGTCTTACTTTTAAAAGGAACATTATCTAAAGAAAAATCTCTAACCCCAATAACTAAACTATCAGGATGTTTTATTGCGGATTTGCAACAATTAACCATATCTTCGATATCATGTTGATTATCGCAATCAATTACGACATAAGCTAAAACCTCTTTATAATTATCTAAAGCATATCTATATGCTGTTTTAATTGCCTCTCCTTTTCCTAAATTATATTCATGTCTTAATACTCGCCATTTTTTCTCTAATTTTTTAAAAAAATCATTAAATTTATCATCAGATCCATCATTAACAATTAAAACATTTTTAAAAGATCCATCTAATTTACTTAAAAGTTTTTCAAATAAATCTATCGGAGGATTAAACGCCGGAATTATAATCAGTATTTCATTATTCATTTTGCACTACCCTTCTAATTATATATTTTCTTCATTTTCAATATCTATTTGTAATAAAGATATAATTTGATAAATTGGACTATCAGGAATACTACTAATAAGTGTATTTAAATTATTACTCATTATATTATAATCTTCTTCCGTTAAATCATTTACGGATACAACATTTTCATATAATTTTATTGGAACCTCAACATCTTTATTACATAATATATCATACGATATTCCCATAGTATTTCCATCTATATCAACTTCTAAACTGCCTTTAAATGCCATATTTTCATCAATTATACTTGAAGTATTATTGATTTCAAAATTTACTCCTTCATATTCCATAATTAAACTTAGCAAAAAATCATTATCTTCTTCTGTTAATATTAACTTTATTTTTTCATCTTTTGAAGTATAATTCATTGTTATTACATTATCATTACATAAAACTGTAAGTTGCTCTACTTGTTCTTCATTACTTGTTAAAGTAATATTTATTCTATTTTTATAAGTATCTATTTCTAAATAATTATTCATATTATCAGTAATTCTAAACTTATTTTCATTAATAACTTCCCCATTATATGTATAATCATCACTTATTACGTTTAAACCTACAATTTTTCTAGTAATAACATTTACTTCAAATGTTATTTTCATATTAGGTATTATTATTTCATTTTCTAGATTACGTAAATAGTTCTTTATTAATACATCATTATTTAATAAAGAATTTAGTTTTTCATTTACTTTAGTTTTATTATCATCATTTATATCATATTCATATAAAACAGTAAGACCTCTATTAATGGTTGTAATATCGCTTTCCATTAAAGCATCAGTCATATAACTAATATATTTTTTTACTATATCGATATAAGATTGATAATTCATAATCAACCCAGCATAATCAGAAGAATTTTGCATTTCTATAAAAGGATTTTCATCTAATTCCGAATAAATTGCATTAGGATAAATACTAGGTATATTTAAATATCCAATTGTTTTATCAATATAATATTCTCCCTTAAAAAATTCATCTTCTTTATTTAATATATTTAAAGATATATATTCTAAAGATTCATCTATATTAGTATACATATCAAAACCAATATTTAAATTAGTAAATTCTTCATAATCCATATTATTAGAAATAAAACCTAAATTTCCTTGAAATTGCCAAGAACCATCAGTAAAATCAAATTCATAAATATTTTGTTTATCACTAATGGTTAAACTCTCTTTTAACCAAGAATTAAATTTATCAGCTGAACTATCTAAAAACTTTTCCGCAGTAAAATAAAATTTTACATAAGCATATGATGCTACCCCCCCAATTCCTAAAATAATTAAAAGAATTACTAAGAAACCTAAAAAATATTTTTTAGGTTTCTTCCCCTTTTTCTTTTTTTCATCTGCTAGTATATCATAATATTCTTCAGTATCGTCATTAATCATTTTTATATCTTGTTTAGTATAACCATATAAGTCTAATTTCCTTTTCATAACTACCTCTCTACTATATTGTATCAAATATTTTATAAAATGTCTTTAGTTATTGTAATTTTCTTTTAAGAGATATTTCGTTACTTAGTTTTTTATAATTATCAAAAAAGGTTAAAAATTCAGGATCAAATTTTAAAATAAAGTTTCTAACTACTTCTAAATTATCATCGTTAACTAGTAATAATTGAGCTATATTAGCAAATCTTTGAGATATAGTTATTTTTTTTAATTTCTCATCGGTATAATTTTTATTAATTATATCTTCTAATGATATGAGACTTTGATTACAAAAAGAAATAAAATCACTTGCTAAATCTTCTCCGATTAAAGATTTTAACATTTTAGGTCTTTTTGTTTTATAAAGTAATTTAGATGCCATTTCCCATTTTCTTGGATCGGCATTAGGTTTATCTCCAGTATATGGTGTCCTTAAGATGTTTTCTCCACTATAAGATTTATAAGCAATATATGCATATATCGCTGGGTGTATTTTTGGTGTTACTAATTCTTCTTCATAATCTAATCTTTTATAACTTTCTTTAGCTGTTATTGCCCATTTTAACCAACCATCTACGGTTGTGTGAATATAAACATGCGCAAAGCGATTAAATAATGGCTCTGCCATTTGGTTGGCTGCAAGAGAATCATTTAATTCATTTCCTGCCGCAACTATTCTAGCATTTTTTGGTAATTTCCATTTACCATTTACTTCTCTATCTAATACTATGTTAAATGCCATGCCTTGAATACTTGGTAAAGCATTGGTTAGTTCATCAAGAAAGACAATATGAATTTTATTTGGTTCTTTACTACATTTTTTTACTACATTTTGATACCATGTTGGTGGTAAATCTATCATTTCTCCAGTTTGAGCATTATAAACACTTTTTCCATTTAAACTA
The DNA here is from genome assembly GCA_944363655.1 of uncultured Bacilli bacterium. The sequence goes on along the minus strand of CALVUU010000005.1, from coordinate 7,394 downwards.
TCTGGGGTGGCATTTCTCATATATATTATTTCTAAGTCAGGGTCTAACTCTTTTACCCTTGCAGATTTGCCATCGCTTGGTCTACCATGTAAAAATACAGGAATATTACTTTCCACTAATCCTCTTATTAAATCTTCTTCTGATATTTCAGTATAATTAAAATCAAAAAAATTATATTTTTTTATATTTTTAATAGGTTTTATTTGAAATAAATCTTTTATCATAAAATTATCAAGATATTTTTTTATTTCAGTTTCTGAAAAATTTTCTGACAAACTATTTTGGTTATTAAATCTAATACCTGAGACTAAACATTTTTTTGATATTAATATTTTAGCATCATCAGCAATTAACCATTTTACGGGCGTTACTTTAACCCAAACAAACTCTCCTCTTTTGTATTCAATACCATTGGATAATTTTAAGGGAAACATGCCAACATTAACATTTGCTTTTAAATAAATATATCTTTGGTTATCTAATATATATTCATCATATATAATGCTAGAAAAAGGTTTATTTAAAATACTTGATTTAGTAGAATCAATTGTGTAAGTATTACCTGTTTTTTTTAATAGTCCTTCTTTATATGCTATATTTAATGTATTTTGCATATCAACACTAGCAACTGATTGCGGATAATAACCATATTCAATTTCATCTTTATCTCTATACCTAGTAATTTCATCAAATATAGGATTAGGTAATATTAAAATTGGTCGTATTGCATTATTTCGGCTTAGAAGAAAATCATAAACATAAGAACCCGATTCACCTACTAAAACAACATCATTAAATTTATTTGGTAAAGTCCAATATGAACCTGTTCTTTCATTATTTATGCGATATGTAAGTTCTTTACTATATCCTGTTAAAATACAAAAATCAGTAATTGCCGCTTGGGGAGTATGTCTTTTTATTACTTCTAATGGTTTATTTCCCCAAAGTTGGTCTCTTTTTAATAAAGATAATTCATATTCTTTCATTTATATTCCCCCCGAATAAATATTTTTTTATTATAAACTATTTTATTATTTTTTTAAATAATTAATTGATTAAACCTAGTGCTTTTGCACTAGGTTTAATCTACTGGTTCACTTTTAACCCAATAATAAGAATCATTATTCTTTTTAAAAGTATGTTTATATAAAGTACCATATTTTTTTAAGAAATTGTAAGTCATTTCTTCATTTTCATTAAACTCTTCGCTACAAGTATCATTGACCTTCTCTTCGGTAAATGAAGTATAACATTTATTATTTACTACTTTCAAAAAATAATCATAAATAATTAATTCATCTTTATTTTCTTTAACATTTTTAATTGTTCTATATGTTAGTGGTTCTCCTCCGAAGGTCGTGGTATACTCGAAAGCCAGTCCACAATAATAAAATCCATCTTCATAATAACAAACAGTTGTATCGTTATAGAAAAATTGTTCATAGTTTTCAATATCTCTACCATATATTTCTTTATATTTATTATTTACTTCATCAGCAGAAACTTTATTTATAGTACAAATATTATCTTCATAATTATCAGTAGCAAACGTTATATTTTCTCCAACACTACAAGTATTATTTTTTTGAGTTTTGTCTATTTTAAGCATAGATGAATCATCTATACTTAGTTTACTATAAGCATTACATATTCTAACTACATTTTCTAAATCATCGTAAGTAACAGCATCATCAGCATAATTTACTAAACCAGCACAAACTTCTAACTCATTACTACCAATATTATCATAAAGTTTTTCTACTAATTCAGAATTAGTATTAAGAGATTTAGATCTAATTAATATTATAACTACAATTAATACAATAATAACTACTATTATTCCAATATAGGTAACTAATTTTTTCTTATTTATCTTACCATTATTCTTCATACTACTTCACCATTATACTTTTCTAGATTGTATTTCAGCAATTTTTTCAAATACTTCTGATGCATTACTGGCATTTATATCGTTGTAACCTAGCTCTCTTAATGCTTGGACTTTAACGGTATTAAGTTGTTGAGTTCTACTCAATTTTTCTTCATTTTTTTGTTCTATTTCAGCAATAAAACGCTTATGACTTTCTGCAAGTTTACTCTTACTTGCTCCGCCATTATTATATAAAGTTAATGCTGAATATAAAATTCCTTCAAAAATAAATTGACGATCTTCATCAAAGGCAAATTCATCAGGTTTAATAAAGCCATTACTCTTAGCCATATAACCTAAAATATACTTTATCTCCGGTATATTATCCATAGATTGTAATAAATAATACAAATATCTTACCGCCGCAGATTGACTAGTATCATCATCTTCTAGTTTTTCTTTTAACAAAAAGACAAAATCATTTAATAGTGTTTTATTTTCTTTAGTTAATCCCGATAAATCTAAATTAGATTCAACAGAATTAGTTGTTTTAATTGCTGAATTAAGTCTTTTTTCAACAGCCATTAAATATTCTGTATTAACTACTATTTTACTTATTGCCTCATCACTACCATCATTAATATCTAATAATTGTAATAATAATACTTTTTTTTCTTTTGGCCATTTATCTAGGCTATCTAAAACTAAATAATTATACACCATCTGACGGCTTACTCCTAAATACTTAGCCAATTTAACTTTAGTTAATCCTAATTCTTGTAATAACTCATTAAGTCTATCCATTTTTTCACTATCCTTTACTAATTTACACATCTATTATACATAACTTAACACTTAAAATCAATACCAGTTTTACATTTTAAATTTTATAAGTACCATAACTTTTCATTATCTTTATAAACACTTTTTATAAAACCACAACCTAGACATTCTTCTCCAAGATATAAAACACATGCTTGCCCTGGAGTAACTGCTTTAGAAAGTCCTGGATATTTTACTTTAATATCACCATTATCCAAATATTCTAATGTAACAGCATGATCACTATCCCGATAGCGAAATTTTGCTGTACAAAACGTCGGACGTAAGTCAGATATAAAATTAACATTTTCAATAATACACTCATCAGAAAGCAAATACTTATTATCACTACCAAACGCTACATATAAAATGTTTTCATCAACATCTTTACCGCAGACATAATGACGTAATAGATTACCACTAATGCCTACATTTCTTCTTTGACCAATAGTGTAATTCATAAGTCCGGTATGCCTACCTATAACCTCACCAGTGGCAACATCAACAATATCTCCCGGATTAGGTTTTAAATAGTTGCTAACAAACTTTTGGTAATTTCGCTCCCCAATAAAACAAATACCTGTTGAATCCTTCTTCCTAGCAACATTTAAATTATTTTCTAGAGCAATTTTTCTAACTTCTGGTTTGGTATAATCCCCAATGGGAAATAAAACATTTTGAAAGTTTTTTCTAGAAACATCTGCAAGAAAGTAAGTTTGATCTTTATTTAAATCAACAGCCCGAAGTAATTTTCCATCTTTGATGCGAGCATAGTGCCCTGTTGCAACATAATCTGCCCCCAGCCTTTTAGCCTCTTTTATAAATAAATCAAATTTTATAAATCTATTACATAACAAATCTGGATTAGGTGTTCTACCTTTTTTTAATTCTTCTAAAAAATAAGTAAACACATAATCCCAATACTCTTTAATAAAATCAATACGATGTAATTTAATACCTAATTTTTCACATAATTCTAAAGCATCATTATAATCTTGTTCTTGAGGACAAATAAATGCATTATTATTAGGATTACCTAAAACATCATTATTTATATTAGAATCCCAATTACGCATGAATAAACCTTCAACAACGTATCCTTCATTTTTAAGAAGTAATGCTGCAACAGCAGAATCAACTCCCCCACTTATACCAACTATAACCTTTTTCATAACAAATCACATAATAAGTATACATTACTACGAGAGCAAAAGTCAAACTAGTTTAACTATCCCTATATCACTACAAGGCATTTCTACTTCATAAATCTAGAGCATCCAATAATTAATTCTTCTTGTTTATCAGTTGGACACAATCTTAAAACATACCATCACCCCTGAACTATGAGGCAATTATAACAAACGAATGTATGCGCAACAAGTAAATTTTTTCAAAAAAGCATTACTTTCTTATTATAATAAAAATTTAAAGATATTAATTAATTTAGCTCCTCCAAAATATAAAATAATATCACTTATAAGAATTACCCCAATACATATAAATACTCTTTTTAATAATAAACTTAAAGTATCTTTATTAATTTTTTCACCAAAAAATATTCTTTTAATAAAATAATAAGTTATTTTAATTAAAGATATAATAAATATACTTAAGAAAAAGAAATAAATACCTTTAGTAATTAATATATACACTATACCATATAATAACCCTTTAATACCAAATATATTAATTAAAGAAGTAAGCATAAAACCAATACTAAAACCATTATAAAATACAAAGAATAAAACAAATGGAATACCTATTATAAATAAACTTAGTATAAATAATGAAGACGATATAACAATATGAGGTATTATATTATTAATATGACTATCATTAATACCTTGTAACCATTCATTAATATTTAATAAAATTAATTCTTTACTAGCCTCATCTAAATATATTAAAAATATAATACCTAAAAGTATTCCAATAATTAATATAATACCTAAAAATAGATATATTTTTTTATTAAGGCTTGTCCTCATTTTATCACCAATTAATTATATTGAAAAAACAATTAAAATATGATAAATTATTAATAAGGAGTGAGGCTAAATGAATAAAAAAGTAATGAAAATAGCTACATGGATAATGCTTTTTTTAATGATTGGTAGTGTTATAACAGGACTACTTATGTATTTAATTTAAAGCATTAAAAATTCTAATAAATTGACAAATTTATCATAATGAAAAAATACTATAAATAATGAACCCGCTAGGAACGGTCCGTAGGGAAATTCATTATTTTTTTTAATTTCTAAACTCGCAACTGCATAAGGTAAAGCTAAAAAGGATGATAATATTAATGATACTAATCCCAATTTAAAATTTAAAATAAACCCGATTAAAAAAGATAATTTAATATCACCACCACCTAAAGCATCTTTTTTAAATATTAATTTACCAAGTTGAAATATAGCAAGCATAACTAAAAAAAGAGCTATACCAGATAATAAACTAATTAGTATGTTATACCAATCAAAATAAATTATTTTTAAAATAAGTATCAAGATACAAGAAATAACTAAAGGAGAATCAAGAATAATCATATATTTAAAATCGCTGACAAAAACAATAACTAATAAAGATACTACGATTAATCCAACAAAGAAGTTATAACCAACTGGAAAATAATAATATGTTAAAACAAATAATAAACCTGTAGCAATTTCAACCCAAAAATGCTCAGAAAAAATTTTTTTGTGACAAAAACTACATTTACCTCTTTGGAATACATAAGAAAAAACCGGTATTAAATTATACCATTTTAATTCTTCACCACAATGATCACATTTACTACGTGAAAATAATACATCTTCACCCTTAGGCAAACGTGTTCCAATAACGAGATAAAAAGAACCTAAAATTGCTCCGATGAAAAACATTAATACTGCCATAATGCCCCCCTTACTCAATTTGTTCATACATACTAAACATTGGTCCAATTACTGCAATAATAATTAATCCAACTATAACTGCTAGTAAAGAAATCATAATTGGTTCTATAAACGATTTTAAGTTATTAATAATATTTTTATGCAGTAATTGGTAATATTCACTTACCTTTTGCATCATACTTGCTAACTCTCCCGTAGATTCCCCAGTAACTATCATATAATATGCAACATCAGGTACCGCCCAGTGATCTTTAAATGCTTCTGATATTTTTTCTCCTTTAACAATATTATTAATTGTTTTATAAAGTATTGCTTTATATACTTCATTATTAGTAATTCTACTTAAAATATCCATACTATCAGTTATAAATACATTATTTCTAAGAAGTGATGCAAAGGTTTTAGAAAATATTGTCATTTCATTATATATTATAACATCCTTTACAATAGGTATATGCATCAAAAATACTTGACAAGTAGTTTTAAATGCTTTAACAGTTTTATATAATATAACAATTGTTCCAATAACTCCTACTACTACTCCAATAATAATCATGTAATCGGCTTTCAAAAAGTTACTTATATCGATAACTATTTTAGTAACTCCTGTAATTTCTGCATCACTAGATGCATATATTTCGGTAAATTGAGGAACAACATATACTAAAATAAACACTATAACAGCAATAGCAAAAACTAAAATAATAGTAGGATATGTCATAGCACTTATCATTTGTCTTCTAGTTTCATCAATTTCGGTATAATAATTAGCCATATCATCTAATGTTTCAACTAGTGTTCCACTTGCTTCTGCTGCTTTAATCATATTGATAAGTAAGGCCGGAAACATATTGCCTTGTTTTTCCAAAGCACTTGAAAAAGATTCTCCCAAAGTAAGTTCATAAGAAATTGCTGAAAAAGCTGTTCTTCTTGCTTTATTACCTTTCATTTGGGTATTAAGTATTTTTATTGCTTCATTTAATGTTAAACCTGCTTTAATATATGTCGATAATTGAGTAAGCCAAAATATAAGATCTTTAGTTGACATTTTTTTACCAAAGAATATACTAGAATCTTTATAAACAAAATCAATAAAAGGTGATGTTTTAATACTATATACTTCAAATCCTTCATTAAGTAAATATGAATTAATATCTAACTTACTTAATCCATTCATCGTCCCAGTTATAATACGACCATTAGTATTTTTAGCCTTATATAAATATACATGTGGTGTTTTACTTCTTGTTGCTCCAGCATTTTGTAAATCAACTAATAATTCTTGTCTTTCTCTTTCTAAATTGGCAAGAGTTTTAGCACTATATTTATATACTTTTTCTTTTTTTACTTTTTTCTTTGTTTTTTCATATATTTTTTCTTCATCCGCCATAAATTGTTGTTTTGTATGACGATAAGTTTTATCAACTTGGTAACTAACTCCATTATAAAGATTTACCCAAAAATCAAAAAATACAGCTTTAAAACCTACACCCGCATACATAATTATATTATATAATATAACAAATGGCGTTTTTAATATTTCTATAACACTATTACTTTTATTAGGAATTAAAGTATCTTGCATCTTTGTTACCTTCCTTTACTATAAATTAGTATATCAAAAAACATAACTAATTACAATTAGTTATGAAAAATTTTTTTAAAAGACTAACTCTTATCTAAATTATTTTCTTTTATTATTTCTTCTACTTCTAGGGTACTCATATTTACAATATCAGCAATATCTTCTATTGTCATATTTTTTAATAACATATTTTTTATTACATCTAACTTATTTTGTT
>CALVUU010000004.1 GCA_944363655.1 uncultured Bacilli bacterium | reverse complement strand
ATGGATTATACTTACATGATGGAAGTGGTACATATGGAGCACAAGAAGCGGGAGATAATAGCTATCGCTATAGTGGAGCAAATCCGAATAACTATGTATGTTTTGGAAGCGATGCATCGACATGTCCAAATGACAATTTGTATCGTATCATTGGAGTGTTTGGAGACCAAGTAAAATTGATAAAACATGATTATGCAGGAAGCAATTTATTAGGAACGAACGGACCATATTGTAGTTCAACAACATCACTGGAAAGTTATTATAAAGGAAGTCAAAGTACAATTTATTACTACCGTTGGAATAATGGTGCGAATGTAAATACGTGGAGTGAAAGTAATTTAAATACAGTAAACTTAAATACCAATTACTTGAATAATATAGAAAGTACATGGGCAAGTAAAATAGCAAATCACACATGGCAAGTGGGAGGAGTAACATATGCAAATATATATAATAGTCCAGTAAAAACGGCACATACATATGAAGTTGGAACGAGTACAGAAAATGCAATATATAGTGCAAAAATAGGATTAATGTATGTATCAGATTATGGCTATGCAGCAAGTCCAGATAATTGGAGTACAAATATGGGAAGTTTGAATAATGACACAAACTGTAATAATAATTGGATGTATATGGGGTTATCTGAATGGACAATCTCTCGCCGTTCGGACAATACGGATGGTGTTGATGTGTTCCTTGTGCTCGGCATAGGTAATGTGTACAGCTACCATGTGCCCTTTTGCTATGCCATTCGTCCGTCCTTCTATCTTGAGCCCAATGTAACTCTAACCTCCGGTGATGGATCACAAAATTCACCTTACAGGTTATCAGTATAAACAAAGTAACTATTTTACTTTGTTTTTATATTTTTTTCACCAAACTATGTTATTTATTTAAGTAAAATGATATAATTTAAGTGGAGAATATAAATGGATAAAATTATAAAAAGTGTTTTAAATGAAATAAATAAGCATGGATATGATGCTTACTTGGTCGGAGGTTATGTTAGAGATACTTTACTAGGTATTAAAACATATGATGTTGATATTTGTACATCAGCCCTTCCTAAGGATCTTCATGCTATTTTTAATGTTGTTTCTAATAATTATGGAGGATCAAATTTAAAAATAGATAACTATAATATTGATATAACTACATTTAGAGAAGAAAGTGCATATAATAATAGGCATCCTGAGGAAATAAAATATGTTACAGATTTAAAAATGGATTTAAAAAGAAGAGATTTTACAATAAATGCGATAGTAATGGATGAATCAGGTAAAGTAATTGATTTATTAAATGGAGTAGAAGATTTGAATAATCGAGTTATTAAAATGATTGGAGAACCTGAAAATAGATTAAAAGATGACCCTTTAAGAATACTTAGAGCAATTAGATTTGCAACAGTATTAGATTTTGAAATAGATAGTAAATTAATGATAGCATTAAAAAATAATAGTTTTTTAGTAAAAAACTTATCAGGGAAAAGAATTAGAGAAGAATTAGACAAGATTTTAAGTAGTCCTAATTTTAAAAAAGGATTAAATTTATTTGAGAATTTAGGTATAGATAAAATAATTAATTTAAGTTATAAAGATGTTTTTTATACAGAAGATTTGATGGGAATGTATTCTCAGATAAAAGTTTCAGATATACCATTTACAAATAATGAAAAAAGCAATATAATTAGAATTACCGAGGTAGTAAATAAAGGAATAATAAATTACGAAACTTTGTTTAACTATGGTTTATATATAAATATAGTTGCAGGTATGGTACTTAATATAAGTACTAAAAAGATTAATGCAATGTATAAAAAGATGCCAATAAAAGATCGTAGTGATATAGCTCTTGATGGTAATGAAATAATGGAAATATTAGGTATTAAGCCAGGGAAAGTATTTAAAGATATATATAGTGATTTAATAACGGAAATACTTTCAGGAAGACTTAAGAATAAAAAAAATGATATAAAAAAGTATTTATTAAAAAGGAAGTGAGTAAAAATGTTTAAAGATAATAAAAAATTAGTAGCTGAAACAATATTTATAAAAGAAGCTTTAAAAGAAAATTTATCTTTAAACGAATTTTTACTATTGCTTTATTTTGATAATTCTTTTGATTTAGTATTTGATATAAAATTAGTTGCTAAAACTTTAAATATGAGTGAAGATGCTGTATTAGAGGCTTATAGTAATTTAATGAAAAAAAAACTTATAAAAGTTAAAGCTGAAAAAGATGGATATGGTAAAATTATTGAAAAAGTTTGTCTAGATAATTTTTATAATGAAATAAAGACTGATGTTAAAAAGAAAGAAAAAGAAAATTGTAAGGAGGATATATTTAGTATATTTGAAAGTAGTTTTGGTAGATCATTATCCCCAATGGATTATGAGATTATTAATGCTTGGATTGATAAAGGATTTAGTGAAGAATTAGTTATTTCTGCCCTTAATGAAGCGGTTTATAATGGTGTACCTAATTTAAGATATATAGATAAAGTTTTATATGAATGGAATAGAAAAGGATATAAAACAGTAGATGATGTTAATAATCGTTTTAAAGAAGATAAACAAAATGATAAATTATTTGAAACAAGTGTACTAAATTTTGATTGGTTAAATGAAAAGTAGTGAAGTATTAAAATATTTAGATGAATTATTTTTAGATGCTCGTTGTGAATTAAATTATAATAAAGATTATGAATTATTAATTGCAACTCTTTTATCAGCACAATCTACTGATAAAAGAGTTAATTCTGTGACTAAAGTATTATTTTCTAAATATGATATATATAGTTTAAAAGATGCTCCTTTAAAAGATATTGAAAATATTATTTATCCTGTTGGTACTCATAAGAGAAAAGCGGAATATATAAAAGTTGTTGCTGATGAACTTGTAAATAAATATAATGGACATGTACCAAATAATCGAGAATTTTTAGAAAGTTTACCTGGAGTAGGTAGAAAAACATGTAATGTAGTATTGTCTAATTTATATGATGTTCCAGCGATTGCTGTTGATACTCATGTAAAAAGAGTTACTAATAGATTAGGTATAGTAAATAGTGATGATGTTTTAGAAATAGAAAATAAATTAATGGATTTTTTTCCTAAGAATAAATGGAGTAGAGTACATCATCAATTAGTTTTATTGGGAAGATATATTTGTAAAAGTAAAAATCCGGAATGTAATAAATGTCCATTTAAAGAAAAATGTAAGTATAGAAAAAGCCTATAGATTAATCTATAGACTTTTTTTATTCTAAACCTGTATTTGGTCTTTCATTATCTTCATTTGGTTTTTCTTCATCAGTTTCTTTATCGGGATTAACTATATCATCAACGTTAGAATCAATACCTAGATTAGCTTTTATTTCTAATCCATCACTCATATTTGCTGTAAATATCGAGTAAGCGGATTTAATAATATAAGTAACATTTCCTGTATCTGATGGTAATAAACTAATTGTATTACTTTCTGTTCTTCCAATAAATGATAAATTACCATTATTATCTTGTTTGTATACATTATAGCCAAGAGTACCTATATTAGCACTATTGTAACTTAATCTTTGTTCATAATATTTACTAGCATAGTTTTCGTAATAAGTATTGAAATGATTTTGCAAATAATTGGTATTTATTGCATCAGGTGTATCGATTGCGGTCCATGTAAGTCTAAGAGTTTGACCATCAAATGTGTAATCGCCATTTATTGGATCATCTAATTTAGAAAATCTTGGCGATACATCAGTTGGTTCTGTTCCTTCTTTAAATACTTCGGTTGTTTTTAAGTCTTGTGGAGTATATTCACTAGCAAGTTGGGTAGGGAATGTTTCTTTTTCTATTTCCACACTTACAACACCACTTGGTATTTCAAATTTTTGATTTTTAGAGTATACTCTTGAACCTACTGCTTTCATAACACCAGCTCTAACTCTATTACCAACAGATACTGTTAGGTAATTTTCAGATGTTGTTTTATCGTAACCAACCCAAAGGGCTATGGCATATTCTGGAGAATAGGTTACATTCCAAGCATCGCGAGTTGCAGATGTTGGAATACCTATGGATGCCGCTTCGGTTCGATCGACGTTAGTTGTACCGGATTTTGCAGCAATAGTTGTTCCACTTACAGATACACCTCCAACACCATTTTCGGCAGCGGAAACTAGAATATCCGTTATTAGATAAGCGGTTTCTTCACTCATTACTCTTTCTTTTTCATATTTGTGTTCAAAAACTTCACCAGTTTCGGTAAGAGTTGCTTTGGTGAATGAATATGGCTCAATATAGTAACCACCGCGACCAAAGGCAGCATAGGCAGCACTCATTTCAATTGGACTTATACCTTTAGCAAGTCCGCCGATAGATGCTGATTCATAAAGGTTATCACCATAATCAATGCCTAGGTTATGGACAAAATCACTTATGTAATCAGGATCTTCAGCATAAACCGCTTGGAAAGCTTTAAGGGCTGGGATATTTCTCGATTCGATTAAGGCTGTACGCATGGTGATAAGTCCCATATATTTACCATCCGAGTTTTTAATAGGAGTTCCATTACTATAAGTTGTCTCTTCATCCAAGAATAGGGAAGATGGAGCACCATTTAAATATTCGATATAAGGTCCATAGTCAAATATCGGTTTAGCGGTTGATCCTGGTTGTCTTTTTTCATTGGCTCTATTTAAACCACGAGCCGTATAATTTCTTCCTCCAGATAGGGCTACAATAGAGCCATCAGTAGTACTAGTAATAGCAATACCTTCTTGAATAGCCTCATTGGGAAATTCATAAAGTTCGCCATTTTCTAACTGGTTAAGAACATTTTGGACATCAGGATCAACTGTTGTGATTATTTTCATTGGTATATTTCGAGGATCCATACCAGTTTTTTCGGTTACATCATTGACTATATAATCAATTACGGCTTGATTTGAGCCATTACTTGTTTTTCTTTCGCTAACAAGAGATTCAATTGGAATATTTAATACTGCTTCTTTTTCTTCTTCAGTTATATATCCATGATTAACCATAAGGGTTAATACCGTTTTTTGGCGATCTCTTACCCCTTCAGGGTTAGTATATGGATTTAATACGGCAGGATTTTGAAACATTCCTGCAATAATACTTGCTTCTGCTAAACTTAAGTCCGAAACAGATTTACCAAAGTAATATTGACATCCTTGTTCAACGCCATAAATTCCTGTTGAGTTAATACTTGATGCTCCAGCAAACCACATTGTATTGACATAAAACTCTAGTATTTCTTCTTTGGTATAATTACTTTCTACTTTAAATACAGCCACGTAAATGTCAGTAAATTTACGAATAATACCTTCGATACCTTCATCTTTAAAGTTTGTATAAACTTGTTTTACAAGTTGCATTGTTATAGTTGATGCTCCCCCAGCAGAACTATTACCTAAAAGTTGACCAAATGCTGCTTTAATGAAACGGGCAACATCCATTCCCTTATGTTGAAAAAATCTTGAGTCTTCCGTAGCAACAATAGCATCAACTAATACTTGAGGGAGTTCATCATAAGTAACTAAAACCCGATCTTCTGCTCCTAGTCTAGCTAATTCAGTAGTTCCATCTTTATAATAAAGAACAGTTGATTCTTTAGAATATAATTTATCACGATCAAAATCTGGTGATGTAATTATAATATATAAAGCAAAAACTAAAATCAAAGATATGACAGCAATTCCACAAATAAGAATTGCTGATAATACAATTGATTTTACATTGGTTTTCTTGCCTGAATTTTTTTTCTTAATTTTTAATTTACCTAGTTTTATTTTTTTCATTCTATCCTCCGATTATTTTGTTTAATATAGGTAAGTAATCTAAACCTTTTAAACCTAACTTTATTTCATATGCATTATTTTCTAAATATTCATAAGGGATACTTTTACGTGATTCATTATCTAAAAACTCAAGAAAAGTGTTACCCATTAGTAAGAAATATTTATCATTCATCATAATTATCAAAAAAACTATCCCACCGTGTTTAAAAATATTGTGGATGTGTTTTATTTGATGTTCATGAACATTACTTATGGGAAAAGATGTTTTATTTTGGGTAGCCTTAGCATCAAATTCGATGTAATAACCTTTATATAAACCATTAAAATCGAGAGTTGATGGGGTTTTATAATAACCATCTTCGATTCTTTTCCCTTTATTACTATAAGCCACTTTAGTAACTCCGATAGGAGTAGGCTTTTTATATATATATGCAATATCATTTTCTATATAATATTCATTAGCTTGTTCAATTAAATATTCTAAATCCATACCACGATTACTATAATTAGTAATTTTAGTATATGTTTTTTTTAGGTTATTTGGATATAACAAAATTAATCACCTAATTAATTATATCATATTTACGTTATAGTGTGTAGGAAAGTAAATACTTGACAGTTAAATACTGACAAGTAAGTATTTTATTGTTGACTTTTTAAAAACTTAGTCTTTTCTTGTCGAAATTAATGAAATTAAATAATATTTTTAGTAAAATAAGTTTGGTGAATAAAATGCGGATAGAATATTTTATAAATGATATGTTAAGAAAAATTAATTTTGCAATTATTAATACTTATTTAATAGAAACTAAAAAAGGAAAGAAAAGGTAATTTTTAAGGAAACGACACATATTGACAAAGGCAATAAAAATAGTATATAATTTTTAGTGTTAGAAGGTGAATGTTTTGTATAGTGATAGATTATATTTGACTCCCCAAGAAATTTTAGAAAA
>CALVUU010000003.1 GCA_944363655.1 uncultured Bacilli bacterium | reverse complement strand
ATTGGTGGATTATACAGGTGAAATTTATAAGCCTGATGGTAGTAAGTTTTGGGCAGAAGATGGAAATAAAATAGATTTGAACCTATATAAAATAATTGATAAAAGGCAAAATAATAATAATGCATCTCGTTATGTAAATGAGTATGATATATCTGAATTAAATACAAGCGGTACAATAATGGATGTAGGTTTTATAAAGTCTTGTAATGAAAGTTATTTAATTAGTTCAGATACAATTTACTTAGTAGTTAATAACATTAATGCAATAAAGAGTGTTTTTTTGGAAACTCCTAATTATTATTTTGTATATATTAGTAGTTTATGTAATGAAAATGCTTATAATCTAGAAAAAGAATTGAAACCATTAATTGATGAGTATCAGTTACAAAATAATTTCTACTTTTTGGATGTTACAAATATTAAAGATAGTAATTTGAATTATAAAAAAGATATTGCTTTAGCTTTAGATATTGATCAAAATGTTATTTCAGATATTCCCATTATTCTTTATTTTAAAGATGGAAAATTACAAAATGACATATTTACTGCTGAAGAATTTAAAAATATTCTTGAGGCAAATTAGTATATATTAGCTGTTAAAAAAAGGTTGGGTTGGTCTAAAATAAGTACTGTATTGGGGGTTATAAACAAACAATCTTGAGGAAGATAGGAAACTACTAAATAAATTTGAAGAAGAATTTAGAAACTCTTTAGAATGCTGAATTATACCGGATAAGTGTAAACAGCTTTATTAATCAGAGAAAAATAAATTAATTTATTAACATTGATCATTTATTAGATGATAAAGAAGTAGAAGCAATTTTTGTAGGATTTAAGCCTATATATAAGATAATTAAAGTAAAATTAGTAAATGTAGATTAATCCAAGATTATAATTTTTTGGGTTATTTTTTGGCAAAATAAAAATCTCTATTGCTAGAGATTAATCGTCAATTTGGAGAGTTTACTAAAGGGGTTATGCACACTTTTATAGAAAGTTAATTTGTATTTGATGTGTTAATTATAACGCTATATTGCATTTAATACAAACCTTTTATAACATTTTTAGCACTAAATTGTGTAAAAATGTTATGGAATTTTTTTAGGAAATTACTAGGAACGTGATACAATTAATTTGACGATAATTGAAGGTAAAAATGATAGAAGCTAAAGAAGATTCAAGGACGGAATTTAAAATTAAATTAGTGGATGACTTGAAATATATTAAGAAGGATTAGAAATGGATTTAAGGATACATTATGATTAGAGAAATGAATTTAAATGATTATGAAGATGTAAGAATATTAGTTAAGCAAATTCATGAATTACATTTAAGTAATAGACCAAATATATATAATGATGGAAAATCTTTTCCAAAAGAAAACTTTAAAAAAGTATTAAATGATACTAGTAATATTAATTATATATATAGAAGATGAAAAAGTAGTTGTGGTTTTAATTGCAACTTTACAACATACTAATCCACTACCAATTATTAAACCTAGAACCTTTTATTTTATTGAAATTATCGTAGTAGATAAAAATTATAGAAGGAAAGGTATTGCTAAAAGTTATTTGAATATTTTTCTTTAAAAGCAAAAGAAAATAATATAGATTCAACAGAGTTAAATGATTGGGCTTTTAATAGTTATGCAATTAAGTTTTATGAATCTATGGGAATGAATATTAAGAATATTATAATGGAAAAAAGTTCAAATAAAATATGGACTTTTTCTCTATTTATTGATACACTATATGAGTAATTGGACATATAATAAGGAGTGAGAGTATATGAAAAAGAAAATGGATGAAAAGAAGAAAAAGATAATTTATATTGGAGTTATTATTCTTTTAATCATGCTTATTTTATTAGTTTGGTTTTATTGGTATTTGTCTAATAAAGAATTAAAAGTAAAAACTCAAGCTAGAAATAATTCTAATGAAACAATAGAATCAGTATTAGAGGATAAAACATTTGATGAACAAAAAAGTATTTTACTAGAATTATTAGATGGAGAAATTAGTAATTATGAAAATACTTGTATAGATAGTGAAAATGAAGAATGTAAAAATGTAGAAGAAATAATTACTAATTTAGAATCTTTAAAGGAAAAAGTAAATTTAATAGAAACGGAAGAAGAAGTAAGTAATGTATCTTTAGAAATAAATGATTATTTGAATTCTTTAAAACCAGCTACTGTAGAAGAGGAAACTGAATCAAGTTCTTCTAGTCCTTCATCTAGTTCATCACCTAATAAAGAAAGTAGTTCATCTAGTAGTTCTAATGCGCCATCTAGAAGTATTGAAAGTATTTTAAATAGTGCTAAGTTAAATCCAACTAAAACCGGTTATCCAACGCTGGATAATTATGCAACATCAGTTTTAAATTCGGTAACTAATGATTCAATGTCCACTTATGAAAAGGTTAAAGCGGTATATGATTGGATAATTAATAATATGAGTTATCAATTAGGTTTTGTTATTGGAGAAGAAATAGATAATTTAATAAATCAATATGGTTTTTATGAAAAAGATGCAGTAGAAGTTTTTTTAGCAACTAATGGTTTTGGAACACATAGAGGTTCTTGTGATAATTATTCAGCAATGTTTGTTGTTTTAACTAGAAGAATTGGCTTAGAAAGTTATCCAATTAGTGCTATAACTAATACTGGGGGAGGACACACTACTGTTAATATTAAAATTAATGGTAAATGGTATAATTTTGATCCCCAAAGAGAAGATAATTCGCTAAAAAATGGTAAAATTACTTATCTAGCTTTTGGAGAAGATGATAATGATTCTAAACCATATACTTATGTAAATAGAAATAGTGATGTGGCATCTTTTCATGGATTTCAAAAACAACCTGAAAGTAATTATTTAAATGCAACAATTACTATCGGAGGTAAAACTTATACTTTAAAAACTGCCGTTAGTTCATATACTTATATAGCTCCTGAGATGATTGAAATTAATTATGCCCAAACTCCTAATGTAGTTATTAAAGTTGATGCTAGTGAAAAAGTTAAATA
>CALVUU010000002.1 GCA_944363655.1 uncultured Bacilli bacterium | reverse complement strand
CTTTCTCTGTAAAGGTTACTGTTGAGCCAGCATTTACACTTCCACTAGTTGCACTTAATGTTAAGGTAGGAGTGGCTTTATTAATTGTAAAGGCCTTTGTTGTTCCTGTTAACGTATAATTACTAGTTAATGCTTGGCCTCCAGTTACACTACTTAAAGAGGCTGTTGAAATATAACTTCCAGCATTTGTTCCCGTTGTTCTTGTTATATTTAATGTTTCGCCACTTACTCCACTACTAGCACTGGCTGTTGGAGCTTGAGCTGACCCATTATAAGTAAATGTTGTTGTACTTCCCCAACTTACAGCAACTGACTTTTTAGCTATACTACAATTTAAAGTTTTACTAGTTGTATTATCAGAGAATCTATAGCCTGATGTAGCAGTTACTGTTACGGTTTGACTACCAGCATTAGTTCTTGTGTTATTAGAATAACTTACTCCCGTTCCTCCACTTGCTAAAGTTTGACTAGCTCCATTATAAGTTCGACTTTGACAAGAGCCCGTTGTTGCTACTTTATAACCTGTTACCGTATAAGTTGCTGTTCTTGTATTATAGTTGGTGGTATCGGTTGGGGTAAATGTTACTGTTATTGTACTATTTCCATTACTAACACCAGTTATGGTTACTGTTTTAGCTGTATTGGCTGCAACTCCAGTATAACTTGCTGGACTTACGGTTGCAACACTGGTTGTTCCTGAGACATTTGAGAAGTTTCCAGCTACACTAGCTTTTTCTGTAAAAGTTACTTTACTTCCAGCATTCACACTTCCACTAGTTGCACTTAATGTTAAAGTTGGCGTTGCTTTATTAATTGTAAAACTTAACTTTTTAACTCCTGTATAATTTCCTTTTCCAGTTATCGTTACAGTTGCTGTTCCAGCATTAATGTTATCTGTATAACTTATTGTATAATCAGTTGTATTTGCAAGTGTTGCATTTCCATCTTTTATTGTTACACTTGGTTTTTTTTCTTTGCCATCGTAGGTATAACTAAGTGGTTGAAGTGTAATTTCTAATTCTTCTAATTCTTTAGCTTTAATCGTAAAATTAACAACACTACTATTAAATTTTAAATTATAATTACTTGCTTTAAATGAACCGTTATCTGTTAATAAAAGATTACCTTTATTTATTGCATAACTTCCTACATTCTCTCCATTCGTTCTTGATAAATTTCCACTAAATTTTGGGGTCTCACCATCTACTTGTCCTGTATATGTATATTTTAATATTGGATCATTCTCTTTATATACTTTACTTTGCTCAGCATTTGGGGTAACTATTAAATCCTTTTTCGTAATAGCTAAATTACCATTTTCTTTAGTAATTTCATAATTCTTTGTCACATCTTCTGAATTTTCATCTTTAATTATAACATTTGATAAAGTATTTGTTGTCGTTCCTACATTAGTTATACTACCAGTATTTGTACAAATTGCTGTTTGTCCGTTTACCAATTTCCCACTTATTAATTTACATTCACTTGTATTACTTAATGCCTTACCATCATATACCTTGCTACTACTTCCTGCTTGATAAGTAACTTTTATTTTATTAATTATCAAACTTCCACTTTGATAACTTATATTGTATTTACTTGTCACATCTTCTTTGCCATTTTTTATTATGGCATTTTTGATTTTTATCGTTCCATTTGTAGTACTATCTATTCCTGATTGTTCAAAAACAATACTTTCTAATACATCTCCCGTTTGTAACCCTGTTACAATTACATCATTTATAGTTTTACTTATTTCATTTCCATATTCTATTTCTTGATCTTTAGCTTTTATTACTAAATTTACAATTGCATCCTCCCATACTGCATATAATACTTTCATTTCTTCGTTTACAATTGTTTCATTTGTTACTAGATTTTTCCCATCTTTTGTTTTACTCCATCCTAAAAACTTTTTACCACTTTTTGTTAAACTAGGTAATTCTTGCAAATATCCTATTTTTTCTTCTAAAACTACATCTATATTTTCGCTTTCTAAATCACATTCTACTCCATTACTATTTAACTTTATTGGATAACTAACAATATATGTTGTCCGTTTTTCTGTTTTATTTCCCTTTTCATCCTCAATTATTACTACTAAGTCATATATACCACTTTTTACTGTCTCTTTTATTGTTATACTATCTCCTATTATTTTTTCTTCTTTATATTCTTTTGCTTCCTCTCCTTTTCCTACTATTGCATATTTTATTTTAAGTATATTATCATCTTTTATTTCTGTTATTTGATTTTCAATTATATTATCTTCAATTCTACTTCCATTTATTATTTTTCCTGCTTCCATATTATAACTTGGATTTTCTTTATCAATTTTTACTGCATAATAATATATTTGACTTATCGTTCCATCTGTATATTCTATATAATAACTATACTTACCTGTTTTATTAACTTCTTGATGGTAAACATAATTACCATTTTCCTCTAAGAAAACTCCTTCTTCTTTTTTATTATCTGTCAAATTTGTAATTACTATCTTATTTGCTTCTTTTGTTGTTTGTATTCTTACTATTACATTTTCATCTGTCCATTTTATTTTTTCATATTCTTCTTCTATTAAATATTCTGTTTGACTTTCTTTTAATTGTGCTTTAATGCTTTCATTTGGAGTTGTTATATTTTTCTCCGTAAAATCTCCATATACTTTTACTGCTACACTTGCATAACTATTTTCATATTCACTTGTTGTATATATACTTCTTCCCTCTATATTAGTTTCTGTATCACTTATTAAAACTTTTTCGCTTAACCAAACGGTTAATTCATATTCTAATTCTATTTTCTCTTCTTTTTCCGTTTCTCCTTCGATTGTACTTGCATATATTAAAGTATCATTAAAATCTTTTAAACTCCCTGGTCCATATACTTCTCTTGTTATTCCATCTTTTGTTTCTGTTAAATATAACATAATATCTTCATCTTTAAATCTTGTCTTTTCTTCTATTTCATTCCCATAATTTATATAAATTCCATAATATATATCTTTATTACTAGTATTATATCCTTCTACACTAAATTTATATTTACTTCCTTTTGTTTTTCCTTCTATTGCTTCCATTGGTCTTAACTCATTCAATGTAAGATCTTTATCCTTTGATGCCATATAAATATCCCCCAAAACAAGAGTTGAAGTTGTGCCAACATTAACATATTGAAATACAGATAAACTAACTTTTGTCAGCAATCCAACTATTACCATTACTAATACTAATAATACTATTTTCCCTTTTAAATTACCTTTTATTTTTCTATAAACTTCCACAAAAATTACCTCACTTTTATTAATACCAAAAAAACACCTAAATTCTAATTTTTTTACTAGACTTTACGCGTTATCTTTTTTTATTATATCTAAACCAAATATAATTTTTTTAAGTGGTTTAGACCCCCCCCTAGTTGACACAGAGTTAACTTTTTTTCAATTATTTCTAACATTTAATATCAACTACCTTTCTATCTATATTTTAATTCTACTATATTTATTTACTATATTCAAGTGGTTTTAATTTAATTACATTAAATTACTATTTAAAAAACAAAATCTTTAATATAGTAAAATTAATCTTCTTTTAATAAAGTTACAATTTCATCATAGTCACTATATTTTATTTTTTTATCTTTAATTAACATATAATTATCCCTCCCTTTTCCAAGAATTAAAAGTATATCATTACTTTCATAAATTAAAAAAGCAATTCCTAAGGCTTTTTTTCGATCTAATATAGAAATATAATTTGTCTTTTTACTTTTTCCTATCATTTCTGCAATTATATCCAAAGGATCTTCATACCTTGGATCATCACTTGTAAAAATCACAAATTTTGA
>CALVUU010000001.1 GCA_944363655.1 uncultured Bacilli bacterium | reverse complement strand
ATTCTTTTGTCAGAATATATTCCCTTTTCTATTTTATATATATCTTTATTCTTTATTGCTCTTTTGATATTATAATCATCTTTATATATTTCTAATAGTTCTTTATATGTATAAACCATAAAAACCATCTCTGATACAATTTTAAAGTAAACGCAGGTATTTGTCAAGATTTTACCTGCATTTACTCAAAAAAATATTTAAAGCATAATATAAGGCTTTAAATATTTTTCATTTACTTCATATATAGCAATATCTTTAGATTTGTATATAAATATTACTTTATCTTTTATATTAAAAGTATTAGGTATAATAGAACCATTAGATACTTTTTTTATTAAAGTATCATTTAGTTCTATTATAGGATAATCTAAAAATTCTTTAATATTGAGTAATTTATAATTACCTTTTTCTATTTCTTCTAAAGTATAAGAATTATTTATATTAAAATTTCCTTGTTTAGTACGAATTAGATTATTCATTGTACCAATGGTATTTAAATTAGCACATATATCTTGAATTAAAGAACGGATGTAAGTACCTTTAGATACTCTAGTTTTAAAAGTAATGATATTATCTTTAAAAGATAATAACTCTAAAGAATAGATATTAACTCTTCTTTTAGGAAGAGTTATATCTATTTTTTCTCTTGCGTATTCATATAATTTCTTTCCATTTATTTTTACAGCTGAATAAATTGGAACTTCTTGGTTATAAACAGATGGAAAATTAGAAAATACTTCCTTAATTTTATCTAGTGATACATTTGAGTTTTCTTCATGGATGATATTACCAGTAATATCATCAGTATCTGTTTTTATTCCTAGTTTAATTTCAGCAATATATTCTTTATCATAAGAAGTTATTAAATCTACTAATTTAGTATATTTACCTATAAGACAAACTAGGATGCCGGTGGCAATTGGATCAAGAGTTCCAGTATGTCCTATTTTTTTTGTAGAAAAGATGTGGTTAAGAGAATTAACCACATCTCTACTTGTTAGTCCCTTTGGTTTATTTACGACTAAGAGTGCATCCATTTTGCATCCTTATAGGTTCTAGTTTTTTTTCAAAAACAAAGGTTCTAGAAATAGATGTTTCATGACTTGGTTCTTCGATAAAAGAAAAACCATTTTCTAAAGCAATATCTATTCCTATTTCATCATTTTGAGGTACTTCATAACAAAGTAAAGGAATATTTAAATTATTCGCATATTCTTTTAAAGTTGTAAACATTTCTTTAGCAATGTGAGCTTTTTCATCATAATCTTGATATTCTAAATATAGAATTTCTGCAATATGAATATCTGTTTCTTTTATTCTAATTCTAGCAAGAGCAGATATACGTCCATCTAATTCTTTATTAAATACAAATTCTATATCATCTGAAGTAATAGAATTTAATGCGCCGATGGCAGACATTAAAATTTGATCTTTAAAATCTCTTCTAGATAATTTTTCTAATTTCGTGGTAAATGTTGGTTTACCACGAAATATAGAACTAGGAATACCATAGAGATTACTAAAAAAATCATAGTATTCTTCTAACACTACCCTTTCATATTCTTTTGGTAAATTATTCTTTTCAATATCAATCATTGTAATCTCCTTAATTTAATGAATTTATTATATCTTCTATTTTTTTGCCATACTCAATTGATTCATCAAATATAAATTTTAATTCAGGAGTATGTCTAATATCTACCCGTTTACTTAATTCGCCACGAATGTATGGGGATGCTTCATTTAATTCACGCTCTAAAGTTTTTTTATCTAAATTAGATAAAGATGTAAAATAAACTTTACAAAAACTTAAATCATTAGTAACGTGACATCCTGTAACAGTTATTGTTTTTAAAAGTGAGTCATTTGCCTCATTAGCTAAAATATCACTAATGTTACGGGATATATCACTAGCAATACGATCTATTTTATGACTTTTCATGAGAAATCTCCACCATTTCGTAACATTCAATAATATCATTTTCTTTAAAGTCATTAAATTTATTTAAAGTTATTCCACATTCAAAACCTTTTTTAACTTCTTTTACAGTATCTTTTTCTCTTTGTAAAGAAGCAATAGAATCATCACTAGCAATAATAATACCATCACGAATTACTCTAGCTAAAGCACCATTTTTAATAAAACCATCAGTTATATAAGATCCAGCGATATTACCTATTTTAGAAAATTTAAATATTTTTCTAATTATAGCACTACCTAATATTTTTTCTTCATAAACAGGATCAAGCATACCATTAATAGCATCTTCAATATCTTCGATTAATTTATAAATGATTGTATAAAGACGAATATCGATGTTTTTTTCTTTAGCAAGTTCTTTAGTATTATTTGGAGCAATTACATTAAAACCAATAATTATAGCATTAGATGCAGTAGCAAGAACAACATCAGATTCTGTTATAGCTCCAATACCACTACGGATGACATTAACGGATACATCCTTAGTAGTTACTTTTTCTAAAGCATTTTTAACTGCTTCTTCACTGCCACGAACATCAGCTTTTAAGATAATATTTATTTCTTTATTACCAGCATCAACTGAAGCAAATAAATCATCAAGAGAAACCCGTTTTTGTTTGCCCGCATTCTTTTTAGCGGCATCTTTGCGTTTTTGAGCAATATGTTTTGCTTCAGCTTCGGTTTCAAATGCCATGAATTTATCCCCCGCAGATGGATTTTCTGTTAAACCGGTAATTTCAACAGGAGTTGATGGTCCAGCGAAAGCAATAGATTCCCCACGATCATTTTTCATAGTCCGCACTTTAGCATAACTTGTCCCAACAACAACAGGATCCCCGATACGAAGAGTTCCATTTTGAATTAAGAAAGAGGCAACTCCTCCAACATTTTTATCAAGACGTGATTCAATAACAGCCCCAACTGCATAACGATTAGGATTGGCTTTTAGTTCATTTAATCCCGCAATAGTAAGTATAGTTTCTAGTAAAAGGTCGATTCCTTCACCAGTAATTGCAGATATATTTATAAAAGGCACATCGCCACCCCATGCCTCAGGAGTAATTCCTGCTTCATTCATTTCAGTTAAAACTCGGTCAATATTGGCATCAGGCTTATCAATCTTATTAACCGCCACAATAATTGGCACATTTGCACTCTTAGCATGATCAATGGCTTCTTTAGTTTGAGGTTTTACTCCATCATCTGCTGCAACAATAATGATAACTATATCCGTTACACTAGCACCACGCGCCCGCATTTCGGTAAATGCGGCATGTCCAGGAGTATCAATAAATGTTATTAATTCATCCTTATATTTAGTTTGATATGCACCGATATGTTGGGTAATACCACCGAATTCTTTGTCAACAACATGGGTTTTTCTTATATAATCAAGAAGAGTTGTTTTACCATGATCGACATGTCCCATAATAGTAACTATCGGTGGTCTTTTTACTAAATCTTCTTCTGCATCAACTATTTCATATTCTTCAAAATTAGCAACATCTTGCGTTTCTTCTCTTTTTAAAGTTTTACTATAATATGCTGCAACTATTTCGGCATTTTCAAAATCAATATTTTGATTTATATTAAGCATTAAACCTAATTGCATCAATTTTTTAATAATTTCCGTATTAGGAACATTTAAAGAAGTGGCAAGATCACCTACTGTCATACCATTTTTATATATAACAATAGAATCATCAGTAACATTACTCTTCAGTTTATTTTTATGCTTGTACATTTCTTTTTTTAGCATATTATATTCATTTTTAGAATTATTAGAGTCTTTCTTTTTTAATTTTTGTTTAAAATTACTTTCTTTACTTGCTTTATCAAATGTACTTGAAGTTAAGATTTCATCAACTTTATCATCAATTTCTTCCTCTTCTTCAAACGTTGTTTCCTCATCAGTACTGATTAGATTAATAGTGTTATCTAGCATAATAATATCATCATCAGTTAATTCGTCATTAGCACTTTTAACACTTATACCTAATTCTTTACATTTTTTTAATATTTCAGCAACTGATAAATTAACATCTTTAGCATAATCACTTACGGTCATGTTATCACTTTCCTTTCTTTTAACAACTTTATTTTATCATATTTTCTAACTCTATAAATAATTCATTGGGTACTTCTACTTCTAAAACACGATTTAGAATTTTAGTTTTTTGAGCTTTTTTTATTACTTCTAAATCTCTTTTTAAATATGCACCACGACCATTACTTTTTCCACTTTCATCTATTATTATATTACCTTCCGGAGTTCTTAGTACTCTAATTAACTCTTTTTTAGGTAATTTTTCTTTAGTTACTACACAACTACGCATTGGTATTTTCTTTTGTTTCATTACTATTACCCGCTTTATTAATTTCTTCCATAGTCTTAATTTCTAAATGATATTTAGTAAGACGACTGGCTAATTTAATATTACATCCTTTCTTACCAATAGCAAGAGATAAATTATCTTCATTAACTACTACTAAAGCTTCTTTTTTCACTTCATCAGTGATACTTACAATAACATCTTTAGCAGGAGTCATGGCACTTTTAATGAATTCAACAGGATCACTATTATATGGAATTATATCTATTCTTTCACCATTAAGTTCCTTTAAAATACCTGCAATTCTTGAACCACGTTCTCCAATACATGCGCCGATAGGATCAATCTTATCATTGGTAGAATATACAGCCACCTTACTTTTAACACCTGGTTCACGTACAACCATTTGTAAAACTATTGTGCCGTTTGCTACTTCAGGTATTTCGTGTTCAAATAATCTTTTAACAAAACCATAGTTCTTTCGAGATAACTTAATTACTGGTCCTTTAGGACCATTTTCTACTTTGGTAACATATACTTTAATATTTGAACCCATAACTATTTTTTCACCAGGAATAATTTCTTTTTTAGGAAGTATTCCCCTAGTTCTACCTAAATCAATATAATAATTCTTTTGGTCTTCCAAAGCCACCATACCAAGCATTAATTCATCTTGTTTATCAGCAAATTCATCGATAATACTAGCTTTTTCAGCTTCTCTTATTTTTTGCATTACCACTTGCTTAGCAGTTCCTGCTGCAACACGTCCAAAATCTGCTGGAGTTACTTCTTGTTCAATTGTTTCACCTACTTTAATGCCTGGGACAATTTTTTCGGCATCTTCAAGAAGTATTTGAGCATCACGATTGATACTTGGTTCAATTTTTTTAACATTGCCTTCTTCATCAACTTCTTCATGACCTTCATCATATTCGGGAACTACCACAAGATAAGAATATACTTTAATTTTTCCTGTATCCCGATCAATATCAACACGGACATTAGTCTTTGAATTAAAATTTTTCTTATAGGCAGTTTGAAGCGCCAACTGCAATGCTTCAAACACAACATCCGGACTAATATTTTTTTCTTCAACTAAATTATTTAACGCTTTAATTAATTCTTCACTATTCATTTTTTAACCTCTTTCCTTACTTACAACATCCATAATAAAACTATCATCAGTTATATCAGCCTTATCGACCACTTTATCGACGATACCAGTTGCATGAACAATCATTTCTAAATCAATTCCTCCAACTTTATCTAAAGTAATTGTTAAAAAATTATAATTACCTTTCCTTTCATAGGTTACATCATCAACAATAATTTCTTCACTTTCTAATACTTTTTGTAAATCAATTTTTAATTTCGCTAACTTTTCTTGCATATTGCCTCCATAACTAATAATAAAAGTGGGATTTTCTGCCCACTTAAAATTGCAATTAAATTATAACATAGATTGGTTTAAATTAAAAGGAAAAGTTTTTCTTCTTAAACTTTTACTTCCACAGTACTTATATAGCAATATCTTTTATTATTTCATCTGTTTTATTTTTTTCTGTATTTCAACTCTATTTATCTAAATTATTTTCTTTTATTATTTCTTCTACTTCTAGGGTACTCATATTTACAATATCAGCAATATCTTCTATTGTCATATTTTTTAATAACATATTTTTTATTACATCTAACTTATTTTGTT